>VBFZ01000016.1 GCA_005880805.1 Chloroflexota bacterium | reverse complement strand
AGCCAACCACGTCCGCCACCGAGCGAGCCCACGCCCTGGCGCTCGCCCTGCTCGACCGGCACGGCGTCGTCACCCGCGAGGCGGTAGCGGCGGAAGGGATCGCAGGCGGGTTCTCCGCCGTGTATCCCGTGTTCCGCGCCCTGGAGGAGGCCGGTCGCGTGCGGCGCGGCTACTTCGTGGCAGGCCTGGGTGCGGCGCAGTTCGCGCTTGCTGGCGCCCTGGATCGGCTCCGGGCGCTGCGCGAAGCCTCGGAGCAGCCGCGCGCAGTACTCCTCGCGGCCGCGGACCCTGCGAATCCGTATGGCGCCGCTCTTCCGTGGCCTCGCCGCGGCGAGGACGACCGCCGCCCGTTCCAGCGGGCAGCCGGTGCCTACGTCGTGCTGGTCGATGGGGATGCGGTTGTCTACCTCGAGAGGGCTGGAACGTCGCTGCAGTCGCTGCCCGCGGCGGACGATGGAGCGTCCGCAGAGGTGGCCCTGCGAGCCCTCGGCCGATCGGCGGGTTCGCGAGCTCGTCATCGCGAAAGTCGACGGCGAGCCCATTGCGAGCTCCCCATGGCGTCAGCGCCTGATCGAAGCCGGGTTCGTCGCCGGCTATCGCGGGCTCGCGCTCCGTTCGCCCACTGGCGGCCGCGGCTGATGCCCGAGGGAGACACGCTTCACCGAACCGCGGATGGCCTGCGCCCGCACCTCGTCGGTCGGACGGTGACGGCGGCGCGCGCAAGGGCGGGCGGCGCGCAGGCCGAGCGCGTCGTGGGTAGTACCGTCGAAGCCGTCGAGGCGGTCGGGAAGAACCTCCTCCTGCGCTTCGATAACGGCCTGGAGATCCGCACGCACCTGCGCATGAACGGCTCGTGGCACCGATACCGGCCGGGCGAGCCGTGGCGGCGGCCCGCGTCCCGCGCGCGGCTCGTCCTCGAGGTTCCGGGCGCGGTCGCGGTCTGCTTCGATGCCCCGGTCGTTGAGCTGTTCGAGGCGCGATCCGAAGCGATCCATCCGACGCTTGGCCGGCTGGGCCCGGACCTCCTGGCGCCCGACTTCGACCCGGCGGAGGCGGTCCAACGCCTGCGGGCCGACACCCGCCTAGAGGCTCCGATCGCCGAGGCGATCGTCGACCAGCGCGCCCTGTCGGGGATCGGCAACATCTGCAAGAGCGAGGCCCTGTTCGCCGAAGGGGTGGCGCCCTTCGCGCTTGTACGCGAGCTGGATGACGCGACCCTCACGCGGGTCGTGCAACGCGCTCGCGAGCTGCTCCTGCGCAGCGCGGCGCGGGGCGGCCGTCAACGCCACCAGGTCTACGGTCGGGCCGGGAGGCCCTGTCCCCGCTGCGGCTCGCTGATCGCCTCACGCCAGCATGGGGAGTTGGCGCGGACGACCTACTGGTGCCCCAGCTGCCAGGTCACCAATGCCTGAAGTCCTGGTGGCCTGCGAGTCAACGAGCGAGGGTTGGGACTGCGATGTCACCGTCGATGACCAGCGCACAACCACCCGCCACCGGGTCGCGGTGCGGCGTTCGGACCTGGAGCGGCTCGCACCCGGCTCGGCCTCGCCCGAGGATCTCGTCAGGCGATCGTTCGACTTCCTGTTCGAGCGCGAGCCGCCGACCTCGATCCTGCGCGCATTCGACCTCCCGACCATCGGGCGCTACTTCCCGGAGTACGAGGCTGCGATCCGAAAGCGCTCGTAACCGGCGTGTGGGCGGTGCGCACTGCCTTGGGGCATGGACCTAAGATCGGTCCTGCATGTGCGAGCAGTTCGTCGTCAATGCCGAGGAGCCCTTCCGGCTCGGAGACCTGTGGGCGCTCGCGGAGGGCCTGGAGCGGTACGGGATCGCGGGCTTCGGCTGGGGCGTGGCCTGGGTCGACCGCGAGGGTCGGATCGGGTCGCACCGCGACGTGCGGGCGTTCCGCGACGATCCTTCGCGCAGCGAGCTCGGTGCGGTTAAGACGCGCGCCGCACTGATGCACCTGCGCCGGCCCTCGAAGCTGTCGACGGTGACCACGGCCGACACGCAGCCGTTCGAGGACCCGAAAGGGCGGTTCGCGTTCGGACACAACGGTGATTTCCGCACGTATCGGCCGTGGCGCGAGCGATACCTGGCGGCTGGCCGGATCGCGGGCCGGGCGGATTCGGAGGTGGCCCAGCGGTGGCTGGAGGACCGCTGGCCGGGAGCGAAATTCGGCGATGGCAACGGGGACGTCCTCGCCGAGCTCCACCGCACGTTCGGCGGCGAGGCAAACCTGGCGCTCCTCACTCCGGACGGCGTCGTGCGGCACTACGCGGGCAACACCGAAAACCCGCTCTTCACGTTCCGGTTGGACCGCCTGAAGGTGGTCTCGACCGGGCTCTATTCGATCGACCGCTCGCTCTTCCGCTTCGTGGCACCCACCGCCAAGGAGCGCCACGTCGTGCCCGCGGGATTCACGGCGGTCCTTGCTTCCCAGCGCCCGGTGCAGGTGTAACGTTTGGAGCCGCAACGCGTCGGAGGCAGCGTCTGAACCCAGCCCAGTACAGACGCCGAGAGGAACCTGCCGATGGATAGCGCCACCGCCACGGCGACCACCGCCACGGCGACCGATGAGGGAAGTCGCCCGACCGCGACGCTGCCGATCGGGCAGCTGATCCGGCTGTCGATCTACTGGCTCGGCCTTTCCTCGATCTTCGCGGGCCTGCACGACATCCTGACCGGGCGCCTGCAGTTCGATGGCCTCGTCACGAAGGGCCACGAGGGCGAGGCGCTTCTCCAGCTGACGATCTTCGGAGCCATCATCGCGATGGCCGTCCAGCCGACGGTCGGTTCGATCAGCGACTACACGGTCAGCCGCTGGGGCCGACGCAAGCCGTACATCTTCATCGGCTCGATCCTCGACGTGATCTTCCTGTACGGGATCGCGAGTTCCCACGCGCTGATCACCATCGCGGCGTTCGTCGTGCTGTTGCAATTCAGCTCGAACTTCGCACAGGGGCCGTTCCAGGGCTACGTGCCGGACCTCGTACCCGCACACCAGGTCGGGCTCGCGTCGGCGCTCGTCGGCCTGATGCAGGTGCTCGGCAACGTCGCCGGCTTCGCGATCGGTGCCCTGGCGATCAAATACAACCAGTTCTTCCTGGGGACCATCAGCCTCGGGGTGCTCGAGGTGGTGACCATGCTCAGCGTGGTGATCCGCGTGAACGAGGGCAAGGCACCGAAGTCGCGCGAGGGTCGTTCGTGGCTCTCCGTCGCGCAGGAGGCGTGGGGCACGGACATCCTCCGGGAGCGAAGCTTCCTGTTCCTGGTCGCCTCCCGCCTGTTCGTGCTGATGGGCGGCGCCGCGCTCGTCCAGCTATCGACCTTCTACCTCGCCCAAAGTCACGCCCTCAACCAGGCGGATACCGGGACGACCCAGCTCATCGTGCTCGCGGTGATCACGGTCGGGAGCCTGCTATCGGTGATTCCTGCGGCACGCGTGTCCGACCGCGTGGGTCGCAAGAAGGTGATCTACACGAGCTGTCTGTTCGGCGCGTCCGGCATGACCATCACTGCCCTGGCTCCGAACATCCCCGTCGCGCTGGTCGGCGTGGCGCTGTTCGGGATCTCGGCGGGCGTCTTCCTGGCCGTCGACTGGGCGCTCATGACCGACATCATCCCGAAGGCCTCGTCCGGCCGGTACATGGGCATGAGCAACGTCGCCACGGCTTCGGCGGGCATCCTCGCGCTCGCCATCTGCGGCCGTCTCGTCATGGATCCCGTCAACCAGGCTCTTGGCTACGGGCTCGGGCCGCGGGTGGCGTTCCTCGTCGGCGTGAGCTTCTTCGTGCTCGGCGCGCTGTTCCTGTGGCCGGTCGACGAGCGGCGCCGCGAGGATGTCCCGCTTCCGGAACCTACACCGCTCCCCACTCCCGCCGAGGCGCCCGCGACGACCTGACGGTCAGCCGGCGCCCAACCCGAGGAACGAACGCAGGCGCTGGCTCATCGCACGGCCGGCTCGCTCGGCCCCGTGGTCGGGATCTGTCCGAAACGTTGTCGCCCAGAGGGACGCCCCGGTCCTGAAGGCTGTCGCGACGCGCGGCCATTCGGAAGGCGTCAGCCACCACAGCGGGTGCGGGTGCCGCCAGAGCCAGGGAATCGTCGCCCACAGCAGGACCGCGTAGTCGACCCGCAGCGGCCGCCCGAAGCCGAAAAGGACCTGGAGCTGGACGATCGTCAGTGGGAGGGTCGCCACGCTGAGGACCATGGCAATCGCCAGCCAGATGAGGCCCCACGCGCGTGCCCGCGGCGCGAGGATGAACCACAGCAGCCCGGGCACCCACTTCATCCACGTGGCGAGGCCCCAGAGAAGGCCGGCGAGCCTTGGTCCGACGAACTGCGCGGCCCAGACCATGAACGTCAGGAACAGCGTGATGTTGCCGGTATCGAGGTTGGCGGCGATCGGGAACGACAGGATGAGCACCGCGATCGCGGTGGGCAACGGGCGCTGCCGGTACGCCCAGTGGCCGGTCCACAGGAGCAGCAGCACGGCCGAGCCGCGCCAGACGAACCAGGCGACGTCCCACGGAAGCAGCGCCCACGGGGCGAAGAGCGGCAGCATCCAGGGCGCGTAGACGTAGGGCAGAAACGGGCCGGTCGGGTGGTAGGGATCCCCGCCGTTGAGCCAGATGCGGACGGCCGCCCAGTACGCTCGTGCGTCGGCGCCGGCGGCCTCACCGCGGGCGATGAGCCCGGCCGTGAACACGCCGAGCACGACGATGAGGATGACGATCGCGGCAATTCGCTCGCGGTCGTGGAGACGCGACACCTCGCGGCGGATGGCTCGCCGGAACACACCCGCCCGCCGCCGAGTTGGTTTGTTGAGGAGCTCCCGGGGCATGGTGCCGGCATTGTGCACCTCCCCGAACGGGGTTCGGCGAGGAGGCCCCGGCTATACTCCCGGCCAATCATGACCGAAGGGACCGTCATCATCATCGGCGGAGCGGAGGACAAGGTCCGGGATCGGGTCATCCTCACGCGGTTCGTGTCGCTCGCCGGTGGGGCGGACGCCCGGATCATGGTGATCAGCACCGCGTCCTCGCTGGGCGCCGAGGCCGGCGAGCGCTATCGCGGCATCTTCCGCGACCTGAACGTCGCGTCGATCCGGACGCTCCACGCGGTGAGCCGTTCGCAGGCCAATGATGAAAAGTCGGCCATGGTCGCGCGCGATGCGACAGGCATCTTCCTGACCGGGGGCAACCAGCTGCGCCTGAGCTCGACGATCGGCGGCACCCGCCTCGCCGACGCGATCCTCGAGCGCTTCCGCCAGGGCGCGGTCGTGGCCGGCACGAGCGCCGGCGCGAGCGCCATGAGCAGTCACATGATCGCGTTCGGGGCATCTGGTGCGACGCCCAAGCAGCGGATGGCGCAGATTGCCGCCGGTCTCGGCGTGTTGCCGGGCGTCATCGTCGACCAGCACTTCCAGCAGCGAAACAGGCTCGGGCGGCTGCTCAGCCTGATCGCCCAGAACCCGAGCCTGCTCGGGCTGGGCGTGGACGAGGACACCGCCGGTGTGGTCGGCCCCGATCACGTGCTGGAAGTGATCGGCCGGGGCTCGATCACGATCGTCGACGGGACGCATTCGGAGACCGACGCCTGGGAGGTGGGCGGGCACCGGCCGTTGATGATCAGCAACGTCGTTCTCCACTCGCTGCCGAGCGGATACCGCTTCGACCTGCGTCGCCGGGAACGACTCGCGACGCCTCCCCTGCGGGCGCTGCCGGGGCGTGCGAAGGCGGCGCCGACCGGTGTACCGGGCGAGGCCGCTTCGAGCTGACCGAAACCTCGTCGCGATGACCGCGAGGACCAATCCACTACCGCGAAGGAGGACGCGTGGCCCGGATCGCACCAGCACCCCGGACGAGGAAGCTGGCCGGCGATGGTGCGCAGGTCGCCGGCCCCTCGCGCCGGAAGCGAGCGACCCGCGGCGTGGGCGGAAACGGCGTTCAGCGGCCCGAGCCAACGCTCCGAATCCTGGAGACGAGGGTCCTGCGCGGCGCCAACTACTGGGCGCGAGAGCCGGTCATCCGGATGCTCGTCGACCTCGGCGTGCTCGAGCAGTTTCCCTCGAACAAGCTCCCGGGCTTCAGCGAGGCGCTGGTCGACATCCTCCCGACGCTCGAGGACCACGCCTGCTCGCTGGGGCGGCGCGGCGGCTTCCTGAGCCGGCTCCGCGAGGGCACCTGGGCGGGTCACATCGCCGAGCACATCGCCCTCGAGCTGCAGAACCTGGCCGGCACGGACGTCCGCCACGGGAAGACGCGCGGCGCGGGGCCGCCCGGCCACTACAACGTGATCTACGAGTACCGCGAGGAGCAGGTCGGGTTGGAGGCCGGCAGGATCGCTGTCGCGCTGGTCAACCACCTGGTCGATCCGTCGGCTTCCCCAAGCTTCATGCTCGGCACGGAGCTCGAGCGGCTCATCAGGCTGGCCGAACGCCTCGCCTTCGGGCCGTCCACGCAGGCGATCATCGACGAGGCCGTCAGCCGCGACATTCCGTACCTGCGCCTCGACCGGCACAGCCTCGTGCAGCTCGGGCAGGGTAAGTTCCAGCAGCGGATCCGGGCGACGATGACCTCACGGACGAGCGGGATCGCCGTCGATGTCGCGTCCGACAAGAACCTGACCAACCGGCTGCTGGATTCGGCCGGATTGCCGGTTCCCCGTTCCGAGGTCGTGGATACCGCCGAGGCGGCCGTCGCAGCCGCGCGCAAGCTCGGCTTCCCCTGCGTGGTAAAGCCACTCGACGGCAACCACGGCCGGGGCGTGCACCTCGACCTGCGTTCGGAGGAGGCTGTCCAGTCGGCCTTCGCGGGGGCCCTGCGCGAGAGCCGGTCGGGGGACGTCGTCGTCGAAACGTACGTCGCCGGCAATGACTACCGCTGCCTCGTCATCGGTGGCAAGGTCGCCGCGATCGCCCAGCGCGTGCCCGCTTCGGTCGTGGGCGACGGCGAGCACACCGTCCGCCAGCTCGTCGACATCGCGAACCTGGACCCGCGGCGAGGCATCGGCCACGAGAAGGTGCTCACCCGCATCACGGTCGACGAGGCGGCCGAGGAGATCGTACGCGCGCAGGGCTTCGAGCTCGACGACATGCCGCCGCCCAATACGCGGGTGAAGCTCGCCCTGACGGGCAACATGTCGACGGGCGGCACATCGATCGACCGCACGATCGAGGCCCACCCCGACAACGTCGAGATCGCCGAGACCGCCGCCCAGGTCGTGGGCCTGGACGTCGCGGGCATCGACTTCATCTGCCCCGACATCGCCACCCCGGTGCGCGAGACGGGCGGCGCGATCGTCGAGGTCAATGCGGCCCCCGGCTTCCGCATGCACACCCATCCGACCGAAGGCGAGCCGCAGTACGTGGCCCGGCCGGTCATCGACCTGCTGTTCCCGCCCGGGACGACGACCCGGCTGCCGATCATCGCGGTGACCGGCACGAATGGCAAGACGACGACGGTCCGAATGATCAGCCACATCCTCAAGCTCATGGGCCGCCGGGTGGGCATGACGTCGACGGACGGGATCGTCATCGACGGACGGCTCATCAAGAAGGGCGACATGTCGGGCCCGAAGTCCGCCCAGATGGTCCTCCAGAACCCGACCGTGGACACCGTTGTGTTCGAGGTCGCGCGAGGCGGCATCCTGCGCGAGGGGCTCGGCTACGACCGCAACGAGGTCGCCGTGGTCACCAACGTCAGCGGCGACCACCTCGGCCTCGGCGGGATCACCTCGCTCGGCCAGCTGGCCAACGTAAAGGCCGTCGTCGTCGAGGCCGTTCCCCGATCGGGAACCGCCGTCCTCAACGCCGACGAACCCCTCGTCGCGCGGATGGCGCGCCACTGCGCGGGCGAGGTCGTCTACTTCTCGATGGCGACGCGCAAGGGCGAGGACGGCTACGACCGGGTCGACGGCCACACAGGCCGCGGGCACGCCGCGTTCCGCCTGGAGGAGACCCCCGAGGGCGAGCTCATGGTCCTCAAGCTCGGTCCGCGGACGATGCCCGTCGTCTACACGCACCTGATCCCCGCCACCTTCGGCGGTCGGGCACGCATGAACGTTGCCAACGCCCTCGCCTCGGCGGCCGCGGCCTGGGCGGCCGGCGCGCACCTGCACGACATCCGCCAAGGCCTGCGCACCTTCAGCACGTCGTTCTTCCAGGCGCCCGGGCGGCTGAACCTCCTGGAGATTGGCGGGATCCGGGTGATCATCGACTACTGCCACAACGTCGACGGGATGCGGCAGCTGGCCGACTTCGTCAACCGGATGATGCTCGAGGACAGTGCCGGAAAGCACCAGGGCAAGGAGCGCCGGCGACCGAATCAGGGCGCTGACGACGCGCCGACGGTCGAGCGGCGCGCGCGCTCGGGTCGGGCGATCGGCGTGATCGGCATTCCGGGCGACCGGCGCGACGACGACCAGCGCGAATACGGCGCAGTCGCGGCAACCGCGTTCGACGAGATCATCGTGCGGGAGGACAAGAACCTGCGTGGCCGCGCCCCGGGCGAGACGGCTTCCAACGTGATCGAAGGCGTGCGCAAAGCCCGCGCGTCCGGCCGTGCGCGGGTGGCCCGCGCCGAGAAGGTGCTCCAGGAGATGGCCGCGGCGCGGACGGCCCTGCGACGCGCTACGCCCGGCGATCTGGTCGTGATGTGCGTGGACGACGCAATCTCGGTCTACCGGGAGGCGATGACGTTCGCCGGTGCCGGCGGTTCTGCGTTCACCCATCCGGGCGAGCTCGAGGTACCTGAGGGATAGCTGCCCGCACCGCCGAGGAGGTCGCCCAGCGCTACTGGGAGAGCCTGCTCGAGCTCCAGCCCCGGCTGGCCACCTCGATCGGCGACGATCGCTACGACGACCGGCTCGAGGACCCCTCGCCGCGTGGCCGCGAAGCGATGCGCGCCCTCCACGCCCGGACGCTCGCGGAGCTCGACGAGCTGACGGCGGGCCGGGGGGCCGAAGCGGGCGCGGCAACAGCCGAGCTGGCCGACGAGGATCGTGTGACGGCCGACGTCCTCCGCTTCATGTGCCGGGCGGCCATCGAGGTCGAGGATTCGGGATGGACGCTGCTCGAGCCCGTCGATCACATGGAAGGGCCGCCGATGGCGCTGACGTACGCGGCCCAGGAGCAGCGCGCCGACACTCCGGAGCGGCTGCAGCGCTGGCTGGGCCGCCTGGCCGCGTACCCCGCGTTCATCGACGCGTACGTCGACCGAATCGGGGAGGCGCGGCGTCAGGGCATCCTGCCGGCGCGCATCGTCGCCGAGCGATTCGCGGAGCAACTCAGCCGGCGAATCGCCGAGCCGCCCGAGGCGTCGCCCATCGTCATGACGCCGCCCGTCACGTCCGCGGCGGATCGCGCCGAGATCGCCGCCGCGGTTCGTGAGTACGTCCAGCCGGCCGACGCCCGCCTGCTCGCCGCGACCCGGGACATCCTGCCTGAGACGCGAGAGGCTTCCGGCCTGTCCGCGCTGCCGGATGGCGAGCGGATCTACGACGCCCTGCGACTCCAGTGGACCACGCTGCGCACCGATCCGGACGAGCTCCATCGCTTCGGCTTGGCTGACCTGGAGGCGATCGAGGCCGAACGCCGAGAGATCGCCAACCGCACAGGCTTCGGTGACCACACGGCCGCCTTTCGCGCCGCCATGGCCGAGGACGTCGGCAACCGTCCGGGAACTCCCGACGAGCTGCTCGCGCGGATGCGCGCCGACCTCGTCCGGGCCCTCGATGCCACGCCTGCCTGGTTCTCGCGGTTACCTCACGCTGCGTGCCATGTCGAGCCGCTCGACGCGGCGCTGGAGAGCGACTCGTTCGGCTACTACGTCTCCCCGACGCCGGACGGGAGCCGGCCGGGCGCCTTCTATATGAACACCGCGCAACTGGCCACGAAGCTGTTCAGCCGCTTCGCGACGGTCACCTACCACGAGACGATCCCGGGCCATCACCTGCAGCTGGCGACGGAGGCCGAGCTGCCCGGACTGTCGGCGTTCCGTCGTCTGGGCGCCCGCGAGGCGTGCGGCGCCTACGTCGAGGGCTGGGCCCTGTACACGGAACGGCTTGCCGACGAGATGGGCCTGTTCCGGAACGACGCGGAGCGGTTCGGGATGCTCGACGGCCAGGCGTGGCGGGCCGCGCGGCTAGTCATCGACACCGGAATCCACGCGTTCGGCTGGGAGCGTGAGACGGCGGTCGACTTCCTGTTGAACGCGACGGGGTTCGAGCGCGCCGATGCGGCGATCGAGGTCGACCGCTACATCGCGATGCCGGCGCAGGCGCTCGCGTACAAGGTCGGCCAGCGCGCGATCGAGAGGCTGCGGTCGGCCGCCATCCCGGGGAATGCCCCCGATCGGACTTCAGCCGTCCGGCGTTTCCACGATGCCCTGCTGGCTCACGGCTCGCTGCCCCTCGAAGTGCTCGCGGCCGGCGTGCCGCGCTGGCTGGCGGCTACGACGCCCGCTGGGGCTGGTTCGCGGATACGACCCGAATGATGCCGATGATCTCGACCGCCGCGATGACGACGAGCGCGATCCCGATGAACGTCTCCATCCCGACCTCCTGACCGACCTCTCACCCGCGGCCGGCTGGTCCGCCGCTTGCCGGATCATGCGGTCGCCGGCTGGTCGACACAAGCCTCCGGCGCGTATGGACCTGGCTGGCTCAGCGTGCGGGACGTTCCTGCAGTCGTGGCACGAGCTCCGTGAGCTCCGTCGCGACGTCAACGGGCCGGGCGCCGAGTCGCTGGAGGAGCTCGAACACCTCGTCTCGTTCTTCGTGGCACATGAGCACGATCACCCGCGGCGAGTCGGGCCGGCCGTTGCCGGCCCCCGCCGCACCGGCAAGCTCAAAGCGGAGCGCCTCGGTCTCCGAGCCATAGACCGGCACACCTGCCGGCACCTGCCCGCCCTCGCGGACGCCCGCCAGCAGCTCACCGACCAATGACTGGCGGGAACGTCCACGCAGGTACCTAAGGGTCTCCTTGATGGCGACGCGCTGGGCGCGGCGGGCAGCGATGCGTCCGATCCCGCGCAGGGTGTCGTCTGGACGGTCGCCGGCCGTGCCGATGATCATCGTGATGGGCGAGGCTCTGCCCGCGGCTCCTCCCGCAATTCCTTCCGCGACGTCGAGAACCGCTTCCGTTCCGGCCTCGTTGTGGGCGAAGTCGACGATGACCACGCGTTGCCCGAGCCTGAAGATGTTCAGCCGCCCCGGTGATCGGTCCGAGCTTGGGCGGAAGTCGCTCAAGCCGTGGGCGACCTGGGCGATCGAGGCGCCAAGCGCCCGGGCGGCACCGGACGCCGCCAGGACGTTGGCGATGTTGTGGCGCGCAAGCCCGCCGATCGTGATCGGGACATCGCGCAATGCAGCGATCTCGGTCCGCTTTCGGCCCTCCGCTTCCACGAGCTGCTCGCCGTCCAGGACGTAGGCACGCCCGCCTTTGGCCAGGTGTCCGCGGACGATCGCGGAGCCGCCGCGCGGCCCGAGCGAGAAGAATGCGACGTTTGCCCGGACGCGGCGCGCAATCGCGGCAACGTAGCGGTCGTCGCCGTTGAGGACCACCCAGCCATCAGGTCGCGTGATGCGGCAGATCGTCGACTTCACCTCGGCGAGCTCGGGCAGCGTGTGAATTCCCTGCAGGTCGAGGTGGTCCGACGTGACGTTGGTCAGGACGCTCGCTTCGTTGGACTCGTAGCCGACGCCACGCAGCACGATTCCGCCGCGTGCTGTCTCGAGCACTGCGACGTCCACGTCCGACCGACCGAGCACCTGGCCTGCGCCGCCCGGGCCGGTCCAGTCGCCTGGGTCGACCAGCCGCTCGTCGATCAGCACGCCATCGGACGTCGTCGTTCCGACGTGACGTCCCGCGAGGACCAGGATGTGCGTGACGAGGCGGGTCGTCGTGCTCTTGCCGTTCGTGCCGCTTATCGACACGATCGGGACGCGGCGGTCCTCGTCGCGCAGCCACGCGGGACCCGACCCGCCGACCTCGGCGATCCGCTCGTTCCAACGGGTGACCGTCCGTTGTTGCCCCGGGGTCAACGTCGCGGAGCGGGCAGCCGGGATGTCGCGCTCGGCGAGGTGGAACGCGGCTTCCGAGATCGTCCGGGCCCGTTCTGAGCGTGTCCACGGATAGCTCAGGATCCAGTGGCCGGGATCCGACGAGCGGTGCACGGCGGTACCGGCCCGGCCCTCGTCATGGTCGACTCGGAAGCGGCGTACCCACGCCGCCAATAAAGCGAGCGGCGGCGGCCACTGCCCTGCCGGTACGCGGGCCCCCAGGCGAACGACCGCGTGTCGTCCGGGTTCGCGCTGTCCGTACCACGTCCGGCGGCGACCGATCGCCACCTCGAGCTTCACCGCCGGCTCGAGCCGGTACACGTTCGGACCGTCGAGCAGACGCACTTCGATCAGGCGCACGTGGGCCGCAGGATACCAACGGCGCATCCCGGTTCGGCGGTCGGTCACCCAGCGATCGTCGCCTCGCATCCGCGGTCGATAGACTCGCCAGCAATGGTTCAGACCGATGCGGAGGCCGCGGGCGTCACGGACGAAGAGCTCAATGCGCTCCGTGATTACATGGACGGGCGGCTGCCGGCGTTCCTGGCGGACCTCGAGCCACTTGTCAACATCGACTGCGGCAGCTACTCGAAGGCCGGCGTCGACGAGGTCGGCCGGTGGGTCGCGGAGCGGCTGCGAACCCTGGGCTTGGACGTCCGGACGCATCACAACGTCGAGCTCGGCGACACCGTCGTCGGAACCCTCGAGCACCGGGGGGGCGGATCGAGCCTGCTGCTGATCGGACACATGGACACGGTGTTCGAGCCCGGAACAGCGGCCGAGCGACCGTTCCGGATCGAGGAGGGCCGAGCCCACGGTCCTGGTGTGACCGACATGAAGAGCGGCTTGCTGGCAGGCCTCTATGCGATCGAGGCGCTTCGCGCCGGTCAGGCGGATGGGCACTCGCCCTTCGCGCGCCTGACCTTCGTCGCGAACCCCGACGAGGAGGTCGGCTCGCCGGTATCCACACCGATCATCCGCGAACTGGCCGCCAACGCGGACGCCTGTTTCGTGCTCGAGTGCGCCCGGGCGAACGGAGACATCGTGTCGTCGCGCAAGGGGATCTCCGACGTTCGATTGACGGTCCACGGCCGGGCTGCGCACGCGGGAGTCGAGCCAGAGAAGGGCCGCAATGCCATCGTCGGAGCCGCGCGTCTCGTCACGGCCATCCACGAGCTGAACGGGCGATGGCCGAGTGTCACGGCGAACGTTGGCGTGATCCGGGGCGGCACGCGTCCGAACGTCGTCCCGTCGGAAGCCACGCTCGAGGTCGATATCCGGGCCGCGGCGAGGCCGGACCAGGAGGCCGCCGAAGCCGCACTGCGGGACCTGGCGACGTCGTCCGCAGTGCCCGACACGACCGTCGACGTCCAGTTGATCGCGCGCCACTGGCCGATGGAGAAGCTGGAACGCTCGGGCCGTCTCGTGGACTACGCGAAGGCGATCGCCGGGCGCCTTGGCTTCCCACTCGAGGATGCGGCGACTGGCGGCGCCTCCGACGCGAATACGACAGCAGGAATGGGTATCCCGACGCTCGACGGTCTCGGTCCGATCGGAGGCCTCGACCACTCGCCCGAGGAATACCTGGAGGTCGATTCCATCGTCCCGCGGACCACCCTGCTCGCAGGGCTGCTCCTGGCGGTAGCCCGCGACAAGACGATCGCTGCGCGGCGGTCCCGGGAGCGGTGACCCGTCGAACGATCTCGTCCGGCGGACCCTGGGAGGCGATCGCGGGCTACAGCCGCGCGGTCGTGGTCGGCGACACGTGTGCGGTTTCAGGCACGACAGACGCCGGACCCGACGGCCGATCCCGCCACCCGGGCGATATGGCGGCCCAGGCGCGGGCCGTCTTCGAGATCATCGGCCGTGCGCTCGACGAGGCCGGCTTCTCGATGGCCGACGTGATCCGCACACGCATGTTCCTGACCGACATCGCCCGTGCCCCGGAGGTGAACGCGATTCATCGCGAGGTGTTCGGTGACATCCGCCCGGCGTCGACGATGGTTCAAGTCGCCGCGCTGGTCGACCCGAGCCTGCTGATCGAGATCGAGGTCGACG
>VBFZ01000089.1 GCA_005880805.1 Chloroflexota bacterium | reverse complement strand
CGTCGTCCTCGCGATCGTGGTCTCGGAGAAGTTCCGGGACGGTGCCTACCTGGTCGTGATCCTGACGCCGGTGCTGGTCGCGATCATGCTGTTCATCCGCCGGCAGTACGCCGCGTCGGCCGCCGAGCTCGCCATCCGTCCAGGCTTCATCGTGCCGCCGCTCCACCGCGAGGAACGTGTGGTCATCCCGATCCCCGGCATCAACCGCGCCGTCGTGCAGGCGGTCAACGTCGGCCGCTCGATCAGCAACAACATCCGGGCGGTGTTCATCTCGGAGGACCCGGAAGCCGCCGCGGACACGCGCTCTCTTTGGGAGGCGCAGGTGCCAGGCGTCCCGCTCGTCGTCGTCGAGTCGCCCTACCGGGCCCTGGTCGGACCGCTCCTCGCCTACCTCGACGTGCTCGATCGCTCCTGGCCGCCCGGGAAGGAAGCGCCGATCACGTTCGTGGTCATTCCCGAATACGTGGCGCGCAGCTGGTGGGAGCGCATCCTCTACAACCAGTCCGCGCGGCGGCTGCGCGCCGCACTGCTCGGTCGCCCGCACACAGTCGTCGTCAACGTGCCATACCGGCGCGAGGACCCTTCGAGCACCGATCCGGCTGCGCGCACCTGACCCGTCCGACCAGCTGCCGGTTGGACGCGAGTCGCAGGCCGAGGAGGCCGGAACCGCGGTCGCTGTGCCCGGGTCCGGTGCGCAGGCTCCGGTGCCGCGACCGGTCCGGTGGTATCGTCCGCCAACGTGATCGATCTGCCTGCGTCGTCGACCAGCTGAGGCCGAGGCGCCCTCCCCAACTCGACGCCTCGCGAGCTTCCATGGCGAACCGGAGTTGATCCGTTGCCCAGCCCAGAACAACCGCCGTTTCGGCGCGCAGTCGTCGCGCTCAATGGCGGCCCAACCGATGAGCGCATCGTGCGCCTTGCCGCCGAAGTCGCGCGCCACACCAAGGCGGAGCTGATCGGCGTGCACGTGGTCGAGATCAACTGGACCCTGCCGCTCGATGCCGACGTCGCCGGGCGGTCGGAAGATACTCAGCGCGTCCTGGATCTGGCCGAGGCGGCTGCCGAGGAAGCCCACTACAAGATCGAGCCCGTGCTATTGCAGGCGCGGGACGTGGCCGCGGCGCTCGTGGACGAGGCGAGCGAGCGCGGGGCGGACCTGCTGGTCGTCGGCCTGCCGTATCGGACTCGCTTCGGCGGCGATTTCGCGATCGGAAGAACCGTTCCCTACGTATTGAAGAACGCACCATGCGCCGTTTGGGTGGTGCGTGAGCCCATGGGCGAGGTCGTGTGATGAACGTCGTGATCGTCAAATGAACGTGGTGATCGTCCAATGAACGTCGTGATCGTCGGCTGTGGGAGGGTCGGTTCGGTCGTCGCGGAGGCCTTCGATTCGGCGGGCCACAAGGTCATCGTCATCGACCGCTCGACCACGGCGTTCGACCGACTGCCCGGGGAATTCAAGGGCGACGCCGTGCGCGGCGACGGAACCGACGAAGACGTGCTGCGAAAGGCCGGGGCGGAGGGCGCCGACGTGTTCCTGGCCCTGACCGAAGGTGACAACCGGAACGTGATGTCGGCCCAGCTCGCAATCGAGGCGCTCCACGCAAATCGCGTGGTGGCAAAGATCAACGACCCGCTCCGGGCGGCAGCCTACGCCGAGCTGGGCTTGGCGACGATCTGCCGGACCGATCTCATGTCGAACGCCATCCTGGGCTACGTCGTGCTGCCGACCACCGGCTCACGGGGTGTCGTGGCGCCAACCGGCGTCCACGCCGGCGGGGAGCATCACCATGAGCGCGATGGGCTGCGGTCCGGGGTCCGGAGCGGTCCCGTCGGGCTCGGACGCGAGCCGATCAGTGCACCGTCGCCCGAGCCTGACTCGGGCAGGGAGGCGTAGTCGATGTTCGTTCTGGTCGTTGGCGGTGGCAAGGTCGGCTATTACCTGACCAAGGAGCTGATCCAGTCCGGCCACGAAGTCGTCCTGATGGAGAAGGACCGTGCGCGGGCCGACCAGATCGCCGACGAGATCGGGTCGATCGTGATCCCCCACGATGGCTGCGAGGGCAAGTACCTCGGCGAGGCGGGCGCGAACCGGGCTGACATCGTGGCGGCAGTGACCGGCGACGACGAGGACAACCTTGTCATCTGCCAGATGGCGAAGCACCACTTCGACGTGCCGCGCACGATCGCCCGCGTCAACAACCCGAAAAACGAGGACCTGTTCAAGCACCTCGGTGTCGACGAGCTGATCAGCCCGACGCGGATGATCCTCGGCTCCATCGAGCAGGACATCCCCGTGCACGAGCTCCTGCACCTGGCCGGTCTCGGCGAGAGCGAGCTCGAGCTCATCGAGGCGCACCTGGACGCCGGATCGCCGGCCATCGGCCGTTCAACCGGCGACCTGCAGATGCCTGAGGGCTGCGCGCTCTTCGCCGTGATCCGGGACGGCGTCGCGATGCCGCTCCGGTCCGACATGACGCTGCGGGAGGACGACAAGGTGATCGCGATCGGGCCGGAGGATTGCGAGACCCTGCTCAAGGAACAGCTGATCGGGGCGAGCGCGACCGAGAGCTGACGGAACTGCGAACACGGATCGCTCGTCGCCGACCCACGACAAGGAATACCACCCACCCTCCTCCAAGTCTCTTGACAATGCCATTGTCAGGGTTCTACTATCCGCTTGTGATCAGGCCGGACGACGAGAAACGTCCGGGGAAGAGTGGTGACAGGAGGTGCGTCAATGACGATCGTGCGCCGACCGTCGCCGTTCGGCGAGCTCGTCTCGCTTCGCCAGGCGATGGATAGGCTCTTCGAAGACAGCTTTGTGCGGCCCCGCCAGTGGGCAAGTAGCGTCCTGACGGAAGGAATCCTGCCGCTCGACGTTCGCACGCACGAGAACGACGTGGTGATCGAGGCCGCGCTGCCGGGTGTTCGTCCCGAGGAGGTCGAGATCACGGTCGAGAATGGCGTCCTGACGATCAGCGGCCAGATGGAGACCGAGACTGAGGAGCGTGAGGGTTCCTACCTGCTCCAGGAGATCCGCCGCGGCAGCTTCAGGCGGACGGTGAGCCTGCCCGATGGCCTTGAGTCGGAGAAGGCCCAGGCCCATTTCGAGAATGGCATGCTCGAGCTGCGGATCCCGAAGGCGGAGCAGGTGAAGCCGCGCCAGATCCGCATTACCCCGACGACCAACGGCCAGGCTTCCACGGCCAGCTCGACGGAGTCGGGCGCCACGACAGGCCCGACCACGGGCGGCCCGACTTCTCCGGGAAACACCGAATAGCGAGGCTGAGCGGATGCAGCGCCGGCTGGAGCGAGACCCGTCGCGGCCCGTCTACGTCATTAGCGTGGCGGCCGAGATCGTCAGCGTGCATCCGCGCACGCTGCGGATCTACGAGGACGAGGGACTGCTCTGTCCCGCGCGGACACCGACGAACATTCGTCTTTACAGCGAGAACGACGTCAGGCGGGTCCTGTGGATCCGTCACCTGACCCGGGACCGGGGCATCAACCTCGCCGGGGTCAGGATCCTCTTCGAGCTGGAGGAACGGCTGGGCAAGCGCATCCTCGAAGCCCTCTTCGAC
>VBFZ01000088.1 GCA_005880805.1 Chloroflexota bacterium | reverse complement strand
CCGCCCCGAGCCCGATATCGACCTGGCGCTCGGAGCGCTGATGATCGCGGCCGAGGACCGGCCCGATCTCGAGTTCGACCCCACGCTCGCGGCCCTCGACGTCCTCGCCGACCGCGTTCGGCTGCGGCTCGATCGCGGCGATTCCACCGACGTGGAGATCGAGCGGCTGCACGACGTCCTGTATCGCGAGTGGGGGTTCCGACCCCCGAACGCCGCCGAGTACCACGCGACCGGCAACAGCCAGCTCGACCGCGTCATAGAGCGGCGGATCGGGCTGCCGATCACGCTGTCGATCGTCGAGCTCGAGGTGGCGTGGCGGCTCGGGATCGCGATGCATGGCATCGGGCTGCCGGGTCACTTCATCGTCGGGATGTCAGATGGGACGCTGTACGACCCGGCGGCCGGCGGACGCGAGCTGACCCGCGACGACTGCCAGGCACTCCTCCGACGCTCGCTGGGCGAGCGCATCCTGTTCCACTCGGGGATGCTTCGCCCCGTTGGCCGGCGCGAGATCCTCGCCCGGGTCCTTCGGAACCTGCGAAGTGTCTACCTCGCGAAGCGTGAGTGGCCGGCAGCGCTGGCGATCGTCGAGCTGCTCGAGGTGATCGAGCCGACCGATCCCGAGCACCCGCGGGATCGCGGCCTGCTCCTCGGCCGGATGGGCCGCTTCACCGAGGCGATCGGACTTCTGGGCCGTTACCTCGACGAACGTCCCGACGGCACCGACGCGGCGGACGTCAAGCAGGTCATCGGCATCTTTCGCGGCCGACGCAACTAGGGAGTTCCGGCCCGGTTTCAGCCCGAAGATGCCCGGGACGACGCGGCCAGGGCCTCACCCGTCGCTGTCCGGGCGACCCGCCGGCGACCCACGCTACGCGGCGGGCAAGACTGCGGACCGGGCCCGCTTGGGCCATGCTCAACGAACCAGGCCGACCCTCGTTTGGCCTTTCCATGCGCGCACCCGGAGGATCGGACGTGGAGTCGAATCCAGACGACCAGCAGCCTGTCGAGCGGGACGGTGTGCGTCCGCCGCCCGCCGACACCTCCGCGTGGGCAGATGAGCACCTCTTCCGGCGCCCGCGGCGACGGATCTCGAGGAAGACCGGAAGCGTCATCGCCGGCCTCGTCGTGGTGGCGATTGCGTTCGGGAGCGGTCTTGCGCTCGGGCGCTCGGGCGCGCTCCCGAGCGGCCAGCCTCCGGAGTTCGGCGTCTTCTGGGAGGCGTGGGCAGCCCTGCACGACCAGTACGTAGACCCGAAGGCGCTCGACTCGCGGACGCTGACATACGGTGCCATTCGCGGGATGGTCGACAGCGTCGGTGACACCGGCCACACGACCTTCCTCAGCCCTGACGAGCTGGCGGGCCAGAAGAGCTCGCTGAGCGGCTCGGTGACCGGGATCGGAGTCCGGCTGTCGGTGGTTGGCGGCGTGCCCATCATCCAATCGGTCATTCCCAACGGTCCGGCAGCGAAGGCCGGGCTCCGGAGCGGCGACACCATCGAAGCGGTCGACGGAACGCTGGTTGAGGGCAAGAACCTGGACCAGATCAGCGGGCTGATCCGCGGTCAGCCGGGGACGGACGTCAAGTTGCGGATCGGGCGTGAGGGAGTGCGCGCGCCGCTCGACTTCACGCTCACCCGCGCGAAGGTCGACGTTCCCGCCGTTTCGTGGGCGATGGTTCCCGGGACGACGGTGGCGGACGTGTTCCTCGAGGAGTTCTCGCAGGGCGCGACCGACGAGCTCAAGAAAGCGATCGGCGAGGCCCGCGACGCCGGAGCGAAGGCGGTCATCCTCGATCTTCGGCAGAACCCCGGTGGGCTCGCGGATGAGGCAGTCGGTGTGACCAGCCAGTTCCTGACGAGCGGGAACGTCTACCAGGAACGTGACCGGGACGGCCACGTCAAGGCCGTTCCCGTTCAGTCGGGAGGGGTTGCCCCGGACCTCCCGCTCACCGTCGTGGTGGACAACGGCACGGCGAGCTCCGCCGAAATCGTGGCCGGCGCGCTCCAGGACGCGGGACGGGCGAAGGTCGTCGGCGAGCGGACGTTCGGCACGGGCACGGTCCTGCACGAGGTCGAC
Source organism: Chloroflexota bacterium (assembly GCA_005880805.1). Lineage (GTDB taxonomy): Bacteria > Chloroflexota > Limnocylindria > Limnocylindrales > CSP1-4 > CF-16. Next base: position 2,335 of record VBFZ01000088.1, on the reverse strand, counting down.
CTGTCCGATGGCTCGGCGCTCCTGATCGGCGTCGTCGAGTGGCTGACCCGCAACGGGCGCCAGATCTGGCACGTCGGGATCCCGCCCGAGAAGGAGGTTCCGCTGTCCGCATCGGGCCGGCTCGTCTCGCCGGACGAGCTGGCCGGCCTCGGCTGGACGGGGATCGTCAGCACCGACGCCCAGCTGGCGGAGGCGGTCAAGTCGCTCGGGCAAGGTGGCTGACGGAACGTGGGCTGTCGGCCCTCGGGCTCCGGCCGTCAGGCTTGGACCTTCGGCCTTCGGGGTTTCGCTCTCGCGTTCGTTCTGACCTGGGCCTGAGCCCTCAGACGGACACGGACTGGAGCTCTGCGCGGCGCAGCGGGCGCGACAGCGCGAACACCCCGCTGGCCAGGATGCTCGTCAGGCCCATGGCAGCGAGCGTTCCGCCGCCGCCGACCGTGTCGAGCAGGATCCCGGCGACCAGCATCCCGATCGGCTGCAGACCGAGGGACACCATCCGGGCCGTGCTGCCGACACGGCCCAGCAGCTGGTCCGGCGTGACCGCCGCGCGAAGGGTGATGTAGCCGATCAGCACGAGCGCGTTGCTGAATCCCGCGGCGAACGACACCAGCACGAGCAGTGGGATCTGGGTCAGCTGCCCGAACGCGAAGATCATCAGGCCCGTCACCACGTTGGCCGTGATGATCACCCGACCGATCGGCAGATCCTTCGTCACGCGGGCGCCCGAAACCGCCCCGAGGAAGTAGCCACACGCCTCGGCGGCTATGGCCAGCCCCAGAACGGTCGAGGAGAAGCCGAGGTCGCGCGTCAGGTAGTACGTCACCGCCGGCACGAGCGCGGCCGTCGCGATATTGGACAGACCCCAGAAGCCGATCGCGGGCCGCAGGATCGGGTGGCGGGTGACGAACGCCACGCCCTCGGCGACCTCGTGGAGGAGGTGACGCTGGTCGCTCTCCGTCCGCTCGGCGCGCATCGACCGGGAGATCGTCGCGATGGCCGCGGCGGAGGCGAGGAATGACACGGCGTCGAGCGCGAGTGTCGGCCCGGGGCCAATGACCGCGGCGAGCACGCCGGCGATCCCGGGCCCGATGATGTAGCCGAAGCTGAAGGCGGCCTCCATGAGCGAGTTGGCGGGTCCGATCTGCTCACGCCCGACCAGGTTCGGAACAGCACCTGTGTAGGCCGCCATGAACGTGACCCGCAACGTGCTGATCGGCATTGTCACCAGCAGGATCACGCCCATCGTCGGAATTCCGAGGGGGATCGAGAGCGGAATGAGCGCGGTCAGGATCGCCCGGCCGATGTCCGAGTAGAGCATCATCCGCCGCCGATCCCAGCGGTCCGCGAAGGCGCCGGCCAGCAGGCCGAAGACGAAGTCGGGCAGCATCTGCAGGACGCCGACGACCCCCATCGCGACGCCCGAACCGGTCAGCGCGAGAACGAGCAGCGGCAGTGCGGTCAGCGTAACGGCGTCGCCGATGGCCGAGATTGCCTCGCCCGTGAGGAATACCCGGAAGTCCCGCATCGACCACAGGGCACGCAGATTCCCGCGGCTCGCCGGCCGGACCACGCGCGCGTCCACGTTGGCTGGTCGGCCGTCGGTCGACTCGATCGTTCGTGTGTCGATGCCCGCATGCACGAGCGGGCTGGGGGCGACCGCCTCGGTTGCGGGCGGATCCTCTTCCCGGACGGGGTTGGGCATCCGCCCAGTTTCGACGAAAGACGGCTCGCGTGTCCCGTTCCGGTCGCGTGCCCGCGTCTATCGATGCCGGAGCGGGAACAACTTGCTGGCCTCGCGATCACTCCACACGAGCCCTGGCTGAGCGGGAGGGTCGTCGCCGGCGATCAGCGTGCGCCACCAGGCAAGCGAGGAGCCCGGAAACCGAAACGCGAAGATGGTTGGGTAGCGCCGAACCAGATTTCGATTGGCGGTCGTCGCCCGAACCACCCAGCAGCCTCGCACGCGATGCGGGCCGTCGAGGCCCAGTGCCCCCGCGAGCTGTTCTGCCTGCCCGAGCTTCCAGGCGAATGAGCGAGTGCTTGCTCCAAGGTCGCCGAACGAGTTCCACGCCTCGCACACCACGAGCAGCCTCCGCTCGTCGTTCCGCAGGAAGACGTCGACCGAGTGGCGAGACACGCCAGGGCGAACTGGGAGCTCGAACGTCGCGTTGAATCCCGCGGCGGCTGCGACTCGGAGGACTAACTCCTGGATCGCGAGGTGACCCGCATCCCGGACGTCATCGAGACGATCACGGCGTGCCTCCACCATGAGGGGTCGATCGACCGCCAGGAAGAGGTTCTGCCAGGACTTGAGGCTATAGCCGCCTCCGTTCCC
>VBFZ01000087.1:7452-7975 GCA_005880805.1 Chloroflexota bacterium | reverse complement strand
CGCCAAGGCCGAACCAGTCCGGCCGGCGAGCCCTGATCGCCCACAGGAAGATCGGCGAGGTCAGCACGATACTGAGGCCGCCCAGCGCTCGTGACTGGACCCACGGGAAGTCCTGGATCTGGACCGGCATCGCCAGGAACATCGCGTACAGCTGACGCGGGATGCTGTAGATGCTGAAGAAGCCATGCCGGTACTGGAACTCCTCGAGCAGGCCCGGAATGAGCCCGTATCCCGTCTGCGTGAACGAGCCGAAGCGCGCGTCGTTGTAGAGCAGGTAGCCGAGGATCGGGGCTGCCACGCCGACGGCCATTGGTCCCGCCAGCCGTGTGAATCGCCCTGGGTCCAGACCGGAACGCCACCACGGCCCGGTCGCCGCGCCGAGGCGGCCAAAGCGTTCGTCTCCGTTGGCCCGGCCCGTTCCACGGAGTGAGCGATCGGCAAGGCAGGCCACGAAGAAGGGAGCTGCCAGCCCCAGGGGCAGTCGCGACAGGACCGCACCCGCGAACAGCAGGCCGACCAACCA
>VBFZ01000087.1:0-7404 GCA_005880805.1 Chloroflexota bacterium | reverse complement strand
TTGGCGAAATGCCACGAGTTCCCGACCTGCGCCGAGCACCAGACGATCGTGCCGAACGCGAAGGCCAGCGACATCACCACGCGAAAGCCGCGCCGCACGCCCATGCCTTCGAGAATCCAGGAGGCCAGGACAACGTTGGCCGCGCCCAGCAGGATCGAAATCCACTCCTGGTGCACGTCCGGGCCGAAAAAGACGATAGCCGGGATCATCACCAGCGCCGGCGCCGGTGGATAGACCACCCAGTACAGCCCGTTCCGGCCGGGGACCAGCTCGTTCAGGTAGGACGGCGCCTCGGTAAGGCCGAGCCGGCCGTGGAGGAAGGCGTCCGCCAGCGGCCTGAAGTAATCGAGGCCAGCCGTGCGCCCGTTGTTGACCCATGCGTAGACGAGCCATGCAGCGAGGAACAGCCCGGCGGGAATGAGCCAGCGGTCGACGATCGTGGCCGCGCCCGCAAGGGCGGCACGGCGCTCCTCGGAGATGTAGTCCTCGAAGTTGAGGTCGCGGATCCGACGCAGCGGCGGCAGCCGGGCCTCGTCGGCGGAGGGCTCGCCCGTCCCCTCGCTCATCGCCGGGATGATAGTCGGGCGTTCGAGCCCCGCGACATGCCCGCCTGACCCCTGACGTCGCTACCCGGCCGCGTCGATCGCCCCCGGGCTGACCGCGAAGACCTGGTAGTGGGTCGTCTTGATGATGGCGGGATATCGCCCTTCGTAGGCGTCGAGGTTCGCGAGCGTGTCGGGGTCGGTGACGTCCGTCGTCGAGATCACGACGTAGTCGATCTTCTCCTGCGTGAGCCTGGCCTCCGTTCCCGAGCGGAACTGGAGCAGGTCCTTGACCTCGGCCTGCCGCTGCTGGTAGGGAATGCCGCTTACCCACAGCTGGCCCCAGTAGCCCATGAACAGCCGCCGTCCCGCGAGCATCATCAGCGGGTCGTGATGGCCCGCGCTCGAGAGGAACAGGGCGTGGGGATCGGTCTTCGAGCGGATCTGCGCGTCGAGCTGGATCTGCTCCGTGGTCAGCATCTGGAACCGACCCTGGCCCTCCCACTGCGCAAGGTTCTCGAGGATCGGGCCGGCGATCATCGTGGCGACGGCGCCTGCCAGCAGGAACCGGACAGTCGCCGAGCGGTGGCGACGCCATGTCTGCACGACCAGCGCTGCGACCAGGATCGCGACCGCCAGGAACCAGTACACGAGAATCTTGTTGTTGTCGCGGTCCCACGGCTGGAACACGACGACGTTGGCGATCGCGAACAGCGGCATGAAGGCGAGCAACAACCGGAACGGCCGGGGCGGGAGCAGCCGCCAGCCGATCACCGCAAGCACGAGGAACGGCGCGAACAGCCCGAGGTTCTTCAGCCAGAACCACCACCACTCGTCGGGCACCGGCGAGCCGGGGGCAGCGGGCATCCAGCCCAGTTCGAGGCGGATCGCGGAAAGCGCGCTCGAGCCGCCTCGCAGCTGGAGCGCCAGCTGCGGCAATGCCACCAGCACCCACGTGACGTGGAAGGCGATCCAGCCCAGCCAGGGAATGCTGTCGAGTGCCCAGGGCCGCGGCGCGAGCGCGAAGACGAGGATCGGGGTGACCATGGCCAGCGTCAGCAATGTCGGCAGGTGGGAGAGGGGCAGGAACCCCGCCACGACTCCGGCCAGGACGAACAGTCCGAGGCTCCCATAGCGCCGTGCTCGCCTCGCGGCGGCCGTGGCTCGCCGCAGCGCATCGGCGCGCCGGGCGGCCATCAGCAGGAGCGTCAGGCTGAGCATCACGAGCGGCAGGCCGTACAGGTACGCGCGCTGTGACATAACGAATGCGATGTACGGGTTCAGGAACTGGATGTGCAGGCTGTCCTGGGCGGCGCGATCGAACGGCGTCGTGGTCAGTGTCCCGATCAGGTCGTGCGATTCGTTGATCGTGCCCAGGGTCGCGATCCAGATGAGCGAGCCACCCAGCAGGAACAGCACGAGCGCGAGGCTGGCGATCCCGCGATCTCCGCCGGCCATCCGCCGCGCGAAGGCGTAGAGCGACAGTGCGAGCAGCACTGAGAGAACGAAGCTGTGCAGGGACAGCGCCCCCGCCGGATCCATCCCGAGCACGACCATCGCCGCCGGCGTGAGGTCGGACAGGAAGTGGTAGCTCATCGGCAACCCGGCATAGAGCGTGTGCTGGGGTGGGAAGTTGTCTCCATACGCGAAGGAGCTGACGATGCCGAGGTGGGTCGGCCAGTCGCTCCACAGGTACTCGTGACCCGCCCACAGGCCGCTCGCATCGAAGGTCATCGCGCTGGTCCATAGCGCGACCCATCGCACGGTGAACAGGCCGATGATCGCAAAGCCCACGATGTCGACGTGATCGCTGAAGCCGGCCAGCAGTTCGCCCGGTGGTCGCCGGAAGGCGCGAAGCACTCCGGTCGACCGGAGCAGCCAGGCGGCCACGACGACTGACGCGACGGCGAGCACGACGAGGACCGGCGCCGAGAAGCCCACCAGTATTCCGAGCGGCAGCATCGCGAGCGTACCGGCCACGATGCCGAGCACGGCCCCGTGCGCGAACCGCTCGAGCGGAGTCAGGAACGGCGCCAACCGGACGAGCGCGGCGATCCCGGGCAGAGCCAACGCCACCAGTAGCAGGAGCGGAGCCACCAGGGGCAGCGCCGCGTTGAGGCTCATCCTTCTGGTGGCAGGGGCGTCACGGCGCGCGATGATACCGCCCGTGACGACGCGCCCATCGACCTCTCCCGGAGTCGCCTCGGCCTCGTCGGCCCGCACGATCCTGCACGTCGACCTCGACGCCTTCTTCGCGGCTGTCGAGCAGCGCGACCGGCCCGAACTTCGCGGGCGGCCCGTCATCGTCGGTGGGGGCGGGCCCGATGACAGGGGCGTCGTGTCGGCGGCCAGCTACGAGGCGCGGAAGTTCGGCGTCCGTTCCGCGATGCCGCTCAGGACTGCTGCCGCCCTCTGTCCCGATGCGGTCTTCCTGCCCGTAGACGGCTCGAAGTATGGGGTCCGGCGGTATACGCCGCAGGTCGAGCCGATCTCGATCGACGAGGCGTTCCTCGATGTCACCGGCTCGGCGCGCCTGTTCGGCAATGGGCGGACGATCGCGACCTCGATCAAGGATGCGATCAAGTCAGAGGTCGGGCTGACTGTGTCGGTCGGTGTCGGGACGACGAAGCTCGTCGCGAAGATTGCCTCCGACCTGCGGAAGCCCGACGGCCTGGTCGTCGTGCCGCCCGGCGACGAAGCCGAATTTCTCGCGCCACTGCCGATCTCGCGGCTGTGGGGAGTCGGCCAGCAGACGGCGGCCGCGCTGCGCGAGTACGGCGTCGCCACGATCGGCGACCTGGCTCGACTTCCGACCGACGTCCTCGTGCGGCGATTCGGGAAGCACGGGGCCGCCCTCGTGGACCGGGCGCGGGGTGAGGACGACGAGCCGGTCGCCGGGGGCGCAGCGGCCAAGTCCGTCGGTCACGAGCACACGTTCGACGTCGACACGGCAGACCCTGAGGTCATCGAGCGGACGCTGCTGGCAATGGCGGATGGGGTCGCTGGACGCCTGCGATCCGCCGGCCTTCGCGCGGGGACCGTGACGGTCAAGATCCGGGATTCGCGATTCCGGACGATCACCAGGCAACGAACCCTGCTCGAGCCGACCGACATGACCGAACCGATCTGGCAGGCTGCGGTCGAGCTCGCACGGCCGGAGACGCGGGCCATGCGGGTGCGCCTGCTCGGCGTGACCGCCTCGAACTTCGGCGAACCAAGCCAGCTCGGGCTGTTCGGGTCCGGAGACGAACGTCGGAGGAGGGCGACCCAGGCCGCCGACGCCGTCAGGCGCCGATTTGGGGAACGAGCGGTGACGCGCGCCAGCCTGCTCGGGACCGGGCTGCCCGCGCCGTTCGAACGGGATCCGATGTCGCCGGTCGATCGTCGCGGCCTCTCCGCAGAGCCCGACGAGGGGAGTGACAAACGAGTTGGCACGGGGCCTGGCGACGATCCGGGCTGACGCTTGACATCGAACACCTGTTCTGGTTAGAGTCGGCGTCAACCGAACATTTGTTCTGTCCCGTGTGCCCCGGGCGACCCGCCGACTGCCCCCGGAAGGAGCCATCCGTCATGGCGATGATCCGCGTCGAGCCGGTCGCTGTCCGCGTACGGACCGATTGGTTCAACGGTCGTCCTCGCGAGATCTCGTGGGGATCGGACCGCATCCGAGTTACCCGGCTTCGAGCCGTTCGCCAGGAAGCCGCGGCGTATCAGCGGCGCGTGGGCCCGCGCACGGTGTTCGAGGTCGACACTCCGCGCGCAAGGCTGGCACTCAGCTTCGCGCACCGCACCAGGCGGTGGACGATCGAAGGTCTCGACGAGGACCGCGCCGCCGCCTGAGCCATTCCCACCGGTCAGGGCGGGGTGAACGCGCCGGTACCGCGTTCGCTCCGCCGCAGCCGGATTACTCGTTCGACGCCCGCCTACAATCTCGGCCGTGGAGGAGGCCACGGCGCAATCTTCCCGCTTCGCTGACCTGTCTCTCGGCGAGTTCGTCGACCGGCTGGCCTCGTCCGATCCGGTGCCAGGTGGCGGCAGCGCGTCGGCGGTCGCCGCTGCGCTCGCCGCGAGCCTGGTCGCGATGGTCGCGCGGCTGTCCGAGGACCGACCGAAGTACGCACAGCACGCCGACCTGCATCGCTCGAGCGAGGCCTCCGGACGTCGTCTTACGCGGGCGTTCCTGGCGCTCGCCGACGAGGACGCCATCGCATACGCGCGCTTTGCGGATGCCCTGAAGCTGCCACGTGACACGGACGCGCAGCGGCAGGCGAGGTCGAACGCGCTTCAGGCCGCTGCGCGGGGGGCTGCAGAGATACCGCTCGCCATGGTCGGGGCGTGCCAGGAGCTCGTGCGGCTCGCCGAGTCCCTGGCCGGCCGGAGCAACCAGAACGCGTCGAGCGATCTCTCGGTGGCGGCACTCCTCGGCGAGGCCGCCGCCCAGGGCGCCGCGCAGAACGTCCTGGTCAACCTGCCGGCGATGGGAGACGAGGCAACGGCCGGCAGAATGGCGGCCCGCGTCGACGAGCTCTTGCCCGACATCGAGCGGGCGTCGAGGGCGACCCGGGACATCGTCCGCGCCGGGACCCTGCGATGACTCGCGGTGGCCCCAGGCTCCTGCATGGCGCGACGGTCGCCGGGGAGATTCGCGCCCAGGTCAAGAAGGATGTCCTCGCCTTCAAGCGACGGCAGGGCTACGCCCCGACCCTTGCGGTGGTCATGGTCGGCAGCGACGCGCCATCCGCGGTTTATCTCCAGCAGATCCTGCGCAGCTGCCGGAACGTCGGCATCCATGGTCGCCTGGTCGAGATACCCGGCCGCGTTTCGGCGGCCGCGCTTCGGAACCGGATCGCGGAGCTGAACGATGATCCGCTCGTGGCGGGGATCATCGTTCAGATGCCGCTGCCCAAGCGGATTCCGCTGTCTGCCGTCACGGACACGCTCGACCCGGCCAAGGACATCGACGGGATCCACCCGCTCAACGCCGGTCGTCTCGAGCTCGGGCATCCTGGCTTCATGCCCACGACCGCGCAGGCCGCGGTCGAGCTGCTCAAGCGGTCGGACATCGCACTCGAAGGCCGTCGGGCGGTGGTGGTCGGCCGCTCGAATGTCGTCGGCAAGCCCGCCGCGATCCTGCTGCTCCGTGCGAACGCAACAGTCACCGTCTGCCACTCACGCACCCGCGACCTTGCGGCCGAGACTCGACGTGCCGAGATCCTGGTCGTGGCGGTGGGCAAGCCAGGGCTGATCGACGGGGGCATGCTCAAACGCGGGGCGGTCGTCGTCGACATCGGAATCAACGTCGTCGGTGAGCGGATCGTGGGCGACGTGGACTTCGAGTCGGCCAAGGGCGTTGTCTCGGCCATCACGCCCGTGCCTGGTGGTGTGGGACCGGTGACGAACGCCCTCCTGCTCACCCATCTGATGCGGGCCGCGACCGAGCAGGCCGCGCAGACCTCGACTCCGCGCCGCCGGCTTCGGCAGGCAGCCCACCACTGACGATGGGATCTCGAGCCGCCCGATGACCGCGACCAGGCCAGCTCGGACCGACCTCGAAATCGCCCGTTCTGTCTCCCCACGGCCCATTGGCGAAGTGGCGGCCGATCTCGGCATCCGCCCCGAAGAGCTGGAGCAGTACGGGCCGTGGAAGGCCAAGGTCCGGCTCGAGGCCATCACCCGGCTCGAGGCTGAGAACCCGCGCGGCAAGTACGTCGTCGTCACGGCGGTCACGCCGACTCCGCTGGGCGAGGGCAAGACCACGACAACCGTTGGGCTCGCGCAGGGTCTCAACCGGATCGGCCGCCGGGCGGCAGTCGCCATCCGCCAGCCGTCGCTCGGACCGGTGTTCGGGATCAAGGGCGGGGCAGCCGGTGGTGGACGCAGCCAGGTGATTCCGATGGAGGACTTCAACCTCCATCTGACGGGGGACAACCACGCGGTGGGAGCCGCCCACAACCTCGCCGCGGCCTTCCTCGACAACAGCCTTCACCACCGCAACCCGCTCGGCATCGAGCCGCAGTCGATCCAGTGGCCGCGCGTCGTGGATATCAGCGACCGCTCGATCCGGCGAACGGTCATCGGGCTCGGGGGTCGCGAGAACGGCCCCCCGCGCGAAACGGAGTGGCAGATCACCGTCGCGTCGGAGGTGATGGCGGTGCTCGCCCTCGCCGCCGACCTCGCCGATCTCCGGGCCCGTCTCGGTCGGATCGTGCTCGCCCAGACGTATGACGGAGCCCCCGTCACGGCCGACGACGTCCGAGTTGCGGGAGCGATGACCGCGCTGCTTCGCGACGCGTTGAAACCGAACCTCCTCCAGACGCTCGAGGGCGGTCCCGCGTTCGTCCACGCCGGTCCGTTCGCGAACATCGCGCACGGCAACAACTCGGTCATCGCCGACCGCCTGGCGCTGGCGACGACGGAGATCGTCTGCACCGAGGCGGGCTTCGGTGCGGACATGGGGGCCGAAAAGTTCTTCGACATCAAGTGCCGGGCAAGTGGTCTGCGGCCTGACGCCGCCGTGCTGGTGGCGACCATCCGCGCGCTGAAGGTCCATGGCGGTGTCGGAAAGATCGTCGCGGGCAAGCCGCTCGACCCGGTCCTGCACGAAGAGAACGTCGCGGCGGTGACCGCGGGCTCGGCGAACATGGCCAAGCAGATCGAGAACGTGCTCACCTTCGGCGTGCCGGTCGTCGTCGCCGTGAACGCCTTCCCGACCGATGCGCCCGCCGAGATCGCCGCTGCCCAGGAAGCAGCCCTTGCCGCCGGCGCTCGCGCTGCGGTGGTCAGCCGCCACTACACGGAGGGCGGCCGGGGGGCGGAGGAGCTCGCCGAAGCGGTCTGGTCGGTGGCGGAGGAAGGTGCCCCG
>VBFZ01000086.1 GCA_005880805.1 Chloroflexota bacterium | reverse complement strand
CGCCGGGCACGCGCGTGAAGCCGGGGCCAGGGTCATCGTCGGTTCGTGCCTCGATCTTGGCGAGGGCGGCCTGCCCTATGCGCCCTTCATCGAGGCCCTGCGGACGCTGCTCCGGGAGACTGATGCCGGAGCGCTGCCGGCGCTCCTGGGTCCCGGACGGGCCGAGCTCGCCCGCCTGCTCCCCGAGATCGCGACCCGGGTCGGCCCGAGTGACGCGAACAGGGCCGCGGGCGTTCTGCCGTCACGCTTGTCGCAGGCTCGTCTGTTCGAGCTGGTGCTCGGCGTCCTCGAGCGGCTGGCTCGGGCGCAGCCGGTCGTCGCCGTCATCGAGGACCTTCACTGGGCGGACGCCTCGACCCGGGATCTGCTGCTTTTCGTCGTCCGCTCGGTTCGAGCGACGCCCGTGCTGTTCGTCCTGACCGCTCGGACGGACGAGATCGACCGGCACCACCCGCTCCTGCCGTTCCTCGCCGAGCTCGAGCGGCGCGACGGCGTCGAGCGCATCGACCTCAAGCCGTTCGCGCGCGACGAGCTGGTGGCGCAGCTCACCGCCATTGGCGGCGCCGCTCCGGCAAGCGAAGAGGTCGACCACATCCTCGAGCGCTCGGGCGGCAACCCGTTCTTCGCGGAGCAGCTGTTCGCGGCATCGACGGAACGACCAGCGGGCGAGCTTCCGCCACAACTCCGGGACGTGCTCCTTGCCCGTGTGGCGGAGCTCTCGAAGTCCGCACAGGATGTGCTTCGCATCGCGTCGGCTGCGGGTCGGCGGCTCGACGACGGCCTTCTGGCGGCGGTCCTCGACATCCGGGCCCAGGAGCTTGATGCGGCGCTGCGCGAGGTGATCGACCACCAGATCCTGGTGCCGGTGCGCGGACCGGGCGGAGAGGTGAGCTACGCGTTTCACCACGCGCTGCTCCAGGAAGTCGTGTACGCGGAGCTGCTGCCGGGGGAGCGGGCGCGGCTGCACGCTGCCTTCGCGCGGGCGCTCTCGGCGCGGATTGGCGATGCACGCGCGGACACGCCAGCGCCGGCGGAGCTCGCCTATCACTGGGATGCCGCCCGCGACTGGCCGCGTGCGGTGCCGGCGATGATCGAAGCGGGCATGGCAGCCGAGCGCGTGTATGCCTTCGGCGACGCCCTGCGCTACTACGAGCGGGCCCTCGAGCTCTGGGAGCGCCTGCGCGACAGCGCTGACCTTGTCGATGGAGAGGTTCGCGATCATGTCGATCTCCTGAAGCGAGCCGCGGAGTGCGCCTGTCTCATCGGCGATTTCCGGCGGGCCGTGGAACTCGGTCGCGCTGCTCTCGGCGGTATCGATGCCACTCGGGACGGCGTGCGCGCCGGGATGCTCAACGAGCGACTTCGCTGGTTCCTGTGGGAGTCCGGTGACCGCGTCGGCGCGGCCGAGGCACTGGCCGAAGCCGAACGTCTCGTTCCCACCAGCCCGCCGTCGGCCGCTCGTGCCCGGATCCTCGGCCACCTGGCGGGCATCGCGATGTTCGCGGGGCGGTACGAGGAGTCCCTGGAGCACGCCGGCGCCTCGCTGGAACAGGCCCGCGGGGTCGGCTCGCGCGCCGACGAGGCATTCGCGATGGGGATCATGGGCTGGGACACGGCGATGCTGGGTGACGTCGACGAGGGCATCGGGCTGTTCCGATCCGCGCTCGCGATCGCGCAATCGATCGACGGAGTCGAGGGGCTGGGTCTCGGGTACACCAGCCTGGCTGTCCTGCTCGACGTCGTCGGCCGGACGGAAGAGTCGCTCGAGGTCGCCCGGGAAGGCCTCGCGAAGACGCGTGGGCTCGGGCTGTCGGCGACCTATGGCGCACTGCTGCTTGGCAGCGCCGCGCATGCGCTCCTGGATCTGGGCCGCTGGGAGGAGGCCGACCGGGCGACGCGCGAAGGCCTCGAGCGGGAGCCTTCCGGTCGGCCGGCCGTCTGGCTCCATCTGAATCGGGCGCGCCTCGAGACTGGCCGAGGGGCGTTCGACGCGGCGGAGCTCCACCTCCGCCTGGCGCGATCGGTGGACGACCGGCTCGGCGGCACGGAGTACCGCAACGCGCTGCTTGCGGCACAGGCCGAGCTGTCGGCGTGGCAAGGCCGGATCGATGACTGCCGCGCGGCTGTGGCGGAAGCCCTTGAAAGGGCGAACGAAGGCCCTCCCGAACCGGCGCTCGGATGGCTGGTCGCGGCCGCCCTCCGAGCCGAGGCTGACGCAGCGGAGCGAGCAAGGGCGCGGAGGGACACCGGCGCCGAGTCCGAGGCACGTTCTCGCGGCGGCGACGTGGCAGACCGCCTCGTGACCATGACCTCGGGAGCGGGCGAAGGTGGCCGACCCATGCCGGAGGGACTCCAGCGCATGCTCGAAGCGCTCGCCGCCCTGTGCGGGGCGGAGATCGGCAGGCTGGAAACGACCGCGACGCCTGACGACTGGAGAATCGCCGCCGAAGCGTGGGAACGCCTGGGTCGACCCTTCGTCGCGGCCTACGCCCGCCACCGGCAGGCCGGCGCGATTCTGGCGGCACGGGGATCACGGGGGGAAGCGGAGACCGCACTGGCCGCCGCCCACCAGACGGCCCTCGGTCTTGGCGCAGGAGCGCTTCTTCGTGAGGTAGAGCTCCTGGCGCGCCAGGCCCGTCTCGACCTGGCTCCCGCCGGCGCAGCAGCGTCGGGCCGCGTCGCGGGTGGAGCGGCCGCCCGCAAATCGCCTGAGGTCTCTGCGATCATGCGTCTCGGCTTCACGCCACGCGAAGAAGAGGTGCTCCGGCTGGTGGCCGGCGGCTGGACAAACCAGCAGATCGCGGATCGCTTGTTCATCAGCCGGAAGACCGCCAGCGTCCACGTTTCGAACATCCTGGGAAAGCTCGGGGTGGACTCGCGGGTCGAGGCCGCGGCCATCGCGCATCGCCTCGGCCTGGGCGCTGACGCGCCTCCGCCACCCGACGCAGACGCGGTCATCTAGCCCAGGTCCCGCCCAAATCCCGCGCGGGGTTGCCGGGGTGGAGTACGATCCGCCGCGGCCCGGATGGCGTGTGAGGGTGCCGCCGGGCAGGAGAGGGGCCTCGAAACCGAATGACCGACGACTCCCTGAGCCCGCCCGTGCCCGCGGGCGAGCCAGTCGCGGAGCCGCCATCAAAATCCGCGCAATTCCCTGATCGGCGCCCGGTCAACGTGAGTCCCCGCCAACGCTACGTGGCGGGACTCCTGTCGTCGCTGGTGCCGGGCCTGGGTCATCTGCTGATCGGCCGCCCGCGAGCCGCGGCCTTGCTGCTGGCGCCGGTCGTTGTCGCGGTCGCCCTCATCTTCGTGGTCGTCCTGGCCGAGCCACGCACGAAGCTTTTGGCCTATTTCGCCGACCCGGACGTCATTGCGGCGTTGCTCGTCGCTCAGATCGCGTTCCTCGGCTGGCGATTGCTGGCGGTCGGGACGGTGGTCGTCAGCAGAGCGTTTCCGCGGCTGCGCGCCCGGGACGCGCTACCGCTCGCCCTGCTGCTGATCTTCGTGATCGTGCCGCAGGCCGCGCTTGGCGCCTACACGAGCCTCGTTCGCCAGGAGGAGGCCAGGATCTTTTCGCCGTCGGTGACCGCGCCCTTCCCGATCTTCGAGGAGCCGGACCTGCCGGGCGCGAGCGCTTCTCCCTCGGCAGGAGCTTCGGCGTCGCCCAGCCCCGGGATCACGCAGCGCCGAACGACGATCATGCTGCTCGGGATGGACTCCGGTCCCGACCGCAACACCGCGTCGACAGACACGATGATCGTCGCGTCGCTGGACCCGGTCGCCGAGAGCGTCTCGATGGTCTCGGTGCCGCGCGACATGGTCGACGTGCCGCTGCCTCACGGTCTCGGCGTATTCCACCCGAAGCTCAACAGCCTCGTCTCCTAC
>VBFZ01000085.1 GCA_005880805.1 Chloroflexota bacterium | reverse complement strand
CGGCCTCCTGCATCTGGGCGACCCAGGACAGCGAGACGCGCGCTTCCATCCCGTCGAAGCCCGGGAAGCCGACGTGGTTCGTCGCGTCCTTGATCACATCGCCGTTGAGGTCGGTCATGGGGCCTGACGGCTTGATGACCGGGTTGACGTACTTCGCGCCGAACAGGCCGTTGAAGCCCGAGTAGCCACCCGGCTCGTCGGGCAGGACGTCGGGCCGGCCGTGATTGGCCGCCGAGCAGATCGCGGAGCCCTGCGAGCAATGGACGCCGATCCCGACGAAGTCGGCGAACGCCTGGCCGGGATTGCTGGCGACCTCCGCGGCCTCGGGCGAGCCGGGGCCGAACACCGTCGGGATGTCGATCGCGGTGTTCTCCAGGATCGTATTGGCGGTCGCGACGGATCCCACGTCGCAGCCGGCTCTGGTGTACGGCACCCACGGGGCAGGCGCGATGTGCCCGTTCTCGTTGATCATCGTGGGGGTGAAGTCGGTCTGGCCGGCGCCACCCGGATCGAAGATCGGAGCCGTCCAGGAAATAGCGGTAGCTGTTCGACACCGGCTGCCCCATCCGGTCCGGGTAGACCCCGGTCAGCGAGCTCAGGATCCCGGTCGCCGTGTGCGAGATGAGCACCGTGTGATCGTTCGTCAGCAGCGTGCCGTTGTTGCGGATGAAGTTCAGCAGGTTGGGCATTTGCTCGAGGTCGGACGGGACGTTCGGGTTGTCTCGCCGGAAATGCGTGTTGTCGAACTGGATGTAGATGACGTGCTTCACATCGCCCTTCGCGGACGCGAGCTGGCACGAGCTGTCGGCGGCCCTGGCGGCGGGCACCTGGGCAACTCCTCCGGTCGCGGCCAGGGCTGAAGCGGCGATGGCGGCCACGGCTACGAGGACGGCAATGCGACGAACGGGCATCGAACGCATGGAAGCCATCTCCTACTCCCCCGTCTCATCCGGCAGTCGCGACCGCGCCCGAGGCAAGGGCGCCGGGTCTGCGACCGGCGATCGTGGAACCGAGCCGGACTGCACCGGATCACACTGGACCGCCAACGATAGCGCGTCGTTCGAAGATCGTGAATCTTGCGCAAGCCAGGTTCCGGCGGGCGCGCCGCCGTCGACGCAGAACGGCCGGACGCCCGCGAGAGACGTCCGGCCGGTGCCGAGGGAAGGCCAGCAGCGGTTATGGAGTTGCGGCGAACCAGACGCCTCCCTTCCCCTCGCCCATCACGTCGCCGGCCTTCTGGTCAGGCGCGTAGTAGTAGAGCGGTGCCCCGTTGTACGCCACCTGCTTCGTGCCGTCTGCTCTTGCGAACGTCGTCAGCTTGCCCGTGACACCCTTGCCGGCGGTTACCTTCTCGCCCGAATCGAGCGTGAACGGCGGCCAGGTCTGCGTACAGGAGCCGTTGCAGTTGCTCGTGTTGGCGGTGTCCTGCTTGAACACGTACAGCGTCTTGCCGTCCTCGCCAGCCAGGAACTTGGCCACCGTGGCGCTCGTGCCAACCTTCACTTCGTAGTTCCCGGTCTCACCGGCCGCGCTTGCTGACGGCGACGCGCTGGCTTCCGGGGAGGCGCTCGGCGACGGTGACGGGCTCGGCGCGGTGGACGGCGCCGCCGGGCTCGGGCTTGGACTGGGTGACGCAGCGCCGGTGCAGCCTGCAAGCCAGACGGCCGCTATCACCGCGGTGACTGAGAACGACGTTCGGGATGGTGCCCGTCGATGCATTGGGATGGTCCTCCTCTGCGACGGATCGCTCTCGAGCCGTCGAGCGTTGCCTTGTCGCGGCGGTTTTGCCGCCACTCACCGCTACGTCCGTCCGGCGACAGTCGGTTTCCGCGGCGCCAGCGAGGGTCCGCGAAGCGGTACCGTCTCAGGCGGAACCCAGCACGGAGACTCGACGGCGTGACACCCATCAGGACCTGGCTGCAGATGGCACGGGATCCGTGGATCCTCCGCCGTGCCGTTGTCACGAGCCTCGCAGTTGGGGCGGTGCTGACCGCGATCAACCACGGTGCGCAGCTGGTCGCCGGCCCGCTATCGACCGCTCTCGTACTTCCGATCCTGTTGACCTTTCTCGTGCCCTTCCTGGTCACGGTCGTCTCGGGCGTGGCGGCGATCCGCTCCCAGCGCCAGGACAGCGCGCAGGCCTTCCTGCTCCTCGAGCGCGAGGTCGAGGCGATCAACAAGTTTCCCGACCAGAACCCGAATGCCGTGCTGCGCATGGCTCGCGATGGGCGCCTGCTCTACGCGAACGAGGCGAGCGCGCCGATCAGGTCAGCCCTCGGACTTGTGGTCAACTCGCTGGTTCCGTCGGGACTCCGTGACGACCTGTGGGCAGCCGCGGCGGCGTCGCCGCCGCGTCCGCTGGAGGTCCGCAGCGGGTGGCAGACGTTCTCCCTCCTCTCGGTCGCCGTTCCCGAGCTCGACGTCCTGAACCTGTACGGAACCGAAGTCACGGCGGCCAAGGTGGTCGAGCGGTTTCCGGATCGGAACCCGAACCCGGTGCTGCGCATGTCCGAGGATGGGCGCCTCATCTACGCGAACGAGGCCAGCGCTCCGATCACCGAAGGCCTGGGGCTGGCGGTCGGCGACCAACTACCGGCCGAGCTTTTCCAGCAGCTGCGGCGGCAGCGCGACCGGGCCCAACCGGATCCGATCGAGATCGGCCTCGCGGGCCGGACGTATGCGCTGATCGCGGTCCCGATCCAGGAGTTCGGGTTCACGAATATCTACGGCACCGACATCACCGCGAACAAGGCCCTCGACAAGTTCCCCGATCAGAACCCGAACCCGGTGCTCCGCGTGACGCAGGAGGGGCGGCTGGCCTATGCAAACCCGGCCAGCGCGCTCGTCCGAAAGGGCCTCGGGATCGAGGTCGGCGACGAGCTGCCGGCCGACTTCTGGGCGGCCGCCCAGCGCAGCCTGGCCGGCGAAACATCGCACGTCCTCGAGGTCCAGGGCGACGGACGGATCTTCGACCTGCTCGTCGTCGCGGTCTTTGAATTCGGCTTCATCAACCTGTACGGGACCGACGTCACCGCCGCGCGGCAGGTCGCCGAGGCGAATCGCAACAACCGGCTCCTGCTGGTCAACGTCCTGCCCGAGCCGATCGCCGATCGCCTGCAGGCCGGCGAGTCCCCGATCGCCGACGGCTTCGACGAGATCACCGTGCTGTTCGCCGACGTCGTCGGGTTCACGCAGCTCTCGACCCGCCTAAGCCCGCGCGAAGTCGTCGATGTCCTCAACAGCGTCTTCTCGATCTTCGACCGACTGGCCGACCGCTACGAGCTCGAGAAGATCAAGACGATCGGCGACGCGTACATGGTCGCCGACGGCCTGGGAGGGCGCGCGCACGACCCGGTCCGTGTGGCCGAGATGGGACTCGACATCCTCGACGAGGTCGAGCGCTTCCGGGCGCCGTCCGGCGAGCACCTCGAGGTTCGCGTCGGAATCCAGACCGGCCCCGCAGTCGCCGGCGTGATCGGGCTTCGGAAGTTCATCTACGACGTCTGGGGCGACACCGTGAACACCGCGAGCCGGATGGAATCGCACGGCGTCCCGGGCCGGGTGCAGGTCACCGAGTCGGCGTACCAGCGCCTGAAGGATGCCTTCGAGTTCGAGCCGCGCGGCGTGGTCGACGTCCGCGGGAAGGGGCCGATGATGACCTACCTGCTGCTCGGCCGGAAGCCGGGCTCATCGACCGCGTCCGAACTCCCGACCGAGGTCGAGTTCGTCGATGGGCCGCGCGCGGGTGAGCGGGACCGGCTGGCCGTCACGCCGCCGACGATCGATGCCGCCGGCGGGGTCTATCGGCGCTCGGTCAGGTGCGCCGACGACGGCGCGCTGCGCTACGTTTTCGACGACCGCGACGTGGCAGCGGCCGGCGGGAGAAGTCAGGCACCCGACCCGTCGGCTGCCTAGCCCGCCAGGTCGTCCGCGGCCGGAACATGCATTGACTCCTCGAACACGGCGTGACGGCCCTTGCCGCCGGCCTTGGCCGTGTACATCGCGGCATCGGCCCGGGTCAGGAGCTCCTCGGCCGTGAGATCGGAGTGGTCGGCCAGGGCGACGCCGACACTCACGCCGATCACGAGGGAGAGCCCGTCGATCGCAATCGGGCGCCGGAGCTCGGCGGCCAGCCGCTCGGCCGTCGCCTCGGCCTCCGAGAGGCCCTGGACGCGGCCCACTAGAACCGTGAACTCGTCGCCGCCCTGGCGGGCGACCGTATCGCCCGGCCGCACGGCGGCCGAGAGCCTGCCGGCGATCTCGATCAGGAGGCGGTCGCCGGCCGCGTGACCGAGCGAGTCGTTGATCAGCTTGAAATCGTCGACGTCCAGGAACAACACGGCCATAGGTGTCCGTCGGCGTCGGAGTCGGCCCAGCGCGCGTTGGGCACGCTCCTGGAAGAGGGCGCGGTTCGGCAGTCCGGTCAGTGGATCGTGCAGGGCCCCGTGCAGGAGCTGCGCCTCGAGCCGCTTCTGCTCGGACGTGTCGACCAGGAGGCCCTGCGACACGCGATGGCTGTCCCTCGGGCCGTCGGTCATCGCGTATGCCTCGTCACGAACCCAGATCGTCGATCCATCGCGCGCGACCATTCGGTACTCCGCGCGGAGCGGCCGACCCGTCTGCCAGTGCTCGTGATAGGCGAGCAGCGCCTGCTCGCGATCCTGGGGGTCAATCAGCTGCGGCCACAGCTCCGGGTCCGCCAGGAAGGCCTGCGGCGGGTATCCAAGCATGGTCTCGATCTGGGGGCTCATGTAGGCCAGCCGCCCGCCGTC
>VBFZ01000084.1 GCA_005880805.1 Chloroflexota bacterium | reverse complement strand
AGGGTGACCTCGACGAGCAACAGCCATGTGCTCAGGAGGAACGAGGCGAGGACCTGCTCGAGTGGGGGTCACCCAGCCATCCTCGTCCTCGCCTTAGGATCGGGTCAATCCCGAGGAGATCAGGACTCGCCTGGCCTCGAGAGGTGCGAGGCCTTGACCACCAAGCGCCTCAGTGCGGCGGTGCGCGATTTGACCTCAGTCACCATGATCTGATCGTGTAGCCCTTGGATTACTTGGAGGGCCGCACGACGTAGTTGTCGTAGACGGACAAAACTCGATCCAGAATCCGCGCTCGATCGTCGCCCGTCATCGGTTGGCCGGCGCGCTTCCCTACCCAGCGGAGGGAACTGGCTAGAACCAGCCGGCGACGGACCTTTTCTCGAACCTCGATGAACCCGCCCATTTCGCGACGGGTGGCGTCGACCGGCTCGAACTCGCGGAACATCTCGGCGTCGCCTTCCGCGCCTTGGTAGGTGATCGTTGGCGGGTACTCGTCCGGATCGGGAAACGCTGGGGACATGTAGAGATCCGTGAGGCTCCATCCGTCGGAATGTTCTGCACGCGGAAGGCCAGTCCTGAAACCGGGCCGGATCTGTCCCGACTCGTCTTCGTGTTGGCCGGACGGGTGACGGATCTCGAAGGGCAGCCCGCGTTGGCGGTAGTAGTGCCGCAGGTTCTCAAGAATGTGAGCTCGAGGCTCGTCATCAAGCGGCTCTCCGATTCGATCCCCAACGCGCCGGAGGGAGTCCACCGAAATGACGTCGATCTCGTGACCGTCTCGGAGAACCGGTTTCCTCTGCCAGTACTCCGTCCCTACCTCGAACTCGACCTCGCCTTCCGGGCCGACATATCGGTAGCTCTCGATGGTAGGCCCGGGGTGGACGGTGAAAAGGCCCGTTGATCTCGTCAATCAATCACGGCCGGATGGTACCGCTCGGGTAATCCGCAGTGCGTAACTGACGGCCGAGGCCGGCGACGTCGAGCGCTTCCGGTCGCCGGCTGCGTTCGCCATGCTCGCCGGTGTGGTATCGATCCCGGCGTCGTCAGGAGAGGTCCAGAGAATGCGCCTCAACCGCGGCGGCAACCGTCGGCTGAACCGGGGGCTGTACACGATCGCTCTCAGCCAGGCCTGGCATCACGAGCCGGCGAGGGCGTACATCGCCCGCCGGCAGGCTGAAGCCAAGACCTGGGCAGAGGCGCTCCGTTGTCTCAAGCACCGGATCTCACGGCCGGTCTTCCGGCTGCTCCAGGCGGGTCAGTTCGGGTCGGTCCGGTAGTGGGTCAGTTTGGGGGTTGCAGTGGTGAAGTGGCTCGCCTCTCTGCCGGCAGCAAGCGCGACTGAAGGGAAACGACCGGTCTGTACGACAAGATCGCGGGAGCGAGGAAGGGCAAGTTCATGATCTTCGGTGCGCACATGATTATCTACAGCAAGGATGCGACTGCTGATCGCCTCTTCTTCCGGGACATTCTTGGATTTCCATCCGTAGACGCTGGCCAAGGATGGCTGATCTTCGCGCTGCCTCCGGCAGAGTTGGCCGTTCATCCTGCCGAGGAGGACGACGGGCACGAAATCTATGTCATGTGTGACGATTTGAAGACCGAGATATCGGCACTGGAGGCGAAGGGCATTCGGTGTTCGGACGTGCAAGAAGCCAGATGGGGTTTGATCACCAAGCTCCGGCTTCCCGGCGGAGGCTCAGTCGGTCTCTACCAGCCGAAGCATCCAACGGCATTTGCACTCAGAGGGCCGCCCGGATTACCGGGTGGGTCCTCCGGGGCTGCGGGGTAGAGATTGATCCCGGTGAAGCGCGAGTACCAGGGCGCATCGAAGTCGGGCTCAAGCCCCCTCACCGACGCTGCCACGCACCTCACGGCAGCTCCACCGACACGCCCGTTTGCAGATACCAATACCCGTCGCTGTCCCTGATAACGTCCGGACCCCGCAGGCGCTCACCGATCGGCCCAAACCGTTCGACGGTGCTTGGTGGTTGGGGTCCGTATCCAGGGTAGAAGTCGGTCGTTACCAGGACGTTCCCAGGAGGCCATCCCAAGAGATCGAACTCGGAGCCGTACCGAGCGCTCGTGATGGTGACATCCCGACTGACGTCGTATGGGATCGGGTGTTCCGGCGGATCGGGCGTGTCCGGCATCGACATCAGTGCGGCGAACCATGCGTCTGCGTGGAGCGCTCTGACTGTGACAACCGCTCCTTCGGGCAGGTCCGTAACTCCATCGACCCGCAGCTTGGTGCCATCTCGCGTTGCAGTGATGCTGATGGAGGCGGTAGGTTCCAGCTCCACCTTCAGGCGACAACCTCCGTAGAGCCCTGCCAAAACGAAAACGGGCACAACGACAAGAAGAGCTACACGACGCAGTCGGCGTAATCTCACTTGCCAGGACCCGCGCTGACGCCGGAGCGATATCGAGCTCCCATCCACGCGCTGACGCTCGATACACCTTCAGCTGTGACGACCTTCACCGATCAGTCCTAGCGACCGCTAAGCGGGCGCTCACCGCGGACCTGGTTGAGCCCGCTCGAGTCCTGGCCCTCGAGAAGCTCGATGAAGGCCCGGCTCGCCATGCAGCTTCGGCCGCAACCATCGCGTCGCCAGCGCTATGGCCCTAGGCGATAACACCTCCGGAGTCCGAGACACCGTGAGCCCATCGTGCTATCCGCAGCCGTGCGAGAGGGTGAGTGCTACGGGACCCCGGCTTGCGCCCCCGTTCCGGCCACCCTGCCCGGCCGACCGGGAGTCGCTCTCACACCCGCGCTGGTGGAAGGGGCGACCCGTCCCGGTAGGCGTAGAGGGTGTACGGCTCGATGGGAAACATGTCAGCGAGCTCCGACCTTTGCGCGACGCTGGCTTGCGGATAGCGCTCCCGCAATGCCGACTCAAGCCATCCGACAAGGCCATCGGAGATGCCCGACGCCGCGGCGACGAGCTCCGCTGCGAACCGGGCAAATTCGTCGTCCTCGGACGGGAAGGTGTTGACCTGGACCCGTGCGATCTCCACAGCCTCTCCGATCCGGTCCACGGACGGGGAGTCTCCCACGTGTAGGGCCGCCGTCAATCCGCGCTGAGGCGTTTTGGTGCCGGTCCGCACCAGCGATCGTGCTTCGGTCGTTGACTGAGACCGCATGCATTTGCAAGGTCCTGCCGCGGGTCGAGGCACGACGAGGGCATTACGCGCCGTACGACTCGCGGGGCATGGAGCGCAGCGGCGTCGTGGTCCGGACGTTCCCATCCGATGATCACGAGTTCAGCGCGTTCGTCGCCGATGCCCTCGCGGCGCTCACTCGGTCCGGCTTCACACCCGATCGCGTCCCCCTGGCGCTGGGTCTCCTGGTCAGGGCGGAGTACCCGCACTCGAGCGTCCAGGACACCATCCGACGCGCCCAGGCCGACGAGTACGAGCTCTCAACAGTCGAGGTGTTCCGCGACGCGCCAGGGAGGCCGAAGAAGTGAGCGAAGCGCGCGAACCGGATTTCGAGCCGACGATCCTGCGGCTGCTGCAATCGGAGGAGAAGCTCCAGATGGCGGCCCGGGCGCGAGACGCGATCCTTGCCGTCACCGACCGCCGTCTGGTCGTTGCGGACGATCAAAGGGTCGCGCTCGACATCCCTTACGACTCCGTGAGACGGGTGCAGTTCGACATCGAGCGAGCCCGACCGGCGACCCTGGTCATCGTGCCCGAGAGTCCTTCAGACGAACCACAGATCCTCGCAATCCCCCCGGAGGAGTATGACCGGGCCGCGAGTGCGCTCGCCGTAATCGGCCAGCGCCTCTCCGAGCACTAATCAAAGCTGGCAAACGTCTCTCGACTTGCCAGCGAGACGACCTGGCAGCAGAACGGTCCTCTGCTCGTCGACGCCGCCAGGTCAGAAATGGCGCGATTCGCGGATCGACGCTGGACCCACAGCAATCTGGAGTCTCGGCGAGGGACGCATCGCGGGGTGCGCCTCACCGCGTCGAGTCGAGCGACTCGAGAGTATCAAGGGCGAGCGTCACCGCGGCTTCGGCCGTCAGCTTTCTGCCCTCGTCCCAGGCCTCGGCGAACGCGGCTTCGTCGAGCTGCGAACGGATCATGGCCATCGTCTCGTCGAAGAACTCCGGGTCCCAGGTCCGCAGCCTCAGGCCTATCTCCTCGCACAACGCGTCCGAGCACGCGAATGCCCGAGCCGCGGCCTCCGCCTTTTCCTTGACGGCGAGGACGTGGGAGAAGCGGAAGAGGTCGAACGCGCTCTGCAGCGGGTCGCCAATTGCGAGGTGGAGCCGATGGCTCTCCAGCAACATGGGAATCGCGTCATCCAGCCGACCGTCCTGAAGGGCATGAATCGCCAGAGCGCCCAGGGTGATCGCCTCGACCCGTCGGTTGCCGAGAGCACGCGCCCTGTGCAGGTTTTCTTCGTGCAGGGCGCGGCCGCGCTCCCGTTCTCCGAGGGTGATGCACGCCCACGCAAGACCACGGATTGCGATCTCGATGTCGGTGAAGAGGAGTGTGACCGTTCCGGAGGGGAGATCGCGCGGCACGCCGGTCATGATGCGCCCCGAGCGATATATCCAACGCGGCAT
>VBFZ01000083.1:10529-12718 GCA_005880805.1 Chloroflexota bacterium | reverse complement strand
GATGGCGACGGGATCATCCGCGACGGCGCGCTCGGTGAGCTCGGCGCGGACCGGATGGCGCTCGGGCTCGAGTCGATCATGCCGGGCGTCGCCGTCGTCCCGTGACGATGGCCGGGTCCCGCCCGGCGCACGCACCGGAGTTCGACCCGTGGCCGGAGGCGCGGCGACGCGTCCTCGGGCTCCTCGACACGCCCGCGCCCCTGCTCGTCGTTGCGGACTTCGACGGGACGCTGGCGCCCATCACCAGGGATCCGCTTGCCACGCGCATCCTTCCCGCCGGCCGTCGCGCCCTGCGCCTGCTCGCCCGCCTGGCGGCGGAGCGCCCCGAACAGCTGCGGCTGGCGGTGCTTTCGGGCCGCACCGCGCTCGACGTCGCGGGGCGCGTCAGGGTCGGGCGCATCGAGTACCTCGGGAACCACGGCCTGGAGGGAGGGCGGCTTCCGGCCCGGACCCGCGCCGAGAAGCTGATCGTCGAGGTCGACCCGTCGCTCGAACGCCACGTCCAGCCGGCCGCGCTGCTCGGCCGTTCGGTTGCCGAACGGCTGGGGGAGCCCGACTGGCTGTTCGTCGAGGTGAAGGGGCCGTCGGTCGCCTTCCATTTTCGCCAGGCACCGGATCCGGATGA
The DNA here is from genome assembly GCA_005880805.1 of Chloroflexota bacterium. Lineage (GTDB taxonomy): Bacteria > Chloroflexota > Limnocylindria > Limnocylindrales > CSP1-4 > CF-16. Next base: position 12,093 of record VBFZ01000083.1, on the reverse strand, counting down.
AGCGGTGGCTCGCGTCGACGCGGCCATCGCGGCGGTCGGCGCTGCAGGGGAAGCGGGGCCGACTGGGTTCGGGGAGCTCGAGCGCTTCGAGGGGCGGAGGGTGATCGAGTTCCGGCCGCGGGGTGCCGGCGGCAAGGGCGCAACGCTGCGCCGGCTGATCGAGCGTGAGCGGCCCGGCACGGTGCTGGTCCTGGGCGATGACCGAAGCGACGCGGAGGCGTTCCGGGTGCTGGCCGAGGAGCGCACCCGCGGACGGCTCCATGGCCTCGCCGTCGCCGTCCACGGTGCCGTCGAGACGCCGCCCGAGGTGGTCGAAGCAGCCGACCTCCTGCTTCCCTCGCCGCGTGACGCCGCCGCGGTCCTGAACGCGCTGGCCAGGGCTGCCTCGGTCCGGCTGACTGCCTGAGAAAGCCAACGCGCGCGACGGCGCGGGACGGCTCAGGACAGGAGCGGCTCCTCGACGCGACGTACCGAATCGCGCAAACGGCGCGACGGCGGTAGCAGTCCATGGCGAACCGCGGCCAGGTCGCGGAGCTGGCGCGTGAGCCACCACTCGATGTCCTGCTCGCGGACGACCGAGCGCAGGCGCCGAAGCCGGGCCGCACGCTCCTCGGCGCCCATGACCAGCGCCCGTTCGAGCTGGTCGGCCGTGCCCGAGATATCCGCCGGGGCCACCATGAGCGCATCGGTCGCGAGCTGCTCCGCGGCACCCGCCGTCTCGGACAGCACGAGCACCGGTTGTCGCTCGCCGACCAGGATCCCCTCCTTGGCCACGAGGTTCATGCCGTCCACGACCGGGTTGACCAGCACCACGTCCGCCAGGCGGAGCGCCGCGATGGCCATTGCGTAGTCGGAACCGTCGTACACCCAGATCGGCTGCTCGTCCGGCTCGGCCAGACCGTTTACCCGCGCCACGACCTCCCGCACCGCTGCCGCGTACCCCGCGTATTCGGGAATGGCCGTCCGCGTGGGCGCCTGGACGGCGACGAAGCGGACCCGCTCACGGAGCTGCGGCCGCCGCTCGAGCAGCGCCTCGAAGGCGAGGAACCCGCGGAGGGACGGCTCGATTCGGTCGGCACGCACGATGACGATCGGGCGCTCGAGTCCGGCCACCCGGTAGCGCACTCGATCGAACCGTTCAGCCAGCCGATCCACGCGCTCCTGGACCGCCGGCGAATGCGCGAAACGCGACAGACCATCCGGGTCGACCGAGATCGGATAGGTCCGGACGCGAATGCGGCGGCCTCGCCAGTGGATCGTCCGGCTCTCGGGATCGATCCGCGCGTCGCGCACGAAGCTCGACACGGTCTCCAGGAAGTGCGAGGCGTAGCGATCCGTCTGCAGGCCGACGATGTCCGACCCCAGCAGCCCCTCGCAGATCGCCCGCCGCATGCCCTGCGGGAGGACCTGCCAGATCGAGTCGGGCGGCCACGGGATGTGCGTGAAGTGGAGGATCGAGGCGTCGGGGCGCTGTGCGCGGATTCGCTCCGGCGCGAGGTAAAGGTGGTAGTCCTGCAGGAGGAAGACCGGGGCAGGGGTCTTCTCAGCCGCCGCAAGCGCGGCG
>VBFZ01000083.1:9863-10521 GCA_005880805.1 Chloroflexota bacterium | reverse complement strand
CCGCATCGATGTTCGGCGCAAACGGCAGCGAGTACATCTGGTGCTGCAGGAACCACAGCAGGGGGTTGGCGACCACCCGGTAATAGCCGTCGAAGACGTCCTCGGGCAACACCTCGTAGTGGAGCCGCACGTCCTGATCCGGCAGCGCGCGGTCGATCAAGGCCCGAACGGCGGCCAGTCGTTCTGCTCGCGCCCTCGAGCCATTCGTGTGGGTCTCAGCATCCGGAGCCGTGGCCCACTCGGCATGGTTGGCAGGATCGGCCTCGTTCGTCATGGCGCTTGCCCCGGGGCGCTCGACCCCCTTCGCCAGGGCGGTCGCCTTCGCCCGCTCGGCCCCCTTCGCCAGGGCCGTTTCTTCCGTCCGGGAGCTTCGGTGGCCGTTTCCCCCCGACGGGATCGGCCAGCTGTCCTCCCGGTCGAGGAGCTCGGCGACGGCCTCGTCGCCTTCGGTCAGTGCCGCCGCGATCCAGGAGATCGGGGCGTGTCGGCCAAGATCGACGAGGGCGGTGACCAGGCCACCCGACCCTCGCGCGGCGACCAGCCCGCCGGGAGCGGTCGGATCGAGCTCGAAGGTGACCGGCCCACGGTTGGAAACGACGTACAGGCGACCCCTGGGGCCGAGCACGTCGTCGAGCAGCGTGGCACGGGTCGCGGGCAC
>VBFZ01000083.1:0-9827 GCA_005880805.1 Chloroflexota bacterium | reverse complement strand
GGGCGGGGGCATATCAGTACCGCGTCAGCGAGGCCCTCGAGGGTAACCGCAACCTATCGGCCCTCCTAGCTGCCCAGGGCCCTGGCCGCGTCCGAGACGACCGACAGCAGGGGCGCGGGGATCAGCCCGAGCAGGATCGTGAGCACGCTCGTCGTCCACAAGCCGGCCCACACCAGGTTGCCGTGGCGTTGCGGTTCGCCCTCGGTGGCTGGCTCGCGCATGAACATGTAGACAACGACGCGCAGGTAGTAGAAGGCTGCCGCAGCGGCATTGAGCATCGCGATGACCGCGAGGATGGTCAGCGGCCCCCCGGCCTGGACGGCAGCCAGGATCACGTACGCCTTGCCGAAGAAACCGGCGGTGGGCGGAATTCCGGTCAACGACAGGAGGAACAGCGTCATGAGGATGCCCAGCAGGGGCTCGCGCCGGCCCAGGCCGGCAAACGTGTCGAGCGAGCTGGTGACCCCGGGCCGTCGCTGGAGTGCGGCGACGACGGCGAACGCGCCGAGGTTCATGAACGTGTACGCGGCGCCGTAGTAGAGGAGGCCCTGGAGGCCCTCCTGCCGCCCGCCGGCGTAGGCGGCAAGCCCGACGAGCATGTAGCCGGTATGAGCGATCGAGCTGTACGCCAGCATGCGCTTGACGTTGTTCTGCGTGAGCGCGACCAGGTTGCCGAGTGTCATCGTCAGCGCGGCGAGCACGATCACGACGTCCAGCCAGTCCCCGCGCAGCGACCCGAGGGCGCCGACGAACAGGCGCAGGATCAGCGCGAACGCGCCGACCTTCGGGCCGACCGACAGGTAGCCCGTGACCGGCGTGGGCGAGCCCTGGTAGGCGTCGGGCGTCCAGTAGTGGAACGGAACCGCGGCGATCTTGAATGCGACGCCGGTGGTCATGAACGCGAGCCCGAGCGCCAGGCCGGGGGCGAGAGCAGGTCCGCCGGACGCGATCTTCCCGAGCTCCGCTGCGACGTCGGCGACACGCGTGGACCCGGTCAGGCCCCACACGTACGCAAGGCCGAACAGGAAGATTGCCGACGAGAACGAGCCCAGCAGGAAGTACTTGATGGCGCCCTCCGTCGAGAGCGAATCGTGCTTCGCGTAGGCGGCCAGCAGGTAGCCCGGCAGCACCATCAGCTCGAGGGCCAGGAACAGCACGAGCAGGTCGGTCGAGGCCGCGATGAGCATCGCTCCGGTGAGGGCGAAGACCAGGACCGCGGCGAACTCGGCGATCGGCAGGTCGCGAGGCTCCAGGTAGTCCGGGGCGAACGCGATCGTGAGCGCGACGATCGAGATGAACAGCAGATCCAGAAAGGTCGTGAGGGCGTCGACCGTGTACGAGCCGCCGAACGCCTGACCGGGTGTCCGGCCGGCGACGGCGGTCAGGATCGCGACGATGCCGAGTCCAAGCAGGGCCGTCGCGAGCGCCGGCTCCCGGCGGCCCGGCGCGATCAGGTCGACGATCAGAACGGCGACCGCGACGAGGATCGCCGCGATCAGCGGCGAGATCGTGAGCAGGTCCTGGCCGCTCATTGGCGTGAGCGCGCCGCGGCGGTCGCGCGACGAGTGGGCTCGGTCATTGCCAGAACAGGAGGTTGATCGCCGTGGCGCGGCCGAGGCTGTTGAGGACGGACGTGACCGTCCCGTCGACCAGGTGCAGAACGAGGCCCGGGAACAGTCCGAAGACGACCACAAGCGTGGCGAGCGGGACGAGCGTCAGCGTCTCGACCGGCCGCATGTCGGTCAGGTGCGACCCGATCTCGTGCAGGAACGCCGACATCTCGCCGAAGAACAGGCGCTGGTACATCCAGAGGAGGTAGCCGGCGGTGAAGATCATCGTGATCGTTGCGACCCCGGCGACGGCCGGCGCGTACGCGAACGAGCCGACCAGCACCAGGAACTCGCCGACGAACCCGGACAGGCCGGGCAGGCCCACTGACGCGAGCATGAAGAAGCCGAACGTCGCCGCATAGACCGGCGTGCGCCCCGACAGGCCCGACATCTTCGCGATCGTCCGGTCGTGGGTGCGCTCGTAGATCACGCCGACGAGAAGGAACAGGGCGCCCGTGATCAGCCCGTGGTTGACCATCTGCAGGATGGCGCCGTACAAGCCCTGCTGCTGGAAGATGAAGATGCCCAGCGTGACGAAGCCCATGTGGCTCACCGACGAGTACGCGACCAGCTTCTTGAGGTCGGGCTGCACGAGGGCCACGATCGCCCCGTAGATCAGCGCGATCAGCGACAGCACGATGATCGCCGGCGCGTAGGTCTTTGCCGCGTCCGGGAACAGCGGCAGCGCGAAACGGATGAACCCGTAGCCGCCGAGCTTGAGCAGGATGCCGGCCAGGATGACCGACCCGGCCGTCGGCGCCTCGACGTGGGCATCGGGCAGCCAGGTGTGGAACGGGAACATCGGGATCTTGATTGCGAAGGCCAGGAAGAACGCGAGGAAGGCACCGAGCTGGAGGCCGTTTGCAAACCCGGTCGTGCCCGCGAAGGCGCGCAGCTGCTCGAAGTCGAAGGCGCCCGCCCACTGGCCGCCGTGCGCGTCCTGGAACGCGAAGCCGGTGGCCAGGATCGCCACCAGCATCAGCAGCGAACCGACGAGCGTGTAGAGCACGAACTTGATCGTCGCGTAGATCCGGTTCGGGCCACCCCAGATCCCGATGATCAGGTACATCGGGACGAGCACGACCTCCCAGAAGATGTAGAACAGGAACAGGTCGAGCGCGAGGAACACGCCGACCATGCCGACCTCCAGGATCAGGAAGGAGATCATGTACTCCTTCACGCGCTCCTTGATCGGCCCGAAGCTGGCCAGGATGCTGATCCACGTCAGGGTCGTCGTGAGCACCACCAGGACGACCGACAGGCCGTCCGCGCCGAGCTTGTACTGGATGCCGAAGGCCGGGATCCAGTCGGCGACCTCGACGAACTGGAAGCCTGGATGGGTCGGCAGGAAGCCAATGAGCATGTACAGCGAGAAGACCCACGCCAGCAGCGCGGTGCCGAGGGCCGTAAAGCGGGCCAGGTCGGGCCGCTCGCGCGGCAGGAACGCAATGACGATCGCGCCGACGAGCGGCACGAACGTGATGAGCGTGAGAATCCCGCCTGGCATCTAGTGCCTCAATGCGCTCATCGCGCCGTGATCACGAGGTATGAGCCGGCCATGACCAGCAGGCCGAGGGCGATCCCCAGCGCGTAGTTCTGGACGCGGCCGGTCTGCACCTGCCGCAGCTGGCCGCCGATCCGCTGCGTCCCGATCCCGATGCCGTTCACCGTCCCGTCGACGATCACCCGGTCGAACCACCACAGGGCGGCGGCAATCCGGCCGCCGATGCGGATGAACAGCAGGTCGTACAGGTCGTCGAACCACCACTTGTTGAGCGAGGCCCGGTAGAGGAACGGCGCCCGGGCAGTGATCGCCTGCACGCGTTCGGGCTGCGGCTCGCGTCTCAGAAGCGGCAGCTCGACGCCGAACAACCGCCAGGCGACGACGATCCCGAGCACAGCCACCGTCACGCTGGCGAGGATGAGCACACCGTCGATGCCGAACAGGCTGAAGGCCGCCTCGTGCTGCCCGCCAGTCGCCAGCGCTTCCTCGAATACCGGCGCAAGCCAGCCGTGGAGCAGCCCATTCTCCGGCGGGAAGCCGATCAGCAATCCCAGCAACACCGACGGGATCGCGAGCAGGATCAGCGGGATCGTCATCACCCGCGGCGACTCGTGGATATGTGGCTCGACCTGGCGGTCAACGCGGCTCGGGCCCCAGAACGTGAGGCCCATCAGCCGGAACATGTAGACCGCGGTCATGCCGGCGACGATCAGGCCCACCAGCCAGACCCAGACGAAGCCGTTCTTGAACGCCTCACCGAGGATCTCGTCCTTCGAGAAGAAGCCCGCCAGCGGCGGAATGCCCGAGATCGCCACCGAGCCGATCAGCATCGTGGCGTAGGTGATCGGGATCTTCCTGGCGAGGCCGCCCATCCGGCGCATGTCCTGCTCGTCGTGGACGGCGTGGATGACCGAGCCCGAATCGAGGAACAGCAGGCCCTTGAAAAACCCGTGCGTCATCAGGTGGAAGATCGCGGCCGTCCACGCTCCGACGCCGAGCGCCGCGAACATGTAGCCCAGCTGGGACAGCGTTGAGTACGCGAGCACCCGCTTGATATCGGTCTGGGTGAACGCGATCGAGGCCGACAGGATCGCCGTGAAGATGCCGATGGCCGCCACGACGAGCATGGCCTGCGGTGCATGCGCGAACAGCACGTTCGTGCGCGCGACGAGGTAGACGCCGGCATTGACCATGGTCGCCGCGTGGATGAGGGCCGAGACCGGCGTCGGGCCTTCCATCGCGTCCGGCAGCCAGACGTGCAGCGGGAACTGCGCGCTCTTGCCCATCGCGCCAGCGAAGACGAGCAGCGCGATGAGCGCCAGCGGGATCGTGCTGACGGCCCCCGGGGCGGTGACCTTAGCGTCCCGGTGTTCACGAAGATCGCCATGATCCCGAGCGCGAAGCCGACGTCGCCGATCCGGTTGACGATGAACGCCTTCTTGGCAGCAAGCGCGGCCGACCGTCGCCGATACCAGAACCCGATCAGCAGGTAGCTCGAGAGCCCCACCAGCTCCCAGGCGACGAAGACGACGAGGAAGCTGCTGGCGAGCACCAGGACCAGCATCGAGAACATGAACAGGTTCAGGTAGGCGAAGAACCGCCAGTAGCCCGGGTCGTGGGCCATGTAGCCGATCGAGTAAACGTGCACGAGCATCCCGATCGTGGTCACGACGATCAGCAGCACCGCCGTCAGGTTGTCCACGAAGAAGCCGATCTCGACGTTGAACCTGCCCGCGGGGATCCAGTCCCACAGCTTCACGGTCAGGCCGTCCGCACCGAAGCCGCCCGTGAGGGCCGTGAACGCGACGATCATCGCGAGCAGCCAGCTGACGACGACTACGCCGACGGCCAGCCAGTGGGCCTCCCGATCGAGGCGGCGGCCGATCAGCCCGGTCAGGACAAAGCCGGCCAGCGGGAGCGCCGGGATCAGGACGACAAGCGATTCCATAGCCGGGCCTGGTTACTGCCGCAAGGAGTCGTACTCGTCGACGAGCGGCGTGCGACGGTTGCGGTAGATCGCGATGACGATCGCCAGCCCGACGGTTGCCTCGGCGGCGGCGACGGCAATGACCATGAGCGCGATGACCGACGCATTCGGGCGGAGGCGATCGACGAACGACCCGAACGCGACGATCGCCAGGTTGACCGCGTTGAGCATCAGCTCGATCGACATCAGCATGCTGATCGCGTTCCGCCGGGCGAGGAAGCCGAAGCTCCCGATCGCGAACAGGAGGCCGGACAGGACCAGGTAGGCGTCGAGCGAGTTCGTCACGAGACGTCGCCCTGCTCGCGCTTGGCCAGGAACACGCCGCCGATGACCGCAGCGAGAAGCAGGACGCTCACGATCTCGAACGGCAGGACGTACTGCTGGAACAGCACCTGGGCCACCGCGCCGGTTGCGGACTCCACGCGCTGGCTGAGGGCGTGCCAGTCCGTGGCGGCGACCGCTACAGCGATGATCCCGGCCAGCAGGACGGCGGCGATGGCGGCCGGCACGGCCTGCGTCTGGAACACGAGGCGCGCGGGCGCTGCCTTGGTCTGCGTGAGCATGATCGCGAACAGCACGAGCACCGAGATCGCGCCGATGTACACCAGCACCTGGGTGGCGGCGACGAGGGGAGCGCCGGCGATCACGTAGATCCCGGCTAGCGCGCCGAAGCAGACCATCATCGCGAGGCCGCACCGGATGATGTCGCGCAGCGTCACGACGAGCAGTGCCGAGCCAATCATGATCGCGGCGAGGATCAGGAAGAGAATGTCGTCCCAGCGGACGTTGATGAACGGGATGACCTCGGGCAGCGTCACGCGATCAGTGCCCCGGCCCAAGCTCGTGGGGCGCCGTGCCGCGCCCGGCCGAGGGACCGTCACCCGTACCGGCAGTGAGCGCGTGGCGGTGGCCGTCGCCGTCGCGAGGTAGCTGACCCGCCACGGACGGCGGGAGCACCGGAAGGAGGCGACCGGGGTCGAACCGCCGGCCCTCCGTCAGCGCGCGCTCCACCCAGTCGCGCTCGCGCCGGACGTAGGTCATCTCGGTTTCGCGGTCGATCGCCGCGATCGCCAGCAGATCGATGACAGCTCGTAGTCGGGGCCGCAGCGGAGCGCGTCGTAGGGGCACGCGTCGACGCAGATGCCGCACAGGATGCAGCGGCTCTCGTCGACGTCGTACTTCTCGAGGACGCGCGGCTTCGGCATGAGGGCGCCGGTCGGACATGTCTCGGCGCATCGGCCGCACGACACGCAGGGCGTGTCATTGAGGCTCATGTCGAGCGGGGTCGTGACCAGCGTGTCGAAGCCGATGCGCATGAAGTCGTAGCACGCGGCGCCCACGACCTCCGCGCAGACCTGCGCGCACCGCCCGCAGTCGATGCAGCGCGACGGCTCGCGAAGGATGAACGCGTGGGAATCGTCGCGGATGTAGTCGTGGTTCGTGCCTGTGAAGCGGTTCTCGGTGACGCTCCGGTACCCGGCCCCCTGCTGGTACTGCGGCTCGAGCGTCTTGAGCGTGGTGCCGTATTCGATGCCCAGGCGGCGGAGGTCGCAATACCCGATCGCTTCGCAGGTGCACTGCAGACAGCGCTGCGATTCGGACATTGCCTCCTGCCGGCTGTACGGGATCTCGTACTCGACATAACTCTTGTTGCGGATCTCCGCGTCCATCGAGCTCAGGCGGTAGCGGGGCTCCTTTACCTCGCTCGTGAAGGGCACGATCGACAGGAACTCGGGCTGCGGCTCGGCGAGTGTCTGGCGGGTCCTGATCTCGCCCAGGTCGAGCCCGAGCAGGTAGGCATCCACCGCGTAGGCGGCGCGCCGGCCCTCCCCGTTGGCCTGGACCACGGTGGCGGATCCGACCCGCACGTCCCCGGTCCCGAACACACCCGCGCGGCCGGTCTCGAACGTGACCGCATCGGCCTTCAACCGGCGCTGCTTTGTCGCCTCCGGACCTTCCGACCCTGGCTTGATCCACGAGAGATCGGGTCCCTGCCCGATGGCGAGCAGCACGCGGTCGCAGGGAATCGTGAACTCGGTGCCCGGCGCGGGTTCCGGTCGCCGCCGACCGGAGGCGTCCGGCTCGCCGAGCTTCATCCGGACGAACTCGACCCCGGTTACCTTGCCGGTCTTCTTGTGCGTAACGATTCGAACAGGGCCGGCCTGGAAGATCGCGGTCGCGCCCTCCTCGATTGCCTCGTGGACCTCGTTCGCAGCCGGCATGTCCTTCATGTCGCGGCGGTACACGAGCGTGACCTCGGCGGCGCCCTGGCGGATCGACGTGCGGGTGCAGTCCATCGAGGTGAACCCGCCGCCGATGACGACGACCCGCGAGCCCTTGTGGCCCGGGTAGGGCAGCCCGAGGGTCGCGGTGCGCAGGTACTCGAGCCCGTCGAACACCCCGTCGGCGTCCTCGTTCGGGATCCCGAGCTTGTTGGTGTCGTAGCAGCCGATCGCGAGGACGACCGCGTCGTAGCGCTCCTGGTTGCAGATGAAGCGCCCGCCAAGCCTCGTGATCGACTCGTACTCCGCCTCGAGGACCTCGACCTTGGGCAGCCGATACTGCGGGATCCCGTAGCGCAGCATTCCACCAGGCGCGGGGTCGCGCTCGAAGACGTCGACGTCGTGACCGGCGATCAGGAGGTAGTACGCCGCCGACGTCCCGGCCGGGCCCGAGCCGATCACGGCCACCCGGCGCCCTGTCTTCGGCTTGACCTCGAAGGGGATCGGCGGGTCGATCCCGTCGTCGAGCATCGCCTTGAGGACCTGGTCGCCCGCGTAGCGGTGGGTGTCCCGGATCGCGATCGCCTCGTCCACCTCGTCGCGGCGGCAGTGTTCCTCGCAGGGGGCGGGGCAAACGCGACCGAGGATCGACGGGAAGGGGATCGTCCGCTTGTAGATCCGCGCCGACTCGCGCCAGTTGCCCTCGGCGTTCGCCTTGAGGAAGCCGGGAATGTCGATGTGGCTGGGGCACTTGTTCTGGCAGGGCGGCAGGCAGTAGGCGTTGTGGTCGCTGAAGATCAGCTCGAGATTCGTGTGCCGCAGCCGGCGCACGAGCTCGGTCTGCGTCTGGACCTTCATGCCCTCCGCCGCGCGCTGGGAGCAGCTGATCGGCGGATGCTCCTCGCCCTCGACTTCGACCACGCACATCCGGCAGGCACCGAAGCCCGGCAGCTTCGGCTCGTAGCACAGCGTCGGGACCTCGATCCCGTTGTCGCGACAGACCTCGAGGATCGTCTGTCCCGCCCGGCCCTCCACGACGCGGCCGTCGACCTCGAGGCGGATGACGGGCGCCGACTGCGGCCGCTGCGGCGCCTGGACGGTGAGCAGCCGCTCGGACAGGTCGTCGGCGAGTGGCGTGACCGTGTCGAGCGGCGAGGGCTTGTCCGGCCTGTCGTCGGGCGGCCGGGAATCGGCGGGTCGGGTGATCAGCTCGGTCATCGTCGCATCAGTGGGCAGGGCTGGCGGCGAGCGCCGTGGCTGGCATCGCAATCGGGTTGCAGACGCCGGCCGGGCAGGAGCTCCGGAGGATGTGCTCCTCCAGCTCCGCCGGGAAGTATCGCATCGCGCTGGTGAGTGGCAGGGTCGCCAGTCGCTCGTGGTCGCAGAGAGCGCTCTCGACGACGTCCGACGCGAGGTCGCCGAGCAGTTGCGTGTCCGTGGGCCGTGGTCGCCCGGAGGTCACCCGCTCCGCGATCTCGGAGAGTCGCCGCGTCCCGATGCGGCAGGGGATGGTCTTGCCGCACGCCTCGTCGGCGCAGAACCTCGTCAGCAGGCGCGCGAGGTCGACCGTGCACGCGCGATCGTCCGCGACCACGACCGAGCCGGACCCGATGTGGGCGCCGGCCGCCCGCAGGGCGTCGAACTCGTACGGCGTATCGAGCATCTCGGGTGGGAGCAGGCCACCGGACGGGCCACCCACGAGCACGGCCTTGGCCGTCCGGCCCTGCGGCAGCGGCCCGGCAAGGGCGACGATCTCGCGCAGCGGAGTGCCCAACGGCACCTCTGCCACGCCATCCCGCGCTGCGCCGCGGGCCTGGACCAGGACCGTTCCAGGGCTGCCCTTCGAGCCGATCGCAGCGAAAGCGGCGGCACCGTTGACGACGATCCAGGGCACGGCCGCAAGCGTCTGGACGTTCTGCACGACGGTCGGCTGCCCGAAGAGCCCATGCTCCGCCGGATGCGGTGGCCGCTGCTCGGGCTGGCCGCGCTTGCCTTCGAGCGCCTTCAGGAGGACGGTCTCCTCGCCGAGCATGTAGGCGCCTTGCACAGGCCGCACGCTGATGGTGAGCTCCATCCCGGTCTCGAGGAAGTCGGGGCCAATGAAGCCGGCCTCCTCAGCGGAGCCGATTGCACTGTCCAGCAATTGGACGATCTCCGTGTCTTCGCCGCGCACGGCGATGATCGCTTCTCCGGCGGAGACGGCGAATGCCGCGATCGCGGCGCCCTCGATGACCGCGTACGGGTTTCGCTCGATCAGGTAGCGGTCAGTGCCGCTCGCCGGATCCGCGCCGTAGCCGTTCGCGACCACGTACCGCCGCTGGCCGGGAAGCCCTGATGCCGCGCAGATCCGCCACTTCTCGCCGGTCGGAAAGCCGGCGCCTCCGCGGCCGCGAAGCCCGGATGCGGACACCTCCCGGATGATCGCCTCCGGCCCGAGCTCGTGGACGGCGCGCCTGAGACCCGCGAACGCGCCATTGCGGACGGCGACGTCGAGGTCGGCGGGA
>VBFZ01000153.1 GCA_005880805.1 Chloroflexota bacterium | reverse complement strand
CCGGTGTCCAGGGTCAGCACGCCACCTCCGTCGACCGTAGCGGAGAAGCGGTCCATGCTCCGAGGCGCCGGCCCGAATCGGGCGCCGTCGGCCTTGATCCCGAGGCGGTCGTAGCGCGACCCGTGACAGGGGCACTCGAACCAGAAGTTCTTCAGGCAGGGGTTGGGCCGGCAGCCCAGGTGCGGACAGCGCTGGTACAGGCCGCGGACGTTGAGCGGGTGACCGTCACCGGTCGTGTCGGTGCCCGGAATGAACTCCTGGCGCGACGGGTCGATGAGCACGACGAACGCCCGCGCCTCCGGGAAGTAAGCAGGGAATCCCTCGTTGATCGGCAGGTTGGTGTTCGCCAGCTTGATGTCGTTGTAGGTCCCGATCTTGACCTTCGAAAGCCGACCGAGCCGAGAGTGACCTCGCCGAGCCACAGCAGGACGCCGGCTCCGAGCGAACGGCGAAGCATTTGCCGGCGGGACAGGCCCTGCACCTGCTCCTGACGGAGGGCTTTGATGGCTTGGGGCGTGAGGGCTTTCGGCTGGTCGGCGGGTTCGAGGTGGTAGTTGCTCATCGATTCCTTGTCGTCAGGTTGAAGTCGAGGTTCAGAGGTTGAAGTGCAGTCCCGGTGTGTCGAAGTAGGGCAGCACGAACGAGTAGCCGGGCCCGCGGAAGAAGATCCCGATGAACGTCACCACGAGACCCATGCCCAGCAGGAACGTGAACAGCATGACTGCGGTCTTGCGGCGGGACGGGCGGTGCTCGTCGACGTTTTCGCGATCGATGTACGGCAGGAGGATGCCGCCCACGAAGATAAAGGTGGGTGTCAGCACGCCCGCGACCGTGGGATGGACGTAGGCCAGCAGCTCCTGCAGGCCGAGGAAGTACCACGGCGCCTTTGCGACCGCCGGCGTGACATTGCCGTTCGCCAGCTCTTCGAGTGGGGCGTTCACGAACAGGCCCATCAGGAGCACGAAGATGCTCATCATCCCCGCGGCCAGGAACTCGATCGACAGCAGGTGGGGCCAGGTCATGACGGTGTCGTCGGGCTCTTTCTGGACCCGGACGACGGCGTCCTGCTTGACGAGGGCGAGCAGCCGGTAGGGGCGCGCCGACATCGGCACGCGCTGCTTGTCGATCTCTGTCCGCCGCGACGGATCGACCGGCGCGACGACTCGCCCCTCGCGCGTTTCCTTGGTGTCAGTCATTGCTCATAGCGGGCCGGAGATGCCTCCGTCCTTTCGTATTCGCCAGAAGTGCACGGCGAGGAAGATCGCTGCGACGAGTGGCAGCACCATGATGTGGAGCACGTAGAAGCGCAGCAGGGTGTTCTGGCCGACCTCGAGGCCGCCGAGCAGGAGGATCTGCGACGGAGTGTTGAACAGCGGCACGTAGGTCGCGAAGTTCGTGCCGATCGTGATCGCCCAGTAAGCGATCTGGTCCCATGGCAGCAAGTAGCCGGTGAAGCTCAGCAGGACCGTGGTAAACAGCAGGATGATGCCGACGACCCAGTTGAACTCGCGGGGCGGCTTGTACGCCCCGTGGTAGAAGACCCGCATCATGTGCAGGAAGACGAAGAACACCATCAAATGCGCGGCCCAGCGATGGACGTTGCGGGTCAGTAGGCCGAACGGCTGCTGGGCCTGGATCTCGAGGATGTTCGTGTACGCCTGGGTCGTCGACGGGATGTAGAAGAACATCAGGTAGACGCCCGTCACGGTCAGCACCAGGAACAGGAAGAACGACAGGCCGCCGAGGCAGAACGTGTAAGCGAACCTGACGGCGTGCTGCCGGACCCTGACCGGGTGGATGTGCAGGAACACGTTGTTCATGACCGCGTAGGCGCGCGACCGCTCGTCCGAGGGGTACGGCTGACGGAACAGCGAGCGCCAGACGGGGCTCCGGCGGATGGCGGTGTCCACCCGCTCGAGGAAACTCACCGGAGGGCTCCTCCTGCCACGCCGGGCGTTCCGGCGAGTTGAGCGTCACGGTACGACTCCTTGTAGAGCCGACCGTCGGTCGAGATCTCCTGCAGCTCGAACCGCTCCATCGTAATGGCGTCGAACGGGCATCGCTTGACACACAGCGCGCAGCGGATGCAGCGCTCCTCGTCGAGGATCATGGCTGCCCCGTTCTCCCAGCCGTAGGACTCCTCGATCTCCGGCAGCAGGCCTTCGGTCTTGAGCTGGTTGACGTCGACCATGTGGATGACGCCCTCAGGGCAGACGTCGGCGCAGGCGCCGCACAGCACGCACCGGAACGGGTCGAACCAGATGTTGAAGTTGCACATCAGGCAGCGGATGGACTCGGCGACCGCGCCGGTCGCGTCATAGCCGAGCTCGACCGGTGTGGTGAAGTTCACTTCCGGGTCGGTGGACGGCATCCGGGCGGCGAGCGGCGCCATGGGGATGTGCTGGCGGGGCAGGACGTCGTACAGCTCGGGCATGTCGTGGCGCCACGAGCTCGTGATCTTTACGTTGGCGGCGACGCTCACGTCCGTCCGGCCGGTGAGGTAGCGATCGATCGCGTAGGCGCATTTCTTGCCGTGTCCGGCGGCCTCGATCAGCGTCGTGGGACCCGTCACGAAGTCGCCGCACGCGAACACGCCGCGGACGTTGGTCGCATACGTCGCCGGGTCGACGCGAACTCGACCGCGCCCGATTTCGAAGTTGGCCTCGACCGGCAGGAACGTCAGGTCGGCAGCCTGGGAAACGGCGGGGATCACGGTGTCCGCCTTGATCACGAACTCCGAGCCTTCGATCGGGACTGGCGAGCGGCGACCGGAGGCATCCGGCTCTCCGAGGCGGTTGCGGATGAACTTCACGCCGCTGACGTGACCGTCCTCGCCGAGCACCTCCACGGGGCTCGCCAGGAACTCCATCCGGACACCCTCGCGCTCGGTCTCGCCGAGCTCCTCCTCGTCGACCACGAGCTCGGAGCGCGTCCGCCGGTAGACGATGGCGACGTTGTCCGCTCCGTGCCGCAGGCTCGTGCGCGAACAGTCCATCGCCGTGTAACCGCCGCCGATCACGACCACGTCGTTGCCGACTGTCAGCGGCTGGCCGAGGTTGGCGATCTTCATGAAATCGACGCCGTACTGGACGCCCTCGAGGTCGTGGCCGGGAACGTCGAGGATCACCGGGTTCATGGCGCCCGCGGTGATCGCGATGCCATCGAAGTCGCGCCGCAGCTGTTCGAAGAGAATGTCGACGCCGATCGTGGTGTTGTAGACGAAGCGCACGCCGAGGCGTTCGATCAGCCGAACGTCCATCTCGATTGCCTCCCGGGGCAGGCGAAACGCCGGGACGCCGATGAGCATCGTGCCGCCGCCGTATGGGAGACTGTCGAAGACCGTCACCTGGATGCCAGCCATCGCGAGCTCGCGGGCGACCGCCAGACCGGCGGGTCCGGCCCCGACCACGGCAACGCGCTCCTCGCGCGGCGTGATCTTTGGCATGACGTCGGGAATGCCCGACGCCTCGTGCCACTCCACGAGGAACCGCTTCATCGCCCGGATGGCGAGCGGGCGATCGATGTCGCCCCGGCGGCACGCGCGCTCACACGGAGCGGAGCAGACGTAGGAGCACATCGCCGCCACGGGATTCGGCTCCCGGGACAGGATGTAGCCCTCTTCGAAACGGCCTTCGGCCGCGAGGTTCAGATAGCCCCGGCAGTTCGTCCCCACGGGACAGGCTTCCTGGCACTCGATGTTGCACTGGAGCCAGGAGGCGTCGACGGGCTGGACGAGGAATTCCTGGTAGGGATCGAGCACCACGGAGCGGGTCGAGCCTCTCTCGAGTATGTATCGGGCAGGATGGGGACGCCGGGCGGAGCCGACGAGCCCAATCTACCAGAGACCTCGGAACCTCGGAGTCCTCAGACCAATGGCCTCCGGCGAGCGGCCTTGGTCTTCGGGAGCGAATGCCGGCAACTCGGGGCGGTTGCCCGTTCGCGCCTTCCGGCGTTGCCGCTCGTCCGGATTCGGATTTGACCTCGTTGATACCGGCAGCTACGCTGCTGCGCGGACCAGGCCGATCCGGCGTACGCCGGTAGGGAGGACCGGGATTGAGCGGGAGCGAGTTCGCGTTCCTGGCATTCGGGCTCATCTTGGGCGTTCCGACGGGAGCGGCCCTCCTCGTGATCCTCCGGGCCCGACCCGCTCCACCCAGAGAAATTCGCCTCACCGTCACCCCCGACAGCGTCCCCCGGACCCGTCCGGCTACCCTCGCGTCCGCCTCCGTCACCGCCACGGCGAGCCCCGCGGCGAGAGGCGGCCCGGGCGACCTGCCCGCCCCGTCGGGTCAACGCCCGGCGCGAATCCCGGACGGGTCGCGACGGCTTCTGAGTCGAACACCCGTTCTTTCACGAGGCAAGCTTGGTGACGATTTCACGCCTGGCGAGGATCCGGCTCGACGGGAGGAAGCCGGCGGCCGACCGCGCCGGGGAATCCTCGGAGCCAGGAGCTGGATCTCCCCTGCGGCCGCTCCAGCGATGCAGCCCGCGTTGGCGTCGCCCACCTCCCCGATGGTCGGCTTCTCTATCGCGGGTGGCACGGACCCGCTCCTCGCGGCGCTGGCTACGGTCGGGGGAACTGCCGCAGTTGCACCCGTTGCGCTGGCCATGCGCACCACGCGGCCCAGTGGTGGAGTGGCGATGGTGACCAGCCTCGCGGCGGACTCGGGGCGTGGAGGGGAAGGCGTCGTTCATACGCCCCAAGCCGTCGGGAAGCCGGCGACGTCGGATGGCGGCCCGTGTGGAGAGCAGCGCCGGCTCATGGAAGAACGTTGCGCGGTTGCGACCCGCCTCCGGGAGCAGGCGGAGACGGCCGCGAGCAACGTTCGCGAGGCACAGCGCGCCTATGACGACCACCTGACCAGGGCTGACCAGGCGGCCGCGACAGCGGATCCACGGGCCCTGCGTTCAGCGAAGGAAACGGCGCAAGGTTCGTTCCG
>VBFZ01000132.1:34430-34813 GCA_005880805.1 Chloroflexota bacterium | reverse complement strand
CGACGGCGAGTGATGCCCGCGATCGCGAGTCCGTCGAGCGCGAAGGCCTGGCCGCTCTCCTGGTTTGCGTCCGATGCTGCCGACGCCTCGTCTTCGCTGGACTCCGGCGTGGCGTCGGGGTCACTCGGCTGGGGTTTGAGGCCGTCGGGTACGGGATCGGGCTGCCGGGTGCGGCTTCGGCGCCTCCGATCGGACATTCCCGGCAGGGTAGCTGCCCGCAGCTGACGTGTCAAATCGGCCGGATCGCGCTGCGAGCGTGCCAGGGTAGCTGGCACGCGTGGGCATGAGCCTTGGGCCGATGGACCAAACCGAACAGATGTACGATTTGTCGAGAAACAGCGGAGGCGCGATGCGGCACTACTCGCCGGCCTCGACGGACACGG
>VBFZ01000132.1:18682-34379 GCA_005880805.1 Chloroflexota bacterium | reverse complement strand
GCCGCTACTCCGAGCTGCCGCCCTGGCTCGATGAGCGCATACGTACGGGTCTCGCCAGTCGCGGCATCGAGCAGCTGTATCGCCACCAGGCGTTGGCCGTGGAGGCGATTCGTGCCGGCGAGGACGTGGTCGTCGTTACGCCGACTGCGTCGGGCAAGAGCCTGTGCTACAGCCTCCCGATCCTGCAAGCCGTCGCCGATGACCCGTCGGCGCGTGCGCTGTGCCTCTTCCCGACCAAGGCGCTCGGTCACGACCAGGTCGCGGAGTTCTCCGCGCTCTCGGCGGCGTCGGGCCTGGCAATCCCAACGGCCACCTACGATGGCGACACTCCGGCCCCGATCCGCTCAGCGATCAGAACGGCCGGGCAGGTCGTCGCGACCAACCCGGACATGCTCCACGCAGCGATCCTGCCGCACCACACGAAGTGGTTCCAGCTCTTCGAGCAGCTGCGAATCATCGTCGTCGACGAGCTCCATACCTATCGGGGCGTCTTCGGCAGCCACGTCGCCAACGTCCTTCGGCGGCTCCTCCGGCTGTGCGACCACTACGGGAGTCGCCCGGTCATCGTGTGCTGCTCGGCGACGATCGCCAACCCGGCGGAGCTGGCTCGGACGCTGACGGGTCGGCCCGCCCGGCTGGTCGACGAGAACGGTGCTCCGTCCGGGGACCGCCACGTCCTGCTTGTCGACCCGCCCTTGCTCGAGGCTTCAACTGGCGTTCGCGCGTCGGCCTTGACCCTCTCCCAGCGCTGGGCCCTGCCGTTCCTGCGCGCGGGACGCCAGACGATCGTTTTCGGTCGCTCCCGTACCGCGGTCGAGCTCCTGCTTACCGGGCTCCGGGAGGCTCTGCGCGAGGGCTTCGGCCCCCGCTCCCGGGTTCGCGGGTATCGCGCTGGCTACCTCCCGACCGAGCGGCGCGCAATCGAGCGTGGGCTTCGGGATGGTGAGGTCCTCGGGGTGGTCGCGACAAACGCGCTGGAGCTCGGCGTCGACATCGGCCAGCTCGACGTGTCCGTCCTGGCCGGTTATCCAGGGTCGGTCGCGGCGACCTGGCAGCAGTTCGGCCGTGCGGGGCGGCGGCAGGAGACCAGCGTGGCCGTTCTGGTTGCCACCGCCGCGCCCGTCGACCAGTACGTGATCCACCACCCGGAGTTCCTGCTCTCCGGCTCACCCGAAGAGGCACGCCTCGACCCGGACAACCTCCACGTGCTGCTCGGCCACCTCAAGGCGGCCACCTTCGAACTGCCATTCCGCCCGGGCGAAACGTTCGGGTCTGGGACCGCCGACGAGCTGCTCGCCTTTCTGGCCGAGGAGGGGCACGTGCGCCAGGCGGCGGACGGTCGCTGGTACTGGTCGTCCGAGAACTTCCCGGCCTCCGCCATCTCGCTGCGCACCGCGGCCCAGGAGAACGTCGTGATCATCGACACGACGTGCACGAGTCCGCGCAGTTCCATGTCGATCGTCTCGACTGGGACGAACGCAAGGCCTATGTGCGGCGCGTCGACGTCGACCACTACACGCAGGCGGATCGCGCCGTGACGTTGAAGCCCCTCGACGTCTTCGGCCGTGACGCCGTGGCCGGAGGCGCCAGGCTGCACGGCGAGGTGATGGTTGCCAGCCTGGCGAGCATCTACAAGAAGCTCAAGTTCCTCACCAACGAGAACCTGGGCTGGGGACGAATCCACCTCCCCGAAATCGAGCTCCAGACCACGGCCTACTGGCTCGCCGGGGAGGGGCTGACCGGTTGGCGCCGGACCGAGCTGGACGTCGCCCTGCTCGGCGCGGGTCGGGCGATCCAGACCGTCGCGAGCGTCCTCCTGATGGTCGACCCGCACGACCTCGGGCTGGTGACGCAGGTCCGATCGCCCCACGAGGAAGCACCCACCATCTACCTCTACGAGACCGTGCCAGGCGGGGTCGGTCTCTCGGAGCGGCTCTTCGCCAGGCACGACGACCTGATCGCCGGGGCGAGTGCGCTCATCGGGGGCTGCCCGTGCGATGCCGGCTGCCCGGCATGCACGGGACCGCGTCTCGAACCCGATCTCGACGCGAAGGGGCTGGCCGCCCGATTGCTCGGGGAGCTCGGCGCGCCTGAGGTCCTCACGGCGGGATGAGCCCGACGGTCGCTACCTCGGTGCCCCTCGAGCGTCGCCTCGCCAACTTTCGAGCCAGGCGTGGCGAGGCAGGCTGGGGTCGACTGTCCCCACCGAGACCAGGAGGCCTCGCCGAACGGATCGCCGCGGCGCTCGGCGGGGAGATGATTCATGGCCAGACAGGAACGTTCATCAGGATCGAGGCCGCCGTCGAGCACCTGCCTCTCGATCGAACGTGCCTCGCCAGACTCCCCGGCCATCCCGGCGAGGACGTCCCGCTGCTGTGCCTCGACACGGAAACGACGGGCCTCGGAACGGCGACCGGAACGGTCGTCTTCCTGGTCGGGCTTGGCTGGTGGGAGGGCCCGAGCTTCCGGCGGGTCCAGCTCGTGCTGCCGGATCACGCCGACGAACCCGCCTTCCTGACCGCGCTCAGAGACCTGATTCCGTCCGGCGCCTGGCTCGTCACGTACAACGGCCGCGCGTTCGACTGGCCGCTGCTCGTCACCCGGTATCGCCTCGATCGGCGTCCGCCGCCCATTTCGGCCGGGCACCTCGATCTCCTCCCATTCATTCGCCGGGTGTTTCGGCATCGGCTGCCCGATGCCCGGCTGAGGACCGTGGAGGTCGCGCTGCTCGGAGGCTACCGCCACGGCGATGTCGAGAGCTGGCAGATACCGGCGATCTACATCGACATGCTCCGGGGCGGGCCCGTCGAACCGCTTCGAGCCGTCGCCCGACACAACGTTGAGGACGTTCGCTCCCTCGCCAGGCTGCTCGCCTACAGCGCCCGACTGGGCGATCCGGTCGGACGCGCCGCCGCCGAACGTGGCGATCTGGCAGGCCTGGCACGCGGCTACGCGCGCGAGCGCCGGCACTCCGAGGCACTGGCGTGCCTCGACGCAGCACTGGCAGGCGACGAGCAAAGTCCAGCGTGGCCGTCGGCACGCGAGGACCGAACCTCACGACTGGAACGTCAGCGCCTGCTGGCCGAGCGTGCGTGGACCCTGCGTCGGCTGGGCCAATTCGACGAGGCGATCGCCTCCTGGCGCGACCTTGCCCACGAGGGTGGCCCGCTCGTCCCCCTCGCCCTGATCGAGCTCGCCAAAGGCCTCGAGTGGCGGCAACGGGACCCGGCGGGTGCCCTGCGCGCGACCGACCAGGCGGGTTCGCTCGCGGAGCGTGCGCGGCAGCTCGGCCGCCCGTTGCCACTCCTGGAGCGGGAAGTGTCGCGGCGCCGTCGCCGGTTGCTGGCTCGCCTTGCGCGGCAGAACCGTCACCTCGTCGGGTCTCAGGCGGGCTGACGTGCCTCCGCCATTCGCCGCCGGACCGCGTCGCGATCCGGCACGCCAAGCAACCCGTGCCCCTCCAGCACGAGGGACGCGACCGCTGCCGCCAGGAGCGCGTCGTAGCCGGCCGCAGCCCGGCCGCGGATGAGCCGCGGCTCGACGCGGGCAGCCAGCAGCGCGGCCAGGAACACGTCGCCGGCACCGGTCGGGTCCGCGGTGCGTGCGGGCGGGATTGCCGGATAGCGCCGGATCGAGGGTTGGCCGTCGGGCGTCGGCTGGATGAGGAGGCCACCACGGTCGCCCTTGGTCAGGACCAGGGTCGATCCCGGTTTCACGTGTCGCCAGAGGTCGGCGAGGTCGGTATCCCGGGCGACGTCGTCCTGGCTCACACCGATCAGGTCAGCACGCGCGACGAGCGGCGAGGGGCCGGGTGGGCGCCGCTGCACGCGCTCGCTCGATTCGAGGTCGCGCAGGAGGCCCTGCCAGCCAAGCCCGACAAGGGCGTTGTCTGGCATGGCGGTCGCCCACTCGTCGCCCAGCTCACCTGCGATTGGCGCCAGGATCCAGCCCCGGGCCGCACGCCACGCCGGCGGGATGTTCGCGACGGCAATCGGATCCGCCCGCGAGAACACGAGCTGGATGCGCCCGTTGGGCGTGTCGACGTTCTCGAAGACAGGGCCGCGGTCGAGCTCGACGAGCTGGACGTCGACGCCGGCCTCGCGCAGCAGGTCCAGCTCGGGCGCGTATGCCGCCAGCCGGTCGACGCCGACGAGTGCAGCCGTGGTCAGGCCGAGCCGGGCCGTCGTGAGGGCGCTGTAGCTGACTCCTCCGCCCAGTCGCCAGCCTCTCGCGTCGTCGCGCGCGAGATCGCGCGCGGCCGCCCCCACGACCACGATGTCCGGCCCGCGCCGGCCGTCGCCCGTCGAGTTCGGCGCCGCGGAATCGTTCACGCGGACACTGCGTATACCGATGGCCGAGCGCGATGGCCGGCTGTCCTCCCCTCCCGGGCCGGCACAAGGCCGGGGGTATACTCGGATCGCGCCCTCGTTGCGGGGCCGCTTCCCCGTCTTTCCGGAGTCACTGGTGTTTTTCTACGAGCTTCACGAAGGCGACGACGACCTCTTCTCCGATCTGCTGCTCGCGCGCGAGGAGGAGATGGATCCAGAGCTGTTCTTCGATACGGTCCAATCCGTCCGCCACCGCGTCCAGGACACGTACGAGCACGATACGCTCATCGAGGCGATCGCCGAGGTTCTCGAGCGTGACTACGGGTTCATCTTCGTTTCCGACGATCGACTGACGGCCGCCGTCAATGTGTCGAAGGCCGAGGACGAGAACTTCCTTGCGGACCTCGAGGGCGGCGCCGAGCCAGGGGAAGAGGACGAGCTCGGGGCGGATTACCGCGCGATCGTCGCCGACTTCCAGGGCGATCCTCGCCGCCCGAATTAATCGCAGACCGGCCGACTGGCACCCTCCCCACCGGTTCGCCGGTCGCTCTCCGAGGCAGAGCGCGACGCCCGCGCGAGCCATTGGATCGAGGGTCAGCGACTGAACAGGATCTCGATCACGTCGCCGTCTCGGACGGCATAGGTCTTGCCCTCCGACCGCAGGCGTCCGTGCTTGCGGGTCTCGGCGATCGACCCAAGCTCGATCAGGTCCTCGAACGCGACCACCTCGGCACGAATGAAGCCCCGTGCCAGGTCTGTGTGGATCGCCGCCGCCGCGTCGACCGCCGTTGACCCATCGGGCACTGGCCATGCGCGGACCTCATCCGGTCCGGCGGTCAGGAAGCTGATGAGGCCGAGCAGCTTGTAGGACAGCCCGATCACCCTGGCCAGGCCCGATTCGCGCAGTCCTAGCTCGGCCATGAAGGCCTCCGCGTCATCGGGTTCCAGCTCGCCGAGCTCCATCTCGATACGGGCCGAGAGTGCGTCGACCAGCGCCCCGTTGTGCCGGTAGGCCCCCGCCAAACCTTCGACGACGTGCGACGCACGAGGCAGGTCCGACTCACCGATGTTGAGCAGCACGAGCACCGGCTTCTGGCTCAGGAACCGGAACCCGCGAATGACCTTTTCCTCGTCCGTCTCGAGCGCCACGTCGCGGATCGGTGTACCGGCCGCCAGCCCCTGCTTCAACCGCGCGAGGATCTCCCCCTCCCGTTCATTCGCCTCCCGCTCTGCGGTCGTCCCGTGCCGTCCGGTCGCCGCGAGGCGCTCCAGCCGCCGCTCCGCGATCGCGAGGTCGGCCAGGATGAACTCGAGGTCCAGCCGCTCCAGATCGCGCCTCGGATCGACCGACCCTTCGGGGTGCGGGTGGCTGGGATCCTCGAACGCCCGCACGACGTGCAGCAAGGCGTCCGAGTCGCGCAGCCGGGCCAGATGCTCGGGCGGCAGTTCCTCGGTCCCGATGTGGCCCTCGGACGAGGCGGGTGGCGCCGGAAGGTCCGCATAGGTGACGTCCGCCTGGACGATCTTCTTCGGGCTGAAGATCGCCGCGAGTCGTTCCAGGCGGGGATCGGGCACCTTGACGACACCAACGTTGAGCTGCAAGCCGCCGAAGCCGCCCGTCTCCGCGTGCCCGCGCGTGAGCGTGTTGAAGACCGTCGTCTTGCCGCAGCCGGCAAGCCCGACGATGGCGATCTGCATCAGTAGCCGGCGGCCGGGTCGACGACGTTGAGGAGCGTCTGGCCTCTCGCGAAGCGGCGCAGGTTGTCGCAGAACAGCCCGATCGAGCGGTCCAGGACGCGGCCACTCGACCAGGATGTGTGCGGGGTCACGATCACATTCGGCAGCTCGTAGAACGGTGACCCGGACGGCAGGGGCTCTTCGCGAAACGCGTCCAGGACGGCACCGCCGATTCGGCCTTCACGAAGGGCTCGCAGGAGGGCACGGTCGTCGACCAGTCGCCCCCGGGCGATGTTGATCAGCCACGCGCCTGGCTTCATCTGGCGCAGCATCTCGTCGTCGATCACGTTCTCGGTCTCGGGCGTCAGGGGCAGGGCCAGCACCACGAAGTCGGATTCGGCCAGCAGCGCCGGGAGTCCTTCCGGTCCGGCGACACGGTCGAGCATCAGCTCGCCGAGGCTCAGCTCATCGTCGTCGGCCCGCGTTTCGCCAGGCCCCTCTCCCCCGGCCACGGCGATCCCGGTGCCCACTTCGGCCCGCCGGCGCGTCGCGATCACGCGGCAGCCGAACGAGGTCGCCAGGGCGCCGACGGCCCGACCGATCGAACCGAGGCCCACGATGCCGACCGTCACGTCGCGCAGCTCGACCCCCTCGAGCGGCTGCCAGGTCCGCTCGCGCTGGAGCTCGAGCAGCTGGGGCAGCCGGCGGCTGACGGCGAGGATCATCATCAGCACGTACTCGGCAATGGGGCGGCTGAATACGCCCCGGGCATTGGTGATGACGACCCCCCGTTCGCGGCTGAGCGGGGTGAGCACGTTCTCGACGCCGGCCGATGCTGAGTGGACCCATGCGAGCCGGGGCGCCTTGGCGAGCACGCGGTCGAACGCATCGGCGGAGATGAAGCCCCGGAGCAGGACCTCCACGTCGTCGAGCGGGCCGTCAGCGATTCCTTCGCGCGAAACCATGACAAGGCGCGTTCCTGGTGCGGCCTCGCGAATGCGCTCGAGGTCGCGCCCTCGGTAGCGCGCCGAGAGCACGGGGCTGAGCGCGATGGCCGGGATGGGCCGGGCCGACTCCTCGGAGGCGGCCGCCTTGGCCAGTAAGCCCTCGCCGATGGAGCCCTCGCCCACGGAGCCGTCGGCCGTCCGGCCCTGCGCCATCAGGACATCACTCGGGCCAGCCAGCGGTCGGGGGCCTCGATCTCTCCATCGCGCGGCAACGTCTCGGGGCTTTCCCAGAGCTTCCGGAGCGCCGCCGGACCCGCTGTCTTCGCGATCGCCGACACGAACCGCTCGCCCTTGCGGTACTGCTCCATCTTCAGATCCATCCCGGTCAGCCGCATGATTGCCCGCTCGAACGGGCTGCGATGCTCGCGCCGCTCGTGGAAGCGCGCGCTGATCCGCTCCACGTCGGGGACGAGGTCACGACCCACCTCGTCCATGATGTAGTCGCTGAACCCCTCGAGCAGGCTCATGACCGCCTGCGTTTCACGGAACAGGCGGAGCTGCTCCTCGCCCATCAGGCGCTCCATCCAGTGCAGGCCCTGGCCTTCGCCGCGCAGGACCCGACCGAGCTGCTTCATCGCGTCGCGACCCAGCGTCGACGCGTCCTTCGAGAACGCGGCCAGCTGCCGTTCGAGACGTTCCGCCAGGTACGGCCGCAGCCAGGGATGCGCCTCGAATTCGAATGCGTGCGTCGTCTCGTGGAGCGCGATCCAGGAGCGGAAGGGGTCGAGGGGCAGGTCCAGCGCGCGGCCCGTCTGCCGGATGTTCTCCTCGACGAACAGCAGACGGCCCGGGACGCTCTCGGCGGACAGCAGGGTCAGGTCGTACTGGCCGAGTACCCGCTGGCCGAGAAAGCCCAGCAGGAAGCCGATCTGCCGGGTCGTGAGGTACCGATTGGCGATCGCCACCGAGGCCTTCGCGAGCCCTCCGCCGACCGGCACGACCTGGTCGAGCAGATCGCCCTCGATCCGGCCCAGCAGCTGGGCGAAGGTTGCGACGTTGGCGCTGACCCACGCTGCACGATCGACCACCGAGACCCGCTCGACGACGCCCGGCAGCTCGGTCTCGAGCGCCTCGGAGAGGCGCGGCACGATGCTGGCCATAGCCGCCGCGTAGACAGGTTCGGTCGCTTCGATGTCCGCGCGCGCGAGCGTGCCGGGCGCGTGGCGGAGCTGCTGGATCGCGAACTCCTCCGCCCGCGGCCAGTCGACCAGCCCACGTCGTGCGGCCCGTTCCGCGCGGCGCCCGAGGACGGTCGCCACGGCACCGAGCGCGGACCCGAGGAGGAACCCGGCCTGCCATGCGCCGTCGTCCCGCCAGCTCCATCGTCCGCCGCCCGATGTCTGACGGCCCGTCTCCGCGGGCCGGCCACGAGGGCCCGTCACGACGCCACCCGCTGGAGCTCGACGCGCTCGATGGCCGGGAAGGACTCGCCGAACAGGCGCGCGGCGAGGCCGGCAAACGCTTCGACGTCACCCGTGGTCAACTGGAGGTGGGTCGCCGCAGGAGCGCCATGACCTGCCGGCGCCTCCAGCCCGTTGACCGACAGCAGCTCGGCAAGGGCGGAGGCTGTGGCGGTCGCCGAATCGACGATGGCCACCCCCTCGCCGGCGACCGAGGCGATCACCGGTCGCAGCAACGGGTAGTGCGTGCAGCCGAGGAGCAGCGTGTCGATCCGCGCGGAATGCGGCAGCGGAAAGATGAACTCGCCGGCCCCATCCCGTGTGCCGAGGAGGGGCGCGAGCGAGTCCGCGACCCTGGCCTCCACGTCCGGGCCGCTCAGCTGGCCCGCCTCCACCATCGGCACGAAGGCGGGCGTGGCGTGCTCATATACCTCCACCGCCGGATTCTCGTCCTTGATCGCAGCAAAGTAGGCATGAGAGCGGACCGTGGCGGGGGTCGCGATGACGCCGACGCGCCGCGTGCGCGTGGCAAGGCTCGCTGCCGCGGCGCCGGGGCGGATGACCCCGAGGATCGGCATGTCGTAGCGACGCCGCAGGTCGCCCAGCGCGATCGCCGTCGAGGTATTGCACGCCACGACGATGCCCTTCACGTTCCGCTCGGCCAGGATGTCCAGCGACTCGCGCGAGAAGGCCCTGACCTCGTCGTCCGGCCGCACCCCGTAGGGGGCCCTGGCGTTATCGCCGAAGTAGACCGTCGATTCGGCCGGCAGCCTGCGCAGGATCTCGCGAAGAACGGTGAGCCCGCCGACGCCCGAGTCGAAGACGCCGATCGGTCGCGGATCGGCCACCTGACTCAGCGGCGCGCGCCTGCCGGCACGAGCCCGACGTTCATGAGCTCCGATGCCATGCGCATCACGTCCTGACTGACGCCGGCCTGCGGGTTGGCCAGGACGAACGGCAGCCCTTCATTGTTCGACTGAACGACCAACATTCCGTCCGACATCACGCTGTGCTCCGGCACGCGGCCGAGCGCGCGGGCCAGATCGTCCGGCGAGATGCCGCCGGCCGAATCCGCCCGGTTGACGAGATAACGGACCTTCGCCGCGGGGTAGCCGATCGAGCGGAACGCGTCGGCGACCGCGATGGTGTTGTGGATCGTCGTGGAGTCGTAGGTGACGATCTCGAGGATCGTGTCGGACGCGTCCAGGAACGCGAGGTTGATGTCGCTCAACGGCGCCGGGAGGTCGAGCACGATCACCTCGTACACGCGGCGCAGGAGCGACAGGACCTTGTCCACATCGCGGACGGTCACCATCTCGGCCATCTCGACGCGCGGCGGAGCGAGGAGGATGTCGATGCCGGATGGGTCGCGCCACAGGACGTCCTGCAGGTCGGACTCCTGGATGCGGTCGGTCGGCAGGTCGAGGATCGACGGGGCGTCGACCGGCACCTTCAGCAGCGACCGCATGTCGCCGAACTGCAGGCTGGCGTCGATGAGCACGGTCCGGTGCCCCTGCTGGCCCATCGCGACCGCGAGGTTGAACGCGATCGTCGTCTTGCCGACGCCGCCCTTGGGCGCAAATACCGACACGACGCGCGACCCCCCGACACCGCCGGCGGCCTTGTACGCCTGGTGAACGGCAGTGACCTTGTTCATCAGGTCGTAGCCGGAGAAGGGCATCGAGAGGACCGCCTCGATCCCGCGCTCCGGATCGGCCTGAACGGGGTTCTGGGGAACCGTGAGCATGATCACGGGGACGCCGACGCGCTCCCGCTGCAGCTGCTCGACGAGCGCCGGGCCCTTGATCCTGCCCTGCAGCAGCGCGTCGACCAGCATCACGTCGGGTCGCAGCTGCTGGGCCGCGGCGGCCGCCTTCGACCCGTCGTTCAGGACGTCGAGGAGCTTGATGTGGGCCTGGGAATTGAGCAGGCTGCGGATGTACTGCGCGACCTGCGGGACGTCTTCGACCAGCAGGAGGCGGATCTGATCGCTGCTTGCCATTCCGGCCGACTATACCAAGCCCGATGACCCCGGCTTGACGGCCAGCAGGACCGCCCGCTCGCTACCCGGTCGAAGCGGCTCGAGGTCGTAGTCGCCCGCCAGCGATTCCACGACGAGACCTGCCGCTTCCGCGAGCGCCGCCAGCTCGTCGGCACCGACGAGACGAAGATGGTCCCGGCGCACCCATCGGTCGGCCGGCGCACCCTGGCGCCCTTCCTCGTAGACGGTGGTCAGGCGAACCCTCTGGGTCACCGCGTCGTGCAGCGCGCTGGCGGCCTTGACGACCAGGTTTCCGGACTCGGGATCGTCCCGCGTGTACTCGAGGATGAGGCGGCCGTCGAAACGCGCAAGGTCGTCCGCGTCGGGCAGCCAGACATCCACGACGGCCAGGCCGCCCGGCGTGAGGTGGTTCGCGAGCACGCGCAAGGCCCGCGCCTGGTCGTTTCGATCCCCGAGGAGCAGCAGCGAGTTGAGCGCGATGATGCCCAGCCCAAAAGAGCCCGCCTTTTCGAGATGGGCGGTCAGCAGGTCCCCTTCAATGAGCTCGAGCCTGTCGAGGGCACGGGCCTGGCTCGCGCGGTCCCTGGCTCGCGCCAGCATCGCGGGGTCGATGTCGACTCCCGTGACCTCGTATCCAGCCTCTGCCAGCGGCACGGCGACTCGGCCGGTCCCGACGCCAAGCTCCAGGATCGGTCCGCCCGTCCGCCGGGCTAGCGCAACGTAGAGCTCGAGATCGCCTGGGTCCTCGAGGAGGTCGAGGTCGTACAGCCGTGCCAGCTCCTTGCCCTGATCCGTCGCACCACCGGGCCCGCCATGTTGTCCTCGGTCGCGCATTCAGGCACCGAGCTCCACGGCCAGGTGCTCCACGAGCCGGAGCTGGGCGCCGCCCGCCCACGTCCCGCGCCAGTGCTCGCGGGCATACACGCGGACCCGCGCCTGGCGTCGTGGTCCCTCACCGTCATCCGCCGGCTCGAAGTTCACCTCCAGGGTTCCAGAGCCGAGGCCTGGAGCCGCCACGTGAAAATGCCGGCCCCCCTCGATCTCCCGGAGCGGCCGATCCATCCGGACGACCCCACCCTCAGCCGCGGCCCAGCTCGCCAATGCCGAGCGGACGTCTTCGAGGGTCAGGTCGGCCCGGCACGGGATCGTCGCCTCCTCGATCACCCCGGCGCATCGTGCGGCGCGGCCGTCGTGTCTCGCTCCCACCGCACCCTCCGGCCGGCGGCCTTCTTTGCTGCCAGGGAGCTGATCGCCTCCAGGATGACCCGGTTGGCCGCCATCGCCGTCGTCTCGGCGTGGTCGTATGGAGGCGAGACCTCGACGACGTCGAGTGCGGCAAGCTCGACGGCGCCCACGATCTGGCGAATGGCCCGGAGGACCTCCCGCGTGAGCATGCCGCCCGGCTCGGGTGTCCCGGTTCCCGGGGCAAGGCCGGGGTCGATTACGTCGATGTCGACGGAGATGTAGATGGCGTCCGGGCCGTCCAGTGCCTCCGCGATCGCATCGGCGACGACGGCCTCTGCTCCGCGTTCCTCGATCTCGCGCATGAAGTGCCAGCGCAGGCCCTGGGACTTCATCCACTCGAACGTCTCGAGTGGCGGCCAGTAGCCGCGCAGACCCACCTGCACGAAGTTCCGTCCGCGGACGGCGCCCGACTCGATGAGTCTGCGCATGGGGGTGCCGTGACCGGCGAGCACGCCCCAGTCCTCGTTCGCGGTATCAGCATGAGCATCGAAGTGGACGATCCCGATCGAGCCCGGCCTGCGGACTTCAGCCACGGCTGTCGCGGAAGGCCAGGTGATTGAATGATCGCCTCCCATCACGAGTGGAATGGCGCCCGTCTCGGCGACCTCGCGGACCTTCCGGTAGATCATCGCGTGGCCGCGCTCGATCCAGGCAGGCGTCACGTTCGCGTCCCCGGCGTCGACGACCGTGAGCACGTCGAACGGCAGCAGCCCGCCGTCGTGCTGGAGGGAATGAAGAGAGCCCGTCGCGTAGTTCGCCTCGCGGATGGCTCGCGGGGCGAACCTGGCACCTGAGCGGTTGCTGACGGCGTCGTCGAACGGCGCACCGATGATCGCGACATCAACGCGGCGGGCCCGCAGCTCCGCCGGGTCGGTCACCCACGGCAGCTTGGAGAACGTCGACGGCCCGACATAGACCGGAAGATCGAAGTCCGAGTAGACCTCGTACTCACGATCCCAGCCGTTGCTGGCGCCGAACTGCGGCCCGTGATGGTCGGCCGGCTCGGGCGTACGGGCAGGGTGTGGATCGACATGGCGCTCGGCCACGAGGCGTTACCTCCGGAGCCGGCAGTGCGCGGCGTCGCGATCGCCGGGTGCGAAGTTCTGCCGTCTCAGTGGGCGCCGCCGGTTCGATCCCTGCGTCCAGCGGGGCGCGCCGTCGCGATCCTAGCACCCGGCCGCCGGGGAACGGCGGCCGTCAGGTGGTCTCGCGGAACTCGGCCCAGGCCGCCTCGACCAGCGGCGGGTCGGCGAAGAGGTCGTAGGCCGTCTGCGCGACCAGTGTCGCGGCCAGGAGCGTCGCATCGTCGGCGGCCTCGGTCGCCGCGGCATCCCGGAACGCCGTCGAGTGGCCCGGCGTGTCGAGCGGCGCGATCGCCAGGTACGGGTGGATGGTCGGCAGAAGCTGGCTGACGTTGCCCATGTCGGAGCTGCCGAGATGATCCAGGTCGAGTGGTCCGTCCTCCAGCCCGTAGGCAACGAGGTTTCCGGAGAAGCGACGGCGCAGGACATCGTTCTGCTTCATCGTTGAAGAACCGCCCGAGAACCTGGCCTCACCCTGCGTCGCGGTCGCCAGCGCACAGCCCTGGACGATCTCCCGGAACCGGTCCTGGATCTCGTGGAAGTACGACTCGTCTATGCTGCGGAGCATGAATCGCCCGACCGCCCGACTCGGGATAATGTTGGCGGCGGTGCCGCCTTCCAGGACGATGCCGTGAACGCGCGCCTCCGGACGGAGCTGCTGCCGCCACAGCCCGATCGACTGGAAGAGGAGCACCAGGGCGTCCAGCGCGTTGCGGCCCATCCACGGTTCGGAGGCGGCGTGCGCCTGGCGGCCCGTGAAGGTGACCTCCACGTCCACACTGGCCAGCAGGGCGATCGAGGAGGAAGTGCGGTCGTTCGGGTGGAATAGCAGCGCCGCGTCGACGCCACCGAACAGCCCGTCGTCCAGCATGTACTGCTTGCCTGACCCGCGCTCTTCCGCCGGGCAGCCGAGGAACACGATCTCGCCGGGCAACTCCGCGGCGACCGAAGCCAGGGCGATCGCCGCACCGACGCCGGACGCCGCCATCGTGTTGTGTCCGCACCCGTGCCCCAGTCCGGGCAGGGCGTCGTACTCGGCCAGGATGCCAATCCGCGGACCATCGCCGCCTCGTCCCCCGCGCAGCCTCCCGCGGACCGCCGTCTCGAGCCGCCCCGCAGGATGCTCCACCGCGTACCCGTGACGCGCGATGGCTTCGGCGACCCATGTCGCGGCCTGGCGCTCCTCGAAGGCAGGCTCCGGGTTGGCGTGAATCCGATGCGAGAGGTCGAGAATCTCGTCGCGATGCGCCTCCACGGCGTTCGCGAGGCGCTGCTTGGCTTCGCCAAACGGCTCCGCGGGACGGGTGGCGGCAAGCGCTACGGCCACGGGCTCCTCCTGATGTCGGCGCCGGACAGCTGGGCAGGGGCGGCGCACTTCGTCGACGAACGTGGGTTCGACGGGATCGGCCGGCGGTCGGTTCGCCGCTATCGTACCGGGCGGACGACCCCGGGGAGAGCTCGCGCCCGGGGAGAGCTAGCGCTCCGCGGAGAACGTGGCCTCCGCGATGACGACCATCGTCATCACGAACAGCGCGATCGGCCACTGGAACGCGCCCTGCAGCCGGAGCAGCACGAAGACCGCCACGAGGACCGCGACCCAGCCGCCGCGCCTGACGGCACGGGTCCAGTCGCCGCGGTAAGCGATTCGGCGGTGCCTGCCGAACACCAGCAGCCAGAAGAGCGGGATCACCGTCAGTCCGACGGCGAGGCCGATGAGCAGCGCCCCCACGAATCCGGCCATGGGATCGACGAGGGGATCGCGCATAGACACCACGAGCGCGACGAGGATCCAGACGACGGCGGCAGCTCCGAAGACCGCCAGGTTGAACAGGCGGTCGCGCGCTTCCATCGCGACCGAGTCTAGGGCGTGCCGATACCAGGCGGCGCTCATCCCGCGCGACCTTCCTCGCGTTCGTCGACGCCCTTCTCGCGCCCTCCCGGGCGCCCCACGTCGCGTCCGCCCTCCCCTCGTAGCGCGGCGCCGACCGTGTCCAGCAGCTCCGGCCGACCGAACGGCTTGGCCAGGAGGCGTGGGGCTGGCTGGGCCGTGTGGCCCACCCGCCACAGGTTGCCGGCATCGCCGCTCATGAAGACGACAGCGCAGTCCGGCCGGGCATCGCGCACCAGGCCCGCGAGCTGCTCGCCGTCGACGTCCGGCATCTGGATGTCCGTCAACAGCAGGTCGGGGCCCTGCGAGGCGGCGAAGACCGCCTGGATTCCTTCACGCCCGCCGGCCGCCTCGAGCACGTGGTACCCGGCGTCCGAGAGGACCCGAGCGATCCAGCGACGTACGGCCTCGTCGTCGTCGACGACGAGGATCGTCGCCGACGGCCCAGGCGCGTCCTCGCCGGAGCTTTCGGGGCGGCGCGCCGCGAATCCGGCCCCCCTGGTGATGTCGATGGTGCGCCCTCCGTGCCCGAGAGGCACTCCTCCGCGCTGGAACGCCCGGGGATATCACGCTGGACGCCCGTCGCCTTCCTGTCACCTAGGGCAAATGCCCTAGCCGTCACGCCAACAGGAGCTTCGGCAGGTCCTCGAGTCGATCGATCTCGAGATCGGCGACCACACTCCGGTCAGGCTCACTCACGGGAAGCGGGGTGTCGCCCTGGCTGTCACGCAGGTACGCCGCGTGCCAACCGGCGGTCCGGGCACCCACGACGTCCGCGGCCCAGTCGTCCCCGACGTGCAGGATCGCGTTGGGCGGCTGGCCGAGCTCCATCTCCGCCGCTCTGAAGATCTCCGGTCGGGGCTTGATCGTGCCGATCCGCTGCGACACGACCGCGACTGACAGGTAGCGCGACCAGCCCGCGGCCTCCAGGTAGCGATCGACCGTCCGTGCGTGCGGCCAGTTGGTCAGGACGCCAAGCCGATATCGGGCGGAGAGTTGCGCCAGGAGCGGGGCGACGCGTGCCGATGGTGGGATGGACTCGAGGAACGCGTCGCTGTAGGCGTCGAC
>VBFZ01000132.1:1096-18648 GCA_005880805.1 Chloroflexota bacterium | reverse complement strand
CGGTTGCATCCCGCGCAGGCGGGCAAGGACCCGCACGGACCTCTGCTCCAGGTCGACCTCCCGGAATTCGGGCACTTCCTCGGCAAACTGCCGGTCGCGCTCTTCGGCCCACCCGGCAAGGAAAACATCGCGATCGATCGCGAGGCGGTCGGCGATCCGTTCCGCGGTCAGCTGGACCGCCCGGCGCAGCGCGGCACGGTCGACGCGGACGAGCGTGTTGCCGAAATCGAAGGTGAGGGCTGCGAGCTCCGCCAGGTCCGCGTCCGCCGTGCGGGTCGCGTCGCGACCGGTCACCTCACGTCGCGACGCTCGACGGACAGATGTCCCGGAACGCGCAGTACGAGCAGGCGAGGTAGTCGGGGCGGGCAGTGAAGTCGCGACGCCGGATGCCATCGGCCGCCTGCGCGATGCGGGCTCGAGCCTTTGCGAGCCGCCTGGGATCGGCTTCCGATCGACCGACAAGCCCGGACTCCAGGAAGTAGAGCTGAAGCGCGTCGGGCAATCGCCCGGTCATGGCCTGGTAGCCCATGGCGTAGATCGAAAGCTGCAAGGACTCTCGCGACCGCTGCCGGGCGCGGGCTGGGTCGCGGACGTCACTCGACTTGTAGTCCGTGATCGTGACTCGCTCGCGCGGGAGCAGCGGCAGGGTTTGCGCCATAACGTCGGGTGCACCCACGTCCGCAGTGCCCGCCTCGTCACTCCGGGCGTCGCCCATGGCCAGGAGGGCCGGATCGACCTCCCGGTCGGGTTCGATGTCGACCCGGTCCCAGCGCCCGCGGACGCGATCACCGCCCAGGCTGAAGCTGAACTCCCGCTCGACGTACGCTGGAATCACCGCCCCTGGTTCGAGCTGTTCGGCCCGGAAGCGCCGCAGTGCCGCTCGCCCGGCCTCCAGGCGGGCATCTTCGTGCTCTCGCGTGAGAAAACCCTCGCTGGTCCAGGCCGCCTCGAACGCGGCGAACAGGTCCTCCTCGGTCATCACCTCGCCGCGCGCGTGGCGCCGGTGGAACTCCTGGACCGCCCTGTGCAGCGCGGCCCCGTAGACGATCGCGTGGTGCGGTGCCAGCGGGACCCGGAGGACGTGGGCGTACTTGTATTTGAGCGGGCACGTCAGGTAGTCGTCGACCTGGTAGAAGCTCAGGGACAGGGGCTCGTCGCGGGCTCCGCTGGACACCGTCTCCCGCGCGGGCTCGACGGCCTCGAACGCCGCCAGCTTCTCCAGCGGATGCGACGCCTGCGCGCCGGCGCCGGGCACTCGCGCGCCGAGCGGCAGGTCGAGCGCCTCCAGGACGAACGGCGAAACGCGCCGCACGCGAGCCCCGCCGTAGTCCATCGCGTGGCTGAGGATCAGCTCGTCGCGCGCCCGGGTCATCGCAACGTAGAACAGTCGTCGCTCCTCCTGGAGGAATGCGTCTCCCTCCGGCGCAGGCTCCCGAATCAGGCCCGCGGGAACGGCAAGCGGTTCGCGACGGGAGCTGACCGGGAACCTGCCGCTGACCAGCCCGGACAGGAACACTGTCCGGAACTCCAGGCCCTTCGCCTTGTGGACCGTGAGCACGGCGACAGCGTCGGCGTCAGGGTCAAGCTCGGCCGTCGCCGGATCGTCGCCGGCTTGGATCAGCGTCGCGAGGTGGGGCACCAGGAAGGCGGCCCGGTCGTCTGCCAGCAGCACGGACTGCCCGCGGACGATGTCGAAGAAGCGCGCGATGTTGGACAGCGCTTCCTCCGATTGTGCGGAGGGTGTGCTGGTGAGGCGCGCGAGCATGCCTGAGCCGCGGAGGAAGGCATAGAGGACTTCTCCGGCGGGCTTCTCATGCGCGAGTGTCGCGTACCGCCCGAGATCCTGGACCAGGCGCGCAAGCGCCTCACGCGTCGTCGGGCTCAGCCGCAGGAGTCCCGGTTGCCGGCCGAGCTCTTCGGCCACTTCCCAGATCGATCGGTTTCGGCGGCGGGCGCTGTTGACGATCGCCGTGAGGTCTTCACCACCGAGGCCGTAGACATCGGAGGCGGCGAGCGCGTATACGTCGACGCTCGAGCCGAGATCGGCGAGCGCACGCAGGAACGCGAGAAGCAGCCGAACTTCCGGCCGACCGTA
Organism: Chloroflexota bacterium; assembly: GCA_005880805.1. Taxonomy (GTDB): domain Bacteria; phylum Chloroflexota; class Limnocylindria; order Limnocylindrales; family CSP1-4; genus CF-16. The sequence goes on along the minus strand of VBFZ01000132.1, from coordinate 16,553 downwards.
GAGCCCGGTGCTGCCGGAGAACCGCCACGGGACGCCGGCGAGGTTCAGGCTCCGCAGGATCGGGTCCGCGTCCGCGTTCGCACGAACGAGCACCGCGTGGTCCCGCGCACGGGCACCGGCGGCGATCCGTCGGCCGATTTCGGCGGCGATCCAGTCCGCCTCCTCCGACCCCGTCGCGAATGCCTCCAGCCTGACGCCGGCGGGCTCATCCGAGAGCCGCTCGGCGCGCAGCTCCTTGCTCACCCCGGCGCGCACCTCGAGGCGGTCGGGGTTGTTGAACCGGATCAGCCGGGTCGCAGCATCCAGGATCGGGCGGTGAGACCGGTAATTGCGCCGGAGCACGACCCGACGCGCCTGCCGATACCGCGCCTGGAACTCGAGGATGTTGCTGATGGCGGCGCCCCGGAACCGGTAGATCGCCTGGTCGTCGTCGCCGACGACCGTGACGTTCCGGTGTCGCTCGGCCAGCAGGGCGACCAGCTCCGCCTGCGAGCGGTTGGTGTCCTGGAATTCGTCGACGAGGATGTAGCGGTAGCGCTGCTGAAGGATCTCCCTCGCGGCCGGCGAGGCGCGCAGAAGCCGCAAAGCGATGCTGACCTGGTCCCCGAAGTCGATGAATCCCGATCGCCCCAGCAGCGCCTGGTAGCGGCCGTAGGCGTGGGCGAGCTCCAGCTGCCGGCGAGCCTCCTCCGCGAGGGCGTCGGCGGCCGTCCGGTCAGAGTCGGTCGCGCGATCAGCGTCGGCTGCCACGCCGGCCGCAACTCGCTCGGCCTCGGCCCGCAGGTTCTCCGCGTACGCCGCGTAGTCGGCGGGATCGATGTCCTCGTCCTTGCACCGCGAGAAGAGCGACGCGAGGGCCCCCAGGAACCGCGTCGGGTCGCCGAGCGGGCGGTACTCGTCAAGCTCGAAGTCGAACAGGTGCTCGCGCAGGAAGATCACCGTCTCAGGGCGCGAGAGCACGCGGACATCGATCGGCAACCCGAGCTCCAGCGCGAACTCGCGCAGCACACGATCGCCGAACGCGTGGAACGTCGAGATCGCCGTGTCGGTGTAGCCGTAGGGCACCAGCTGGTCGACGCGCACCTGCATCTCGGCGGCAGCCTTGTCGGTGAACGTCAGCGCGAGGATCTCGCTCGGCCGGGCTCGGCGGGTCGCGATCAGCCATGCGATGCGCCGCGTGATGACCTGGGTCTTGCCGGTTCCGGCACCGGCAACCACCAGGAGTGGCCCGTTGCCGTGCGTCACCGCACGAAGCTGGTCCGCGTTGAGACCATCCAGCAAGGCATCGAGCCCGTTGCCCGCGGGGTCATCGCCCGCCTGGTCACTCGGCCGGCTCCAGGCTTCGGGCCAGACCGGGATCTGCTCCAGCGGCGAAGGTTCGCGCCGGCGGTCGTTCATCCGCCGGCGCTCGGGGGGCATAGGCGGCCATGGGGGTCCAAGGGGCGCAGCATGGACCACCGCGATGCCAGCTCGGATGTCACGACGCCGCCCTGGCGCTCCCCTATCTGCTGGCGACCCGCTGGGGATCCCCTCGCTCCGCGGTCACCGGCTTGCCGCGGGTAGCGGAGCGCGCCAGGCGCAGCGCCTCGGCCTCTTCGGCCGACAGGGCGCCGTCCGAACGGCCGCTGAAGACGGCTTTCGCGTACACGCGCGTGCCCGAGCGGGCGTGCAGGCTGCTGATGACGAGGCCGTCGTCCTCGGCATCGAGCAGCGCCAGCGCAAAGCTCTGGTTCCCGCCGGTGTCCTCGAACGGGTTGTAGCGCACCAGCCCGACCCGCTGCAGGGCCCTCCGGCCGTTCGCCTCGAGGACAGCCCCCCGCGCAGAAAGCTCGTCGAGCTCCCGCGACACCTTGAACAGCTTGTCGAGATGGTTCTGGAGCACTCCCTCGAGTGACGCACCGTCGGATCCGCGGGTCAGTGACGCCAGTCGCCGGTCGAGACGCCGGGCGCGTCGGGCGGTCCACAGCAACGCCAGGATCGTGACCAGCAGGATGACCGAAAGGCCCACGACAACGATCCCGACGTTGGCCAGGACGAGGGCGTTGAGGTCGATCGGGCTTCCTCCGCTGGGGGGCCGCGGGCGGCGTCGGGAGTCTAGCAGGCGGTCCTTTCCGGCCACATGCCGGGCCGAGGCCGAATGCTATCCTCCTGCGGTTGTCCGCCGGTCACGGCCCCATCGAATTGGTCACAGCGTCATCCACCGATCGCGGCACCAACCGTCGATCGTTCCCGCCGGAGGTATTCGCCCGGACATGGCCAAGCGCTCGCGCGGCTCGCGACGACCGGGACATCGCCCGCCGAAATCGCGGCCAGCCAGGCCGGCCACGGCGACCGGCGTCGCCCGTCCCGCCACCGCGCTCAGCACGACGGAAGAAGCCCGGGCGGCGGAGCTCGAGGCGCAAATCGTCGCCGAGGAGCGAGCCGCCGAGTCCGAGCGCGCAAGAAGCCGCGACCGCGCCCGTGCGAGGTCGGAAGCGTTCGAAAGCGGGGGCTTGAGTCGGCCTCGAGCCGGGAGCCTGCTCGCGGCCCGGGCGAGCGAGGAGTACACGTACGTCGTTCGTGACGTTCGCCGAATCGTGCGGGTCGGCGGGGGCCTGCTCCTCGTCCTGTTCGTGCTCTTCCTGCTGATCGACGTCTTCGGCGTCATCAAGGTCTGACCCGCCGACCCACGATCGGGAGTCCCCTCGGCTGCTCGCCGAATGTCCTATCGACACGCCGTGCGGCGATGCCTACGTTCCCGGCCTCGAGTGCGTTGACGTTCTAGCCAGGCGGGAGCATGTCGGTTCCTTCGGTGCCGCGTCCTCGGGGACGCTCCTCGCTCTTGTTGCTGGTGTTTGCGGCAAGCCTGTCGCTCGTGCTGCTGACCACCTTTGCGCTGACCGCGCTCGTCTCCGACCACGTCACGAACACGGCGCTTGCCTCGAGCGTGGCCGCGGACAGCTCGCTCGTGCGCGCCTTCGTCGCCAAGGAGCTGCGACCCTCCGACATAGCCGTTGAGGGTGTCGATCCCGCGCGCCGCGACGAGATCCAGGCGCGCCTGAAGGGCCTGATCGACCCGGGAGCCGGAACGCTCCGAGTCAAGGTCTACGGCCGGGATGGAACGATCCGCTACAGCGACGTGCCGGAGCTTGTCGGACAGAACTTCGGGTTCGAGGAAGACCTCGAGCAGGCGTTCGACGGCAAACCGTTCGCCGACGTCACCCAGGGCGACAGCGGCGAAGAGCGTGACGCGGACTCACTCGGGGTGCCGACCGTCCTGGAGGAATACCTGCCGGTCGTGATCGGCAGTGACGTCATGGCCGTGTTCGAGGTCTACCGGGACGCAACCCCCGTGCTGGCGAGCGTCGACTCGGCACGGCGCGACACGATCATCGTGACGGTGAGTGCAGCGACCCTGCTGTCGATCCTGCTGTACCTCATCTTCCGTGCCGCTCAGCGGCGCCTGAACAGGCAGACCGCCGAGCTCGTCGAGGCCACGCGGCGCGATGCCTTGACCGGCCTGCTGAACCACGGCGCGGTCGTGACCGAGCTGGCGACCGAGCTCGAGACCAGGCGGACCGACGCGAAGGCGGTCGGCTCGGTCGGCGTCGCGCTCGTGGACATCGATAACTTCCGTCTCCTGAACGACACCCACGGCCACGGCGCGGGCGATCGGGCGCTCCAGGAAGTCGCCCGCATCCTGCGCGCCGAGCTGTCCGAACAGTCCGTTCTGGGCCGGTACGGACCCGACGAGTTCCTGGTGGTGGCCCCGCCGGAGTGCTCTCACGACCTCGAGGCCGCGATCGAGCGCATGCGCACCCGACTGACCGACCTCAGCCTGCAGTTCGGAGCGTCCGAGCGGCTGCCCGTCACGGTCAGCGCGGGCCTGTGTTTCTCGAACCTCCATGGCGACGCCGCGACGGAGCTGCTCTCGGTGGCCACCGTCGCGCTCGGCGAGGCGAAGACGAGCGGCGGAGACGGCGTCCAGCTGGCGGACGCACCGAACGATGAGATGCGCAGCGCAGAGCGCAGCAGCTTCGACGTCCTGTCCGGCCTGGTCGTCGCGGTCGACACCAAGGACCGCTACACGAAGCGCCACTCCGAGGATGTCGCGCGTTACGCGCTGTTCCTGGCCGAACGTATGAAGTTCGAAGGGGAGCTCCTTCGGACGCTTCGGATCGCCGGCCTCCTGCACGACGTCGGGAAGATCGGCATTCCGGACCAGATCCTGCGCAAACCGGCGGCGCTGTCCGCGGAGGAGTACGCGATCGTCAAGCAGCACGTCGCCCTGGGCGACGCGATCGTGCGCGACCTGCCGAACCTCGAGCAGGTTCGGGCGGGCATCCGGCACCACCACGAACGCTGGGATGGGCAGGGCTACCTGGACGGTCTCGCAGGCGAGGAGATCCCGCTGATCGCGCGGATCCTGTCGGTCGCGGACGCGTTTTCGGCAATGACCACGTCACGTCCGTACCGCAAGGCCCTGTCCGTGCGCGAAGCGCTCGATCGCCTGGAGGACGCCGCCGGCTCCCAGCTGGACGAGGAGCTCGTGCAGGCATTCGTCCTTGGCATCGAGACGGCAGACGACGCGCCACTGCCGGGCGAAACCCGACGGGCGGTTTGGCTCTGGACGCCGCAGGCGAACGTCGCCTGACGTGCGCCCGCTGAAGGCGGAGGATCGATCGAGAAGCTCCTTCCCCGCAAGGACGAGGCGGGCAACGATCGCCGTCCTGGCCGCAACGCTCGGCCTCGGAGGCGCGCTACTGGCCGGCCGAGCGACACCCGCGCTGGCCCTCGCCCCCTTGCCGGGACAGCTTGCCGGACCGGCCCAGTTATCGATCAAGCCGCTACTTTCGCTGCCGCCTTCAATATCGCTGCCGCCGGCGTCGCTCCTTCCGTCCGCTTCGGGGCTACCGACGACGTCCATCGCGCCTTCGATCGGGTCCTTCGCCCCCTCCATCGTCCCGACCAGGCCGCCGTCCACAGCCCCTTCGATCGCGCCGTCCGAAAGCCCACGACCCACGCCACCGCCGTCCGCCGTCCCGACCACCCGACCGACAGCTGACTCGGCGAGCCCACCGCCGTCCGCTGCGACCTCCCCGTTGGCTTCGGGCTCGACCCGGGAGTCGCCGTCCGCGCCGCCCGGCCTGCCGGGACCGATTGCCTCGGCTCCGCCCGGCCCTCCTGCTGAGACGGGCTTCCCCGGGATCACCGTCCCGTCGATCCTGGGCGGCATCCCGAGCATCGTCGTGGTGCTGTTCATCGCCGTGCAGCTGCTGGGTGCCGCGTTCTGGCTGCCGGTGGCGCGACGGATGATCGGCGAGATGGGGCTGCGACCTCCGGGTCGCAGTGGTCTTCTCGCGCTCCGACGGCCGGGCCGAAGGTTCCCGTTCGGCCGCGGCGGAACTGCCGAGCCACAGGTCCCGCGTCGCACGGGCTGAGACCTCGCCGACCAGCCGGACGAGCTTCCGGCCGCGAACGCCGGGTACCATCGCGACATGGGCGGCCGGCGATCCTCATCCGCTTCGCGTGGCGGAGGCGCTCGCCCCGAGCAGCTCTTCCGGCCTCCCCCGTCGCACCAGCCACTCGCAGCGCGAATGCGTCCGCGAACTCTGGAGGAGTTCGTCGGGCAGGAGCACCTCGTCGGTGAGCAGGGGCCGCTGCGGCGTTCAGTCGCCCGGGGCCATCTCGGATCGCTCCTGCTGTGGGGTCCGCCAGGGACCGGCAAGACGAGTCTCGCGCGACTCCTCGCAGACGCCGTGGGCACGAAGTTCGGGACACTGTCCGCGGTGATGAGCGGGGTCGCCGACGTCCGCGCGATCATTGCCGGCGCCCAGGAGCAGCTCGCGCTGGACGGGTCGCGAACGGTCCTCTTCATCGACGAGATCCACCGCTTCAACAAGGCCCAGCAGGACGCCCTTCTCCCCCAGGTCGAGGACGGCACGGTCACGCTAATCGGCGCCACGACCGAGAACCCCTACTTCGAGGTCAACTCCGCTCTGTTGTCGCGACTCCGCGTCTGGCGGCTGGAGCCGCTCACCGATGAGCAGGTCTCCACCGTCGTCCGCCGCGCTCTGGCCGATCCCGAGCGGGGCCTGGCGGGCGAGCTCGGGCCCGAGGGCGGGGTGGGGCTGGCCGACGACGCCTTCGAGCACCTGGTCGACATCGCGGGCGGCGACGCGCGTCAGGCGCTCAACATCCTGGAAGGTGCGGTCGCGCTCGCGGAGTCGGAGGGCGCCCGGGGCGACCAGGGTCGGGTCGCGCCGCGGCTCTCGGACGTCGAGGCGGCGGCGCAACAGCGCGTCCTTGCCTACGACCGCGCAGGCGACGGCCACTACGACACGGTGTCGGCCTTCATCAAGAGCCTGCGCGGGAACGACCCCGACGCGGCCCTCTACTGGCTCGCGACCATGATCGCGGCCGGCGAGGACCCCCGCTTCATCGCCCGGCGGCTGATCATCTCGGCGTCGGAGGACGTAGGCAACGCCGATCCAAGGGCACTCTCGGTCGCCGTAGGAGCTGCGCAGGCGCTCGACTGGGTCGGCCTGCCCGAAGCGCAGTACGCGCTTGCACAAGCCGCCACCTACATCGCGACCGCGCCCAAGTCGAATCGCTCCGGCGCGGCGTACTGGGCCGCTGTGGCCGACGTCGAGAACCGCGGCGCGCTGCCGGTCCCGATCCATCTCCGCAGTGCCACCTATCGCGAGCGGAGGGACTTCGGCATCGGCAAGGGCTACCGCTATCCGCACGATTACGAGGGGGCGGACATCGACCAGCGCTACCTGCCCGAGGAGCTTGGCGAGCGTCGCTACTACCGGCCCGTCGAGCAGGGCTACGAGTCGACCATCGCGGCACGGATGGCGGCCCGCTACGAGGCCAGGGATGCCGGGCGCAAGCAGGGCGGCCCGCGCCGGCAGTCAGTGCCGGGCCCGGAGGTCGACGGCATGAAGGCCGGCAGCAAGATCATGCAGACTCGCGAGGAGAACCGGAAGAAGCTCGCCCGCACCGAAAAGCAGGACGCCGACACCTAGCCCCGCCCTCCGGTGATGACTGCGGTCGAGATCGGGATCTTCGGCCACAGAGCGGGTCGCGCACTGTTCCCGACACGAGCCCGAGTGGCCGACCGCGGTTTTCGTCGAAACTGCCGGACCGCGAAGCGGGAAGGCCCAAGATTCGTGCGCAGCTCGCAACGTCCTGATCCGGGGTTCGCCACCGCTGTCCCCCTGACCCGGGTACCATCCAGCGGCACCCACGATCGCCGATTCGTCCAGTCGACCGCCCAGCCAGGAGACCGCATGGACCGCTTCGAGACCAACCTCCGGATTCCAGGCCCCACCAGCCTGCCCTCGACGGTCCGTGAGGCCGGCTCGCGGCAGATGATCAACCACCGGGGTCCGGAATTCGCGTCGATGCTCGAGCGCATCAGCAGGCGGATCCAGCCGTTTTTCGGCACGCGGAACGACATCATTGTCCTGACCTGCGCCGGCACCGGCGGCCTCGAGGCGGCGATCGTCAATACCCTCTCGCCAGGCGACAAGGTCCTCGGCATCAGCATCGGCGCGTTTGGCGACCGCTTCGCGAAGATCGCGCAGGCCTACGGCGCCGAGGTCACCAAGCTCGACGTCGAGTGGGGCTCCGCCCTGACTCCAGAGGCCCTTGGCGACGCCCTCAGCAAGGCGCCCGCCGGCGGCTACAAGGCGATCCTCATCACCCACAACGAGACGTCGACTGGCGTGATGAATCCGCTGGCCGAGCTCGCGGCCGTGGCACGCGAATCCGCGCCCCAAACGCTCCTCCTCGTCGACGGCGTCTCGGGAGTCGGGGCGGTGCCCTTCGAGCAGGATGCCTGGGCCCTCGATGTCGTCGTTTCGGGCTCCCAAAAGAGCTGGATGGCGGCGCCCGGCCTCGCATTCGCCAGCTTCTCCGACCGCGCTTGGGAGGCCAATACCAAGGCACGCATGCCGCGCTTCTACCTCGACGTGGCGAAGCATCGCGACAGTCATCGGGACGGGCAGACGCCCTGGACCCCGGCGCTCGCGGTCATGTTCCAGCTCGACGTTGCGCTGGAGCAGATGGAGCACGAGGGACCCGAGACGATCTTCGCGCGACACGCGGCATGCGCAGCTGCCGGCCCTCGGATTCGACCTGTTCCCCGACCCGGCGGTGGCTTCGCAGACGGTCACCTGCGTCCGCCTGCCCGAGGGCCTCGACTGGAAGACGTTCAACGGGGAGCTCAAGGCCCGCAAGCTCGTTGTTGCCGGCGGCCAGGGCAAGCTGACCGGACAGGTCTTCCGTGTCGGCCATCTTGGCTCGGTCACCCTCGACGAGATCCTGTCGGCCATCGCAGTGATCGAGGAGGCGCTCGTCAAGCTGGGGTGGGACACCAGTCCTGGCGTCGGCGTGGCCGCCGCCGAGCGTGCCGGCATCGCCGCGCTCGAGGAGTCGGGTCAGCCGGACCAGGACACGCCGGAGCGAATCGCCAGCGCGTTCGCCTGAGGCCCGGGAACGTCATCGTCCTTCAGCCGTCGATCGTCCGGTGAAGGTCCTCGTCGCGGAGCCATTAGCCCCGGAGGGCGTGGCGCTTCTGCGTGCGCAGCACGAGGTCGACGAGCGACCGGGACTGTCCCGCGACGAGTTGTGCGGCGCGATCCCGGAGTACGAGGCGCTCGTCGTTCGGCGCCAGGTGCACGTCGATGCGGGCCTCATCGAAGCGGGGCGACGACTGATCGTCATCGGGCGCGCGGGCGTGGGTGTCGACAACGTCGATCTCGAGGCGGCGACCAGGGCCGGGATCACCGTCGTCAACGCACCAACCGGGAACACCATCGCCGCCGCGGAGCACACACTCGGTCTGCTGTTCGGCCTGGCCCGGCGGATCGCCGCGGCTGATGCGTCCGTAAGGCGCGGCGAGTGGAAACGCTCGCAGTTCACGGGCCTGGAGCTGCGCGGACGAACCCTGGGCATCGTGGGTCTCGGCAAGATCGGGCAGGCCATCGCGGATCGGGCGGTCGCGTTGGAGATGACGATCCTGGCCGTCGATCCCTACGTGAGCGCCGAGCAAGCTGCCAACCATGGCGTGGAGCTGGTCGACTTCGAGACGCTGCTCGCCCGGTGCGACGCGATCAGCCTGCACGTCCCGTTGACGCGCACGACTCGCGGCCTCATCGGGACAAAGGAGCTCGCGCGGATGAAGCCCGGAGCGTTGCTGCTCAACGTGTCACGCGGCGGCGTCGTCGACGAGGCGGCCGTGGCTGAGGCACTGCGGGAGAGCCGTCTGGGTGGCGCCGGGATCGATGTCTTCGAGCAGGAGCCTCCGGTCGGATCGCCGCTGCTCGACGCGCCGAACACGATCCTGACACCGCACCTCGGCGCGTCCACTGCCGAGGCGCAGGTCGCGGTGGCCGAGGAAGTCGCGGACCAGATCATCGAGGTCCTGGCCGGCCGATCAGCTCGGTATGCAGTGAACGCTCCACTGCTGACCGCGGAGACCGCGCGTGCCATTGGTCCATACCTGCCGCTGGCAGAGGTCCTCGGCAGGTTCTTCGCCCAGTTCTCGCGCGCTGGCGTGCGCACGCTGACGCTCGAGATCGCCGGCGAGCCGGCCGAGCATGACGGCTCACCGCTGGTCGCCGCCGTCTTGCGCGGACTGCTGGAGACCTCCACGACCGAACGCGTCAACCTCGTCAACGCGGGCGCCCTCGCGAAGGCGCGCGGGATCAGCCTGGTCGAACGTCGGTCGCAGGAATCGGATCCCTACGCGGCACTGCTGACGCTCTCGGGCGAGACGGACGGCCGGGTCACGCGCGTGGCCGGAACCGTGGTCAACGGCGAGCCGAGACTGGTCCGGCTGAATGACTACTGGATCGACATGGCTCCGGCGGACGTCATGCTGATCACCCGCCACCAGGACAAGCCGGGCACGATGGGTCGCATCGGCCTCATGCTCGGCGACGCCGACGTCAACATCAGCGGGATGCACCTGGCGCGCAGCGGGCCTCGGACGGACGCACTCATGGTGCTCGCCCTCGACGATGACGTGCCCGATCCGGTGGCCGGCGCGATCCGCGCCAACGAGGCGGTGCTCGACCTGTGGGTGATCCGCCTGGGTATGGAGCGCTGATACAGACGCACTACGGGGAAGATTCGCTGCGCATCCCCACGGACCTCGATACCAGCCTCGTCCTGCTGCGGCACGGCCAGTCCACGTTCATCGCCGAGGACCGCTTCCAGGGCGAGGCCGAGACGCCGCTCACGGAGCTCGGCCGGCAGCAAGCCCAACTCGCGGGAACACGTCTGGCCCGGCCCGCCGTGCCGCCGGCGCTCCCCATCCCTGACTCCGCGCCCATCGAGATCGTTCATTCCCCGCTCAGCCGCGCGGCCGAGACCTCAGCCATCGTCGCGGCTGCCATCTCCCAGGCCGGCGGCGGATCGACCCCGGCCGTTCGCTCCGAGGCGAGCCTTTCCGAGATCGCACAGGGCGAGTGGGAAGGCCTCCATCGCGATGAGGTCGAACGGCGGGATGGCAATCTCCTGGCGACCTGGCGCGCGCGCCCGCTCGAGGCGCATGCCCCGGGTGGCGAAAGCCTCGACGAAGCCGCTGCTCGCGCTCGACCGGCGCTCCGAGCGATCATCGACCGTCTGGCCGCCGAGCAACCGCTTGCTCCCGACACCATCGTCTCGCCGGTCGCCGGTTATTCGGGCGTGCTGTCGCCTGATCGACCCTGGACCCTGCTCGTCGCGCACGACGGCATCTTCAAGATCACGCTCCTGAGCCTGCTCGGGCTCCCCCTCGAGGTGTTCTGGGTCTTCCCGTTCGCGCTCTGCGGCATCTCCATCGTGGAGCTCCGCGGAGGGAGGGCCATCCTCCGTGCCCACAATCTGACGGAGCACCTTGCACCGCTCGAGGAAGCCGCCGCACTAGCAGCGGCTGGCGCAAGCGCTACGTCGGAGGAACGCGGCGGCGCCCTCTGACTCGCCGGGGGGTCCCTTGCCTGTCTTGAAAGGCAGCTGTTGGCCTCAGCGACGGCTTCGCCAGCGGTGTCGCCGGAAGATCAGCCGAAGCAACGTAACCCTCAGGCGACGCTGCGCCTCTCGGAGGGCACCCAGCCGGTCCTGGCCGAGCTCGCGCCGGCCGTAGGCCACCTCGACTTTCGCCCGGGCAACGAGCTCGAGAGAAGGTCGCGCCGCGGGGAGCTCGTCGCCCAGCGCGCCCGTGTACTCGTAGACGGTTTGCGTCGGACGCGGCCCGTATCCGAAGCGGCGGGCGAGGCGGACGACGCCGTCGTACACGGAGTCGGGCTGAATCGGGCCACGAGGCCCGCGCTGGTAGGCAGCGAACGCGAGACCCAGCACGGCCGTCAGCAGGAGGAACCCGACGATCACGAACGGCGGGTTTCCCGGCGACGACGGTCCTCCGCTCTCCGTGCCGCCGCCCGCGGGTCGGACCGAACGGCGCGGATCGTCGGACTGGAAGTCCCCGACGGACGGGATCTCGGCCACGGAGGGCGACGGCAGTGCGGGAATCGCGGGCCCAGCAGGAAGCGCGGTGACGACAGCACGTCCACCGGTCGGATCGAAGTTCACCCAGCCGATGCCCGGGAAGTAGACCTGCACCCAGGCGTGCGACTGGGCGAACGTGAGGGTCTCGTGCGCGCCCGAGCTGTCCTTGTCGCCGGGCAGGAAGCCCTGCACTAGCCGGGTCGGCACGCCCTCGGCCCGTAGCAGGATGGCCATCGTGCTCGCGAAGTACTGGCAGTAGCCGTGCCGATCGCGAGCGAAGCACTCGACCACGTTGCTCGTGCATCCGAACGCCCGCACGTCCTGGTCGTAGGTGAAGGCGTTCGAGCGCAGGTACGACTGGGTCGTCATCGCCAGGTCGAAGGGCGTGTCGGTCTTGCCGCTGGCCTTGATCTCCTTCAGGAGCTTCGTGGCGTTCGGCCCGATCGCCTCCTCCGGGTAATCCAGGTAGAGACCCCGAATCTCGGGCGGGTAGCTCTTGCCGGCGGCGCGCAGCAGGTTCTGGTTGATGCCCTTGTCACCGACCGTCGGAATGTCGGCCGTGACCTGGTAGTCATCGTGATCATCCGACTGCACGCTCAGGAAATACGAACCGTCGGCCAGCAGCGTGAGATGCGTGGGAACGCTGTCGACGAAGTTCGCCATCGGGGTGAGGGGGACGGTCGGGGTCAGCAGGACGTCCCCGCGATAGCGAAGCGCCGAAATGTTGAACGAGGCGGTCTGCTTCTCACGCGGCGGGTACTGTCCTTCGAGGGTGTCCTTCAGCATCGACTCGCCCGGCTGGCGGTCGACGCCGACCTCCTTGCTGCGCGTCCAGCCCTTCAGGGTGAACGTGTCGTAGGTCGTCGCCATCCAGTAGTAGGGCGTCGTGTCGGTCGGGTTGCGGGTGATGACGACCGCAGGCGTGCTGCTCGTCTCCCATACGCCCACGATGTCGGCGTTGGGTCCGAAGCTCACGCCGCTGATGCGCGTCCCGGCGCCGCAGCACGGCAGGAAGCGCTGGATCTGCTGGCCCCACTCGATGATCTGCTGGTCCACCCCCGTCCACGCACCGGCGAGCGGCGCCGACGAGGCGGTTGCTGTCAGCAGCAGCGCCGCACCGACCGCCGCCGCCACGAACGCCGAGCCGCCACGCAGGTACAGGCGGCCGACCGTCGCCGGATCGCCGATTCGGCGGCGCAACCAGCTCGTCCGCTCTTCGAGCGTGTGGCTGCGGACGAGGAGCGATAGCGCCGCGAGGCTGAACAGGACCAGAAAGCCGAGCTGATCGCGGATCGTGATCGACATGCTCGCGACCAGCAGCATTCCCGTCAGCACCACGGCATTCAGCGGCCGTCGGTGGCCGAAGACCGCGTAGCCGGCGAACTGACCTGTGGCCCAGCACAGGATGCCGAGGACCAGCATGAAGTGGCCGTACTGCTGGGTGATCGTCTGGCCCCGCCAGGCCAGGTCGAGATAGGCGTTGACCGTCGACTCCGCGGTCGCGTGGAACAGCCCGCCGATGGACTGGTCTGCCGGGTTCAGGCCCATGCCGACCGCGATCGGCACAATCAGCGCCGCGAACACCGCGCCCAGGAAGTGCGCGAGCCAGCGCGACCAGCCCGCCTTCGCGCTCAGGAAGCCCCACACGACCCCGAGGGCACCCACCGGTGCGAGGAAGTCGGTCAGCTCGCCATTTCCGAGGACCCACTGCGGGTCGTCGAGCGAGAGTCCGATCGTGGCCACCATCACGATCACGAGGCCCAGCGTCAGCCAGCCTTCGGACGGGCGGAGCTGCAGGGCTTCGAGACGCTCGAGCAAGCTGAGGTCCCCGGCGTTCGCGGCCGCCTTCGCACCGGCCGGAGCGATGAATGGGGAGTAATCCTCCCGTCCGGGCTGGCTGCCGTTTCCGCCCGTCGCGCTCAACTCCTGGCCTCCGGATTCACGAGACGAGGGCCTCGCCCAGGATCTGTCCAGCCGCGACCCAGTCGGCGCGGAGCTCATACTCGGCCAGCGCGTGGCGCAGTGCCCGCATCGCCTTTTCGACCTCCGGCGAATGCGGCGCGGCCGTCGGCGCGGTGGCAGGCTGCAGACCGCCGGCAGGGCGGCCAGTGGGTCCGTCGATCGCCGCGCGTGCATAGCTCTCGGCGTCGAGGACGACAGCCACGCATGCCACTCCCCTGCCCCGCAGTGCGGCCAGCGGGCGAACCCAGCCGCGGTCCACGGACGGGGTGATGACGACCGCCGTCATCCCATGGCGGAGTCGGGACAGGCCCGCGAGCAGCGCCTCGCCAAGAGGCGCCGTCCCATCGGCCTCGACGGCGGCCAGCAGCTGCATGATCTTGAGGTGCTGGCGCCCACCGCGATCGGCGGGCAGGACGCCCAGGCGGTGGCCGGACGTGGTCATGCCAACGGCCCGGTTCTCGACGAGCGCCCGATCTGCGATCGAGGCGGCCGCACGAACACCGACCTCGAGCGTCGACTCGTCCCCCACGCCGGCGTGGGCGCGGCGGTCGAGGTCCAGGAAGATCCAGACGTCGGACGTCTGCTCCAGGTCGAACTCCTTGACCTGGATGTCGCCGTGCCGGGCAGTCGACTTCCAGTGGATGCGGTTGAAGCTGTCGCCCGGCGCCCACGGCCGCACGGTCGTCGCCAGTGGAGTCGTCTGGAGCGTCCGCTCGGCAGCGGCGTGGCTGCCCTCCAGCCCAGCCGGCGGCAGCTGCCAGAGTGGCAACCGCTCGATGCGCGGATAGACGACCAGCGGGATCCCCTGCCCGACCGTCGCCGACGCCTCGAAGAACCCGAAGGGATCGCCGGTCCGGATCTGGAGCGGCTCGATCCGGAAGTGGCCGCGGCGCGACAGCGGTGTGCGGACCAGCCACGACCGCTCGCCTCGTGGGGTGAGCGACAGCGCCCGACCGGGCAGCCCGCCCGGCAGGCTGGTCGGGTTGTGGATCTCGAGCCAGAACTTCGGCCAGCGGCTCGTGTTCCGCAGCGTGTACGTGACGCGCAGCTGGTCCCCGACCTGGCCGTGGAGCTGGCTCACGGCGTACCCCGCCTCGAGGTCCGTCAGGCCGAGGCGCGTGAGGATGTAACTGCCGCCGACGACCAGGATGGCGAGGTAGACGAGGTAGAAGAGGAACGGGATCGCGGTCGAGAAGGCGGCGACGACCAGCACCGCGGCGATGACGAGCAGCTGCAGGCGGCGGATCACGTCAATCCCGCCATCGCGCGGACTCTCGCCGTCGCCCGATCGTCAGGCCGTCGTGTCGCCGACGGCCGCCCGTGACGAACCGGCGCCGGCCGGCTGGACGGGCTCGAGTGGCCGAGGACCTCCCTGCCCGGTCGGGTGAACGGCACCGACCGGTACGGTTTCGAGGAGCTCCCGGACGACCGCTGCCGGCTGCACGTCGTGGATCGACGAGCTGGTCTTGATGATGAGCCGGTGGGCGAGGGCGGGCTCCGCCAGCAGTTTCACGTCGTCGGGAATCACGTAGTCGCGCCCCATCAGCGCGGCGAGCGCCTGGCCGGCGCGATAGAGCGCCAGCGAACCGCGGGGCGACGCCCCGAGGTAAACGTCGGGATGCGTGCGCGTGGCGTTCACGACGCGCACGATGTATTCCGACACGGTCGAGTCGATGTAGATCTCGCGGACCGCGGCCTGCAGCTCTCGCAGCTCGTCGACCGAGCAGACGTCCTCGATCTCCTCGAGCGGATGCGAGCGCTTCTGCTCGTCGAGGATCACGATCTCCTCGATCGGCTGCGGATAGCCGAGCTTCAGGCGGAGCATGAAGCGGTCGAGCTGGGCCTCGGGCAGCGCGAAGGTGCCCTCGTACTCGATCGGGTTCTGGGTCGCGATCACGAGGAACGGGTCGGGCATCGTGTAGGTCACGCCGTCGATCGTCGCCTGCCGCTCCTCCATGCACTCGAGCAGGCTGGACTGGGTCTTCGGCGTCGCCCGATTGATCTCGTCTGCGAGCAC
>VBFZ01000132.1:513-969 GCA_005880805.1 Chloroflexota bacterium | reverse complement strand
TGGCGAGGACGGTCTTGCCCGTACCGGGAACATCCTCGATCAGCAGGTGACCGCGGCACAGGAGGGCAACCAGCGCGAGCCGGACCTCGTGGTGCTTGCCCACGATGACCCGCTCAACATTGGCGATCACGCGGTCGCCGGACTCCTGGATCTTCGTCATCGTGTCTCCTCGCAGGGATGGGACCCCTCGCGGGGTAACGGCACCCCGGGCGCATCGATCGTGGCGGGGAACACCGGCGGACCGTGCCGGGTTGTCAATTGATAGTACGACGGGGACGTCAAATGGGTTCCGGAAGTGACTGGCTAGACTGGCCCGATGGAGTGGCTCGACGTCAGCGTGCCGATCCGTCCGGGGATGGTCTCCTTCCCGGGCGACCCGGTGGTCGCCACCGAGCTCTCCATCTCGATCAAGGCCGGGGGCGTGTGCAACGTCACCCGGCTCGACTTCGGCGCGCA
>VBFZ01000132.1:0-422 GCA_005880805.1 Chloroflexota bacterium | reverse complement strand
TCGACGCAACGGGGCTGGAGTCCCACATCACGCCTGCCGATATCGATGCGATCGGGATCCCGGATGGCACCGAGCGGCTTCTGTTCAAGACGAAGAACTCGGCACTCTGGGAAGTGCCCGGCTTCAGCGCGGAGTTCCTTGGCCTGACGCCCGAAGCCGCGTCCGCCCTGGTCGAGGGCGGTGTCCGACTGGTGGGCATCGATTACCTCTCGATCGCGCCCTTCGGCGACCCTGTCCCGACCCACCGTGCCCTGCTCGGGGCCGGAGTGGCCATCCTCGAGGGTCTCGACCTTCGATCGGTTGCGCCAGGCCGCTATGACCTGATCTGCCTGCCCGTCCTCATTCCCGGCTCGGACGGCGGGCCGGCGCGAACCCTGCTCCGGCGGGTCGCGGGATGACCGATGGCCGGACCATGCAGGCGA
>VBFZ01000152.1 GCA_005880805.1 Chloroflexota bacterium | reverse complement strand
GCGACGGGCGGCTGGCCCGGGTCGATCGCGTCGAGGCGCTACGCGACTTGGCCCATCACCGCGTCGAGCTCCGTTTCGCGGGCGACGTGCCGGTCGGGGCCTTCGCCGCTCTGCCCGGCGTCAGCGACGTCAGTACCGACGACCATGTCCTTCGGCTGCGCGTCTCCGGGGCGATCACCCCGGTCGTGCGCGAGGCGGCTCGCTACGAGCTGCTCGACTTCGTGAGCCGCGAACCATCGCTCGAGGAGACCTTCCTGGCCGAGTACGGTCACGCTGCCGGCGAGGCGGCGTGACATGACCGCCGAAGCTCAGCGGCACCCCGCCGCGATCGGTTCGACGCCGGCACCCCTGGCCCGGCGGATCTACGGGTTTGGAAGCGTCTTCGGAAAGGCGATCCGGGATTCGCGCCGGGCGACTCTGCTCGTGGGTGCGTTGCTCGGGCTGATCCTGATCGTCGTCAGCCAGGGAATCGTCTCGGAGTTCGCCACGCCGCAGTCGCGAAAGGAGCTGGGGAACGTCGTTCGGGCCGTGCCGCCCGTCCTCCAGGGGCTGGCCGGCAAGCCCGTCAACGTCGAGACCCTGGGCGGCTACCTGCAGTACAAGTACGGGACCTTCTTCCCGCTCGTCGCGAGCCTGTGGTCGATCCTCGCACTCTCCGGGACCCTGGCCGCTGAGGCCCGCCGCGGGAGCCTGGAATTCGTCGCCGCGGCGCCGATCAGCCGTCGGCGTCTCGCGCTTCAAAAGCTGTTCGCGCACATTGCCGTCCTGGTCGTCGCGTGCGCACTGATCTTCCTGTCGCTCGTCGTGGCCGGCTCCCTGGGGAAGCTACCGGGCGATGAAATCCCGGTCACGGCGGCGGCCGGCTACGCCATCTGGCTCGGCCTGCTGGCCCTCGCTGCCGGCTCGGTCGCATTCGCGCTGGCGCCATTCCTCGGCCGTGGGTCCGCTGCGGGCCTCGCAGGTGCCGTCACCTTCGCGGGCTTCATCCTGAACGGCTATCAGACCGCGATCCCGGCGCTGGCGCCGTTCGCCAACCTGACCTGGTTCGGCTGGACGACCAACCACATGCCGCTGGCCGGCGTCTTCGACTGGCCGTCGCTGGTGTTGGTCTCGATCGTCGCCATCGTCCTGCTCGCGGTTGGCGTCGAGGCCTTCGTCCGGCGCGACATCGGCGTCACATCCCCGATCCCGACCCCGAGCCTGCCCGCGTCACTTGTGGGTCTCCGCGGCCCGGCCGGCCGAACGGTGGGGAACAACCTTCCGGCGGCACTGGCGTGGGGTCTCGGCCTGGGCGTGTTTGGGCTCCTGCTGGCGGCGTCGGGCGGTTCGTTCGTCGAGCAGCTCGGCAGATCGCCCGAGTTCGAACGGCTCCTCGGCTCGATCTTCCCGGGCGTCGACATGGGCACGGTGGGCGGCTTCCTGCAGATCCTGTTCGTCGAGTTCGGGCTCGTGCTGGCGGGACTCGCGGCAGCCACGCTGGTTGCGGGCTGGGCCTCGGACGAGACGTCAGGCCGCCTGGAGCTCCTGCTCGCCAGCCCGCTCGCCCGCAGGCGCTGGGTGTCGGCGGGAGGGCTCGGGGTCTTCGTCGGCGTCGGGGTCTTCGTCGGGCTCGCCGTACTCGGCATTGCGGTCGGGGCCGCGTCCGTCGGGGGCGACATCGCGACCCCTGCGATCGGCACGCTGTCGCTGGGACTCTTCGCACTGGCGATGGCCGGCGTTGGTCTGGCGGTCGGCGGTCTCGTCGGGACCGGTTGGGCCGCACCGGCGGTCGCCATCGTCACGATCGTCACCTGGTTCATCGACATCGTGGGGCCGGCGCTCAGGCTGCCCGATGTCGTCACGCAGCTCGCGCTGACCAGGCACTACGGCCTGCCGATGGTCGGGCGTTGGGACGCAGCCGGGATCGTCGCCTCGGCCGCCATCGCCGTCGCGGGCCTGGCCATCGGGACCTGGGGTTTCGCCAGAAGGGATCTGAGGGCGTAGTTCAATCGACCGGCTGATGTCGCGTGCTTGAAACCCAAACGAGGCTGAACTCACCGCCCGGTTTCGGTCGACGGGCGTAGCGTCCGAAGGCACTCGATAGCCCAGGAGGACACCCGAATGTGCCTGACGTGCGGATGCATGGACGCCCATCTCGAGATGGGTGAGGCGAACATCACCTACGAGGACGTGAAGCGCGCGGCGGACGAGAACGACCGGTCCGTGGCCGAGACGTTCGAGATCATGGATCGAACGAAGGCCAAGGATCGCCAGGACCATCCGCAGGAGTACCAGACGCCGGCCTCGAGCCGGTCCTGAGGCGGCGAACCTACGGGCGGCCGAGGATCTCTACTGACTTCGAGCCGCCCACAACCTCGATCCTGAAGCGGTCCTTCGCGTCGGCGTAGCCCGGCGACTCGACGCCGCTCCTGCCCCCGGTCAGTGAGACGCGCGTTCCGTCGAAGTCGACCTGGCCAGAACCCCCGACGACGGACAGGCTGACCGGGACCACAGCTGGTCGCTGGACGCGGATCGTGCTCGCGCCGCCCACCACCCGGATCGTGCTCTCGCCCCTGGGCGTCCCGAGCTGGAGCCCGATTCGCTCCGATCCGCCGGTGAGCTCGAAACGGGTCGTGTGGATCTCCTTGAGGTCGGCCTCCAGTCGCTGCGCTCCTCCGATCATCTCGATCGCCCACGGGATCGCCGGATTGAGGCCGATCGTGGCCTTGCGTTTGCGCCAGTCGAACGGGATGCCGCGGTACTGGATGAGGACGCGCCCGTCGCGCAGGCGAACCTGCGGCGTCGAGCCTTCGAACTCCGCCCGGTAGAGCTCCGCAGCGTTTTCGCCTGCCCGTAGTCGAAGCTCGGACAGGCCGGACCGAACCACCAGCCGTGCGCTCGTGAGGCCGCCGAGGGGAGCCGCATGCTCGGACGTCCGCTCGCCATCTGGACGGTCATCGGGGTGCTCGCGAAGGGTCGTGGCTTCTTCGCGGGTGATTTGCTCCATGCGCGTCAGGAAGTCGTTGATCAAGGCCAGCTGGGCGTCCGTGTAGCGGCCGATCTCCTCCGCGCTGGCCTGGCCGATCCGGCCCAGCGTCGACTCGACCGCGGCCACCTTTTCCGGGACGACCTCGACGATCACCCGGCGCCGGTCGGGGTCAGGAACGCGCCGGACGTAGCCGGCCTGCTCGAGCCGGTCGATCACGCGCGTGACCGCGCCGCTGGTCAGGCCGGTCAGCTCGGACAGGCGCCCGGCGGTCGAGGCGCCCATGTCGATGAGGGTTTCGAGAGTTTCGATGTCGGACTCCGAGAGCCCGAAGCGGATGGCGACCGTCTGCCCGAAGAACGAGCCCTGAACGTTCACCCGCCGGAGGGAGCGGAGGACCGAGTCGATGTGGTCGCGGTTCATGCTTGACAGGTGGCTCCTGCTATGGGCAGTATCTGCACTGCGCAGATATTACCCGATGCAGTTGAACAGCGCAAGAAGCGCTGCCGCGAAGCATCGGGCAGACGGCGAAGGAGCGTCAACATGCCAAAGCCCACACCAATCTCCGCAACACCGCTCTCCCCGGCTCCAATCTCAAAGTGGATGATCGAGACGACCGACCTCACGCGCACATTCAAGTCGCGCGGAGCCCGGGTCGCCGCTGTCAAGGGCATCGACCTGCGGGTCGGCGCCGGCGAGATCTTCGGTTTCCTCGGGCCCAACGGGGCAGGCAAGACCACCACGTTGCGAATGCTCGCGACCCTCATCCCGCCGACGTCCGGCGAGGCGATCGTCGCGAGCGTTGACCTTCGGCGCAATCCGCAGGAGGTCCGCCGACGGATCGGCTACGTCCCGCAGGGCGGATCGACCGACCCGGCGGAGACGGGACGAGGGGAGCTCGTCCTCCAGGGCCGGCTGTACGGGATGTCCGCATCGGAGGCGCGCGCTCGCGCCGCCGAAGTGCTCGCGATGCTCGACCTCGAGGCCGCCGCGGACCGCGTGACCGGCTCGTACTCCGGCGGCATGCGCCGGCGGCTCGACGTCGGCCTCGGGATCGTCCACCGGCCCACCGTTCTGTTCCTGGACGAGCCCACGACCGGGCTCGACCCCCAGGCGCGTGCCCGCATGTGGCAGGAGATCGACGCCCTGCGCGAGCAGGGCACCACCGTCTTCCTGACGACGCACTACCTCGAGGAGGCGGACGCGCTGTGCGATCGCCTGGCGATCATCGACAACGGCCGCATCGTCGCCGAGGGCACCTCGGACCAGCTCAAGGATGCGGTCGCCGGCGACGTCGTGACGATCGGCGTGAACGGCTCCGGCCCACGCGTGCTGACCCTCGTGGAGGCACAGCCCTACGTCCGCGAGGCCTCGTACGCCGATGACACCGGGCTCGTCCGGCTGTACGTCGACCGGGGCGACCAGGCGATCCCGCACCTGCTCCGGCTGCTCGACTCGGCCGGCTTCGCGCCGACCTCGATTGCGCTCAACAAGCCCAGCCTCGACGACGTCTTCCTCCGCCAGACCGGTCGCTCGCTGCGCGACGAAGCGGCCGCGGCCTGACCCGGGAACCAGCCCCAGTCACCGTTCTGAAAGGAGCCCTTCGATGCAACTTCTCCGCGATACCTGGCTCATCTTCCGCCGGTCAATCGTCCTGACCATCCGCCAGCCGGCCTGGCTCGTCTTCGGCGTGATGCAGCCGGTTCTCTACCTGGTGCTCTTCGGCCCGCTCGTCGACGCCTCGGTCCGGGCCGCGAACACGGGCACGAACGCCTTCAACTGGTTCCTGCCCGGGCTGCTCATCCAGATCGCGCTGTTCGGCAGCGCCTTCGTGGGCTTCGGGCTCATTGCCGAGCTTCGCGCCGGCGTGATCGAGCGCATGCGCGTGACGCCGATGAGCCGGAGCGCGATGCTGCTCGGACGGTCGCTGCGTGACACCGTGATCCTGGTCGGCCAGGGCATCCTCATGATGGTCCTCGCCATCCCGTTCGGGCTCCACATCGAGCTGGCCGGAGCCCTCGGCACCATCGGGCTGCTCGCCCTGATCGGCCTGGCGATGGCGCCGCTGTCGTACACGGCCGGCCTCGTCCTGAAGAGCGAGGACGCGCTCGCTCCGCTCGTCCAGGCCGTTGCCTTGCCGATGTTCCTTCTGTCGGGGATCCTCCTGCCGCTGGCGCTCGCGCCGGACTGGCTGCGATTTCTCTCCAGTCTCAATCCGCTGACCCACGCGGCCGACGCGGCTCGCGCGCTGTTCAACGCCGACTGGGGCAATCCGGAGATCGCGATCGGCGTTGCGGTGACGGCGGTCCTGGCGGTGTTCGCCGTGTGGCTTGGGTCGCGGGCCTTCAGCCGAGCGGCGGCCTGAACGCTTTCGGGCG
>VBFZ01000109.1 GCA_005880805.1 Chloroflexota bacterium | reverse complement strand
ACGGGCGCCGTCGTCAGAGCGTTCTTGCACTCGAGACAGTCCTCTGGCCATTGCTCCGAGGTTGGCGAGCGGCGGGCTTGATTCTAGTCACGGGCGCCAGTCGACCACAGCCAAGCCGTCCACTTGTCCGAGTTCGAAGCGGCTGGGCTGTTCGCGATGCCCTATCACGATCGAGCTCGCCGGAGCGGTTGACCGCAGCAAATGCGATCGGCCGATGGCTGAAACACCCCCGATAGAGGCAATACCAGTCGTGCCGAGCCCTTTCACCGGCTTCTCAGTACCCTCGGCCGATGAACGGCGACCGTGAGACAGCGCTCCGGCAGCTCGTCGAGGATCTTCTCGCGGCGGCGCGCGTTCGCGTCGAGAGGCCGGCCGCTTCGGAGGCCGCACGTGGACGCGCGCTCACACTCGTCCAGCACGTGGAGGGGCACCTGCTGGTCCGGGCCAGAAGCCTCGATACGCCGCTGCTCGTCTCGATCGTCGGGCCGACCGGCGCCGGCAAGAGCTCGCTCCTCAACACGATCGCCGGCCGCGCCGCCAGCCCGACCAGCGTGCTTCGGCCCACGACGAGGCACGCAGTCGCGCTCCTGCACCCGAGCGACCGGGAGGCGATCCTGGCGGGCGCCCTCGCGGCGGTCGAGCCAGAACGCGTCGAGCTGATCGCCGACGATCGCACAGATCCGGGCGTGGTCGTCGTGGATGCGCCAGATCTCGACTCAATCGAGCACGCGAACCGGGAGCTTTCCGATCACCTGGTGGAGGCATCCGATCTTGCGGTCTTCGTGACGACGGCCACGCGATACGCGGACCGCGTGCCGTGGTCGGTCCTCGCCCGCCTCCGCGAGCGCGAGCTCTCGACCGTCGTCGTCGTCAACCGGATGCCCCCGGAACCCGAGTCTCGAGCGACCGTCCTGACGGCGCTTGGCCGGCTGCTGGCCGAGGCCGGCCTGCGTGGCTCGATCGAACGCGCAGAGGGCGGAGTTCTCGTCATCGACGTCAGGGAAGGCGCGATCGAAAGATCGACGGAGAGCCTGGACACCGCCGCTGTACGGCCGCTGCTGGACCTCGTCGACCGCCTGCGCGGAGACCGTGACGCACGAAGGCGTCTCGCCGCGCGCTCGCTCGCGGGAGCCATGGCCGGGGTCGTCCCGCTCATCGACGAGGTCGCCTCCGACATCGACCACGAGTCCGTCGACGTCGAGGCGCTCAGGAGGCTGGCGTCAACGCGATTCGACGCCGCGCTTGGTTCGCTTCGTGAAGCGCTGTCCGGCGGGACGTTCCTGCGCGAGGAGGCACTCCGCCAATGGCAGGACTACGTCGGCGCCGACGAAATTACCCGGCTGTTCTCACGGGGCCTGGTGCGGATCCGGGCCACGCTCGGGGCGGTCCTCCGGCCGGTCCGCGCCCCGACCGACGCGGTTCGGAAGGGGACGCTCGACGACGTGATCGGCGTCGCGCGCGTGCATTCCGCCGAGGCGGCACGGCGGGTTGCCACGGAGTACGCGGACGCTCCTCTCCTCGCGGGCAGGGTCGCGGACGACGGGACGCTCTGGCTGCCGGCGGCCGACTTCGAACAGCGTTTGCGAGCACGACTGCAGGACTGGGTCGCCTCGATCGCGGAAGACATCTCGCGAACCGGCCAGTCGAAGGCCCTCCTCGCGCGTGGAGGATCGATCGGAGTGAACGCGGTCGGGACCGGCGTCATGCTCGCGACCTTCATCCACACGGGCGGCCTGACCGGCGCCGAGCTCGGCGTGGCGGCGGCGACCGCCTTCGTCAACCAGAAGGTGCTCTCCGCCCTGTTCGGCGAAGCCGCGATGGTCGAGCTCGTACAGCGGGCCGCGAGCCGGCTCGACGAAGCGCTCGAGCAGACCTTCGAGGAGGAACGCGATCGATTCGAGCGCCTGCTGCCGCCGGCCGATTACTTGCCGGACCTGTCCGCCAACCTTCGACAAGTCGCCCACAGGATTGCGGCGCTCGAGCCGACCCTCGAGGACGAGGTCAGCGCTGCCTTCGGGATGCCGGAAACAAACACCACCCTCCGGGCAGGCCGGGCGTAGCGTGGCCGTCGAAACAGAGGCATCACCCAGCGTCGCTCAGCCGAACCTCGAGCGCTGCATCGACCGACTGGCCGGTGCCCTGGCTGCCGCGCATGCACTCGGCATGTCGACCGATGCGGCCGAGGAAGCCCTCGCTACGACTCGCCGCCGGCTCGGCTACCCGGGCGACACCTACGTCCTGGCGTTGGTCGGTGGGACGGGCGTCGGCAAATCGAGCCTCTTGAACCGGCTGGCCGGCAGCCCGATCAGCCCGGTGTCCGCGGAACGTCCAACGACCGCCGAGCCCCTTGCCTGGATTCCTGCGAGCAGACGGACAATGCTGGCGCCACTGCTCGCGTGGCTGGGCGTTTCGCAGGTCCACCAGTACGGGGGCCTGTCGAACGTGGCGGTCCTGGATCTGCCCGACCTCGACTCGATCGTCACGGAGCACCGTCGCGCGGTCGAGGAGATCCTGCCCAAGGTCGACGCGGTCGCCTGGATCACCGATCCGGAGAAATACGCAGATGCCGTGCTGCACGACGAGTTCCTGGCGCGCTGGCTGCCCCGCCTCGATCGGCAGCTGATCGTCGTCAACAAGAGCGACCGCCTCACGGCCGGCGCCGATCGAGAGATTCGGCGTGATCTCGAGCGCCTCCTGAGGATTCGGGCGGGCGTGATGTCGCCGCCGATCCTCGTGACCTCTGCGATCGCAGCGGGCGGTATCGAGCCACTGACGGACTGGCTCGCCGAGGCGGTCGAAGCAAAGCAGGTGATCAGGCGGCGCGCAGCGGCCACGATGGTCGCCGCAGCGGCTGACCTCGCCGCGGCCGCCGGATCGAGCGAGGATGGGCCGCAACCGCTCATCCCGCCAACCATCCGGGAAGAGGCACTCAGGGCGACGTCGGAGCGCGTCCTTCGCCTCGTGGACATCCCGGAGTTGGAGAAGCGCGCGACCGAGGCCGTGCGCGCTCGCGCCCGTGCGCGGGCAGGAGGTCCGTTCGGGCTCATCAGGACGGCCTTCGATCAGCTCACCGGCCGGCGGCGACGAACGGCAGACCCGCGCACCTTCCTCGTCAAATGGCGCGAGCGCGGTTCACTGGGCGCTGCGACCAGCCCACTCAACGAGGCGCTCACGGGGGCCCTGCGCACCGCCCCCATCGCCATCCGACCGGCCGTCGTCGAGCTGGCAGAGCGGCGACCCAGCGAGGCGGTCGTGGGTGAGGCCGTCGACCATGCCGTCGCCGTCACGCCCGACGTTCCGCCGACCAGCCGGTGGTGGTCCGTTCTCGGCCCGATCCAGTCGCTGATCGGCCTCGGGATCGCGCTCACGGCGATCTGGATCGTCGTCGCGGCGCTGGTCAGGGTTCCGGTGGATGCCGTGGAGCTGCCGCTCCTCGGCCACGTGCCCGTCCCCCTGGTCATCCTGGTTGCGCTTGTCGGCGCGTCGTGGCTGGTTGCGCGCCTGACCGACGTCCACGCACGGCTGATCGGCAGGCGCTGGGCTGGCCGACTGGCAGCCGACGTCGAGCGGCGGGTAACGGGCGAGCTACGGACCTCGGCGTTGGCCGGGCTCGACGTCGTCGAGACATCCCGTCGTGCCCTGTGGCAGATGGCCGAGGAGGTTCGGCGCGACTGCGGCGGCGTGGCCCCTCAGACGCCGACCGGGTAGAAACCGTCCCGGGTCAGGGCCTGCCAGCACGGCCTCAGGGCTTGAGCCGGTCACAATCGCGGGTCGGACGTCGTTGGGGCGAGCTCCGAAGCCTGGCGCTGGCGCTGGCGCGACCAGCCCGCATCGAGAGCCACGCTGATGAGGAGGATCACCAGCAACGTCGCGATCGACGCCGGCTCCTCGATGAGCGTCGTGAACACAAACGTGAGCAAGGTGACGGCGGTCGTCGCGAGCCCGAGGGCGAGCACGCTCAGCCGCGCCCCCGTCTCCCCGCGGATGCGCAGGTGGCCGACAGTCACCAGGCCAAAGATCGTCAGCGCCACCACGCTGCCAATCGAGGCGATAGCCGACAGATCGAACAAGGCGATCAGGATGACCACTGCCACGGCAGCCACCAGCAGCCCCACGGACGCCCGATCGATGCGGCTGCCCATGACGCTCGGGAACTGGCCGGTAGACGCCAGGTGATCCGAGAGCCCGGTGGCCGGATAGAGGCCGGCGTTCGTTGCTCCTGCCGTGGCAAACAACGCGGTCACCAGGATGAGCCAGTAGCCCACATCGCCGAGCACCGGCTGGGCTGCGACCGCGATGGCAGTCGGGCCCGCGGCAATCACCTGCTCCACGCCGAGGGTGCCGAACACGCCAAGCGAGACCGCAACGTAGACCGCCGCCGCGAGGCCGATGGCGATCATCATCGCCCTCGGCAGCTCGCGGGACGGGTCCCGAAGGTCCTTCGCGGTGAACGTGACAACCCCAAAACCGAGGAACGCAAAGAACGTGAGGGCAACGCTCGAGACGATCTGCCTGGAACCCGGGTAGGTCGAGGGTGCCAGGCGGGCAGGGTCGATGTTGGCGATCGTCACGAT
>VBFZ01000108.1 GCA_005880805.1 Chloroflexota bacterium | reverse complement strand
CAGCGAACGTAGTTGAAAGAAGAACGACTCAGTGAATCGATTCCGGCGCTTCATCGACGAGGCGTGGTCCGAACTGAAGAAGGTGTCCTGGCCAACGCCGGCGCAGACCCGCAACCTGACGGTGCTCGTCTTCACGGTCAGCATCGCCGTGGGTCTCTACATCACCGTCTTCGACGTGATCTTCCTGCGCGCCGTCGCCCTCATCCCACGTTAGGCAATGATGATGACTGAGACCACCACCGAGACAACCCGAACACCCGAGAAGCGCTGGTACGTGAACCGCACGTACTCGAGCTACGAGAACAAGGTCAAGGCGAACCTCGAGCATCGCATCGAGTCGATGGGCATGGCGGACAAGATCTTCCAGGTCCTCGTGCCGATGGAAGACGAGATCGAGATCCGGCAGGGCCAGCGCCATACCGTCCAGAAGAAGGTCTATCCGGGCTACGTCCTGGTCGAGATGATCCTGGACCCCGACAGCTGGTTCGTCGTCCGCAACACCCCCGGCGTCACCAGCTTCGTCGGCGGCGCCAACATCCCGGGCGTGCGCAGCGAGCCGATCCCGCTCGACGAGCACGAGGTCAAGCAGATCCTCCGCCAGATGGGGGTCGAGACGCCGAAGTACCGCGTGGCCTTCCAGAAGGGCCAGAGCGTCCGGGTGACGGATGGGCCGTTCGCGGAGTTCATCGGGACGGTCGACGAGGTCAATCCCGAGCGCAACAAGGTCAAGGTGCTGGTTAGCATCTTCGGTCGCGAGACGCCGGTGGAGCTCGACTTCCTGCAAGTGGAAAAGCTGTAGCCGGCTGACCGAACCAGAAAGGACCCTCATCGCCCGTGGCCAAGAAGATCCGAACCGTCGTGACTCTCCAGCTGCCGGCCGGCAAGGCGACACCCGCGCCCCCGGTCGGGACCGTGCTCGGCCCGCATGGCATCAACCTGGTCGAGTTCACGAAGACCTACAACGAGAAGACGGCCGACAAGGTCGGGCAGATCATCCCGGCCCAGGTCACGGTCTTCGAGGACCGCTCGTTCACCTTCGTGCTCCGGACGCCGCCCGCCGGCGACCTGCTGCGCAAGGCGGCCGGGGTCGAACTGGGGTCTTCCACCCCCAAGCGGGAGGTCGTCGGTCGGGTGACCCGCGATCAGGTGCGCGAGATCGCCACGATCAAGTTGGCCGACCTGAACGCCAACGATCTGGAAGGCGCGATGCGCCAGGTGGAGGGGACGGCCCGCAGTATGGGAATAGAAGTTGTCGGCTGACGTCGGCTGATCTCGGGACCCCGCGCCAGGGGGAGAGCGGAACGCCGCTCGTCAGGAGGAACGGACAGTGCCCAATCACGGCAAGAAGTATCAGGAAGCCACGAAGCTGGTTGATCGCACCCGGCTCTACGAGCCCCGGGAGGCCGTAACGCTCGTCAAGGAGACGAGCACCGTCAACTTCGACCCCACGATCGAGGCGCACATCCGGCTCGGCGTGGATCCACGCCACGCGGACCAGATGGTTCGCGGCACCGTCGTTCTGCCGCATGGAACGGGCAAGGTGGTCAGGGTGGCCGTCTTCGCCCAGGGCGAGAAGGCACAGGAGGCGCTCCGCGGCGGGGCCGACGAGGTGGGTGCCGAGGACCTCGTGAAGAAGATCGAGGCCGGCTGGCTGGAATTTGACGTGGCGCTCGCCACCCCGGACACGATGGGCATGGTCGGGCGGCTCGGCAAGATCCTGGGCCGCCGCGGGCTGATGCCCAATCCAAAGTCGGGAACGATCACGTTCGACATCGAACGCGCCCTGCGCGAGGTGAAGGCCGGTCGCGTGGAGTTCAAGGTCGACAAGGGCGCTATCATCCACACCTCCTTCGGGAAGGCGAGCTTCGAGGCGGAGGCCCTTCTCGAGAACCTGACGACACTGCTCGACGCCGTGAACCGCGCGAGACCGACGGGCGCGAAGGGGCAGTACCTCAAGGGACTCACGATCGCCAGCACGATGGGCCCGGGTATCCGGGTCGACGTGCCGGCCGTCCTCGCCGCGGCGGCCTGAGCGGCCGCGGAGTCAACACGGTGGCGGGCCCTGGCCGCGTCACCTGAACTGAAGATCGACGGACCGCCCGAGACAGCATGCGCCTCGAACCCGGGAGCCAGCGGGCTTTCGGAAGGGGCTTGATCGACCGGACCGGATCGGCGCTTCGCAGCGCCAGGGACGAGGGTCGGCACGCCGAGGCAGACCGGCGCTTTTCCACCTCCTGGTGGCTGCGCCCCTGCGGAACGGACCGTCGCAGGGGCGTTCTGGTCTCCACGGCCAGGCACCCACCGCCGCGCGCCGGCCGCGCGCTCAACCAGGAGGCAGAGAATGCCGACTGAGGCCAAACGGGAGACCGTCGAGGAGCTGCGAGCTGAGCTCGCCGACAGCTCGACGCTCGTCGTTTCCGAATATCGCGGCCTCACCGTGACCGAGCTCGCCGAAGTCCGGCGTGCCCTGCGCAGGCAGGACATCCGCTACCGGATCGTGAAAAACCGGCTGCTCAAGATCGCCGCGCGCGACACCGACGCCGAGGCGCTGGCGCCGATGCTCGAAGGACCAACGGCGATCGCCTTCGGCAAGGGCGATCCAGCGCAGACCGCGAAGGCGGTCCTCGACGCAACGCGACCGTACCGCGTGGTGCGAATCACCGGCGCGCTGCTGGGCAACCGGGCGATCGACGCGGACGGCGTGACGAGGCTCGCAGCCCTGCCCGCGCGCGAGGTGCTCCTGGCGAGGCTGGGCGGCGCGATGCAGGCACCCGTCGCCAACCTCGGCGGGCTCCTGACCGCGAACCTCCGGAACCTCGGCTCGATGCTCGCGCAACTCGCCGAGCGGAAAGCCAGCGAGGCCGAACAGAGGGCGTAACCGGTTGGGCCCTCATCCGAGGCCCACCGATTGACACCGCCACCACCTCAGCACAGACACAACGCGAAGAAAAGGAGACCAGGAATGGCAGTAAAGACACAGGACGACCTGCTCGAGGCGATCGACAAGATGACCGTCCTCGAGCTGTCGGACTTCATCAAGCGCTTCGAGGAGCGCTATGGAGTGACCGCGGCGGCACCTGTCGCGGTGGCAGCAGCGCCGGCCGGTGCGGCAGCTCCCGAGGCCGCGGCTGCAGCTCCGGCCGAGGAGCAGACCGAGTTCAGCGCGGTGCTGGCCGAGATTGGCCCCAACAAGATCCCCGTGATCAAAGTCGTCCGCGAGCTCACCGGGCTCGGCCTCAAGGAGGCCAAGGACGTCGTTGACGCCGCTCCGAAGCCCGTCAAGGAAGGCGTCACCCGGGAGGAGGCCGAAAAGATCAAGACCGCTCTGGAAGAGCAAGGGGCCAAGGTCGAGATCAAGTAGTGCGGCCGTGGCCATCCCGTCGCGAGGTGGCCACCCGCACGATTGTTCCCAATAGTTGTGGCAGCAATACAACCTGCGACGGCCGGACCTGGCCTGGCCGGCGTGCCCTGCTTTTCATCCCGGGGTGAGCGTGCGCCGGGATAGACGCGGCCTCCGACGGCGGCCGCGGCGCTCTCGTCGGCGCCGAATCCGTCCGTAACATTTCTCCGGCCGATAAAACGGGAATTTGCGTCGACGGAGGGTAGGGCGGCCGGGCGAACCGGGTCGATCAAAGCTTGCGGGCACGCGATTTCGGAGACCGCCCGGACGGGTTTTTTCCGTTTGACAATCGGAAATTGCGCGGTATCCTACTCCTTCTGTGAGCGCGGCCCCCCACACCCTCTCCCTCCTCCCTCAAGGAGCAGTTCATGCTGCTTACCGCTGAGTCGTCGGCGCGCGCCCTGGTTACCAACGGCAACGGGCGCAAGTCCTACGCCCGGATCGACGAGAAGCTGCCGATCCCGAACCTGATCGAGCTCCAGCTGGATTCCTTCAACTGGTTCCTCGAGAAGGGCCTGCGCGAACTGTTCGACGAGATCAGCCCGATCAAGGACTTCACCGGCAAGGTGATGGAGCTCCAGTTCCTGGACTACGAGTTCGGCCCGCCCAAGTACACCGAGCTCGAATGCCGGACCAAGGACCTGACGTACAGCAAGCCGCTCTATGTCAACGTCGAGCTGCTCATCAAGGAGACCGGCGAGATCCAGCGCCAGCGCGTCTACATGGGCGACTTCGAGCGCGTCGTGGTCAGCCAGCTCGTGCGCTCGCCGGGCGTCTACTACAGCGAGGCTGAGGATCCGACCAGCGGTCGGATGCTCTTCTCGGCCAAGGTCATCCCGAACCGGGGCGCCTGGCTCGAGTTCGAGACCAACAACAAGGACCAGCTGTGGGTCAAGGTCGATCGCAAGCGCAAGCTCGCGGCGACCACGCTGCTGCGCGCCGTCGGCTACGAGTCGAACGACGAGATCACGGCGCTCTTCGCGGGCATCGACGCGGACCCCGAGCACCCCTACATCGCGAGCACCCTCGACAAGGACCTGACGCACACCCAGCAGGATGCCCTCATCGAGGTCTACAAGAAGCTGCGCCCGGGCGACCCACCGACCGGTGACAACGCGCGCCAGCTCGTCGAGAGCCTGTTCTTCAACTTCCGCCGCTACGACCTGGGTCGGGTCGGGCGCTACAAGTTCAACAAGAAGCTCGACGGCGTCGGCGAGCGGATGGGCATCGCGCTGCAGCCCGACCAGCGGACGATCACCCGCGAGGACATCGCGGCGATCGTCGGCCACCTGATCGAGTGCAACCGCGGCCTGCACCCGCGCGACGACATCGACCATCTCGGCAACCGCCGGATCCGGGCAAATGGCGAGCTGATCCAGAACGCGTTCCGGATCGGCCTCCTGCGCATGGAGCGCGTCGTGCGCGAGCGGATGACGATCCAGGAGATCGACAAGGCGACGCCCAACGCGCTGATCAACATCCGCCCGGTCGTTGCTGCCATGAAGGAGTTCTTCGGCGGCAGCCAGCTGTCGCAGTTCATGGATCAGACCAACCCCCTCGCGGAGCTCACGACCCGGGCGGCCTGTCGCGCGAGCGCGCCGGGTTCGACGTCCGTGACGTTCACCACAGCCACTACGGCCGCATCTGCCCGATCGAGACGCCGGAAGGCCCGAACATCGGCCTGATCGGCTCGCTGGCCACCTACGGCCGGATCAACAGCTACGGCTTCATCGAGACGCCTTATCGCAAGGTCAAGCGCACGATCGCCTGGGACGACCCGCACCTGACCTCCTACGAGGCCGGCAGCGATCTGGTCGCCAAGGACGGCAAGACGCTCCTGAAGGCGGGCAAGGCGTTCAACGACGCGGCCGCAGCCGAGCTCAAGAAGCAGAAGGCGCTCGCCTTCCCGATCCGTCCGGTCGTCACCGACGAGATCGAGTACCTGCCCGCGGACGAGGAAGAGGAGCACGTCGTCGCGCAGGCGAACGCGGCGCTGGACAACGAGGGCCACTTCCTCGCCGAGCGCGTGCCGTCGCGCTACCGCGACACGTTCCCCGAGGCGCGGCCCAACCAGATCGAGTACATGGACGTGAGCCCCAAGCAGGTCGTCTCCGTCGCGACCGCGCTCATTCCGTTCCTGGAGCACGACGACGCGAATCGCGCGCTCATGGGTTCGAACATGCAGCGCCAGGCAGTCCCGCTCCTCGAGCCGGAGGCTCCGATCGTGGGCACCGGCATGGAGGTCCGAGCCGCCTTCGACAGCGGCCAGGTCGTCGTCGCGGACCGACCGGGTGTCGTGACCAGCGTGACCGCGGAGCGGATCGAGATCGAGACCGACGCGGGCGAGCTGGACGCCTATCGGCTGCAGAAGTTCGTGCGCAGCAACCAGGGCACGTGCATCAACCAGCGCCCGATCGTGGATGTCGGGCAGCGTGTCGACGCCGGCCAGGCCATCGCCGACTCGTCGTCCACTGACAACGGCGAGCTGGCGCTCGGTCGCAACGTGCTCGTTGCGTTCATGAGCTGGGAGGGCGGCAACTACGAGGACGCGATCGTCATCAGCGACCGCCTCGTGAAGGACGACCTGTTCACCAGCATCCACATCGAGAAGCACGAGATCGAGTCACGGGACACCAAGCTCGGACCCGAGGAGATCACCCGCGACATCCCCAACGTCGGCGAGGAGTCCCTCAAGGACCTCGACGAGGAGGGCATCGTCTACATCGGCGCCGAGGTTCGGCCGGGCGACATCCTGGTCGGCAAGATCACGCCCAAGGGCGAGACCGAGCTGACCGCGGAGGAGCGCCTCCTGCGCGCGATCTTCGGCGAGAAGGCGCGCGAAGTGAAGGACTCGAGCCTGCGCCTGCCACACGGCGAGCGAGGCAAGGTCGTCGAGATCCGCGAATTCCGTCGCGAGCTCAACGACGACTTGCAGCCGGGCGTCAACCGGCTGGTCCGGGCGTCGGTCGCTCAGAAGCGCAAGATCAGCGTCGGCGACAAGATGGCCGGTCGGCACG
>VBFZ01000101.1:8758-11724 GCA_005880805.1 Chloroflexota bacterium | reverse complement strand
CCTGGCACCGGGGTCTATGGTCGACCGACTCCGGTGCGCCAGCCGCCCTGCTGACTCGCACCGAGGAGCCGTCGCTTCCAGGCGATGAACCCGACGCGCGAGGAACGTCTTGTCATCCGGATTCCGTCGATTCCCCATCCGACACGCCGGCCGTACGATCGCCGCGGTCGTCGCGATCGTCTTCGTCGGGCAGGTTCCGCTCGGATCGATCACGCCGGATCCGAGTTCCGCGATCCGACGCACGCAAGCCGATGCAGGGGTCAGCGTCGACGCGGCCGTCACCCGACGTCCTGGTCCGGGATTTCCGGCCGGTGCGCTCGCGGGTCGGGTCCCGTACGACAGCGCCGCTGCCGATCCGCTGACCGACGCTCTGACCGACAACCCGGGTCTCGCGTCAGCCGCCGAGCTCGGTGAGTTCGCCGACGGCTGGCCTCCAGCCTTCGATCCAGTACGAAGAGGCGGAGCGGCACGCCTCGGATCGCATCGCCTTCACGCCGGGCCGACGAGTCACCCTCGGCTTCCAACCCGAAGCCGGAGACCGCTGGTCCGTTGGCGGCACGTCGCCCAGCGCCCTCCCGCCGGGCCGTCTCGACGGTGCCTCGATGCGCGGCCAGGGCAGGCAGCCACCGCGAGTCGGGGCCTCCCGCCCGATCCCGGCCCCGACCGCGAGGCCGGGCCACTTCGCCGTCGCGGCGTCGATCGACCTGCCGAGTGGCGGTCCCGCGCCGGTTGCCGCAGCAAACGCCTCGTTTGAGTCGGCCGGCGGCTCGGACGCAACGACGCCCGGGATCACGCCGGACGCGGCAATCAGTCCGACCGGCCTGCGCCGCGAGATCTTCGGATTCCTGCCCTACTGGGAGGCCAACTCGAGCAGTCTCCGGCTCGACTACGGCAAGATCTCGACGATCGCCTACTTCGGCGTCGGCGCGGACGGCAACGGAACCCTCCAGAAGCGCAATCGTGACGGCTCGACCACGGTCGGCTGGAGCGGCTGGACCAGCGCGAAGATGACGAGCATCATCTCGGCCGCGCACAGCCACCACACGCGCGTCGTCCTGACGGTCCAGAGCTTCGGCTGGAACACGAGCGGGCTGAACCGCCAGAAGGCGCTGCTCGGCTCGGCGGCCCACCGCCTGACCCTCGCGAGGCAGATCGCCGCCGCGGTCCGCGATCGTGGCGCCGACGGCGTCAATCTCGACTTCGAACCCCTCGCCCCGAGCTACGACACCGAGTTCACCGCCCTGATCCGGACGATCCGGAGCGAGCTGAACCGGGTCCACAAGGGCTACCAGCTCACGTTCGACACCCTCGGCTCGATCGGCAACTACCCGGTCGCCAACGCCACGGCGGCGGGCGGCGCCGACGCGATCTTCATCATGGGCTACGACTACCGAACGGCCGGCGCCGGCTCGGCCGGCTCGATCGACCCGCTGACCGGCCCCGCCTACGACCTCACCGACACGGTGGCGGCCTTCACGGCGCGCGTGGCGCCCTCCAAGCTGATCCTTGGCGTTCCCTATTACGGGCGTGCCTGGTCCACCGTCTCGGGATCGGTCCGCTCCGCGACGCACAGCGGCACCAAGTACGGGACGTCCGTGAGCGTGAACTACGAGAACGTCGTCCCGCTCGCCAGTCAGTACGGCCGCAAATGGGACTCCGTCGAGCAGTCGCCGTGGATCGCATACAAGAAGCAGAACTGCACGGGGACCTACGGCTGCGTGACGACCTGGCGGCAGGTCTACTACGACGACGCCGTCTCCCTCGGCCGGCGGTACGACCTCGTCAACCGCGCGGGTCTCCGCGGCGTGGGCATGTGGGCGCTCGGCTACGACGGCTCGCGCACGGAGCTGTGGCAGGAGCTGGGGACGAAGTTCCTCCACGACACCACGCCCCCGCTCGCCGGGATCAGGAACCTTGCGCCGAAGCAGCGCGACGGTGGCTTCGTCGTCAGCTGGCGGGCCATCGACGACAGCAACATCGCCCGCTACGACGTGCAGGTCTCGGCCGACGGCGGCGCGTGGGGGACGTGGCTGATGAGCACGACCGCGACCAGCGACGTCTACCTCGGCAGGGACGGCCATTCCTACGCGTTCCGCGCTCGCGCGACCGACAGCCACGGCAACGTGAGCGGCTGGAACGTGGCTTCCGTCTACGACGCGACGCCCAGCCTCGCCGTCGGCGGGTTCGGACGCGTGCGGGTGGACGGGCTGGCCGTGCGCACCGGCCACGACACATCGGCGGCGTCGGTGGGGACGCTCAATACCGGCGACATCCTCGCGATCACCGCCGGCCCCGTGGCCGCGGACGGCTACACCTGGTACCAGTTCACCGGCCCGATCATGGAGTGGCAGCCCGTGGCCTATGCCCAGAACGGCGTCTGGGTCGCCACGAGCAGCTCGACAACCACCTATGTGTCGGCCGCGGTAGCGCCCAACAGCACCCTCGTCGACGCCGGGATGACCGGCCTCGGCTTCTCGGACGGGGGCCTGGCCAGCCTCGGCTCGTCGGCATCGGCCACGGGCTACCGGGCCTTCTCGCCGAACGGCGACGGATCGCGGGATCGGCTTCGCATCCGCTGGACGAACACGCTCGCGTTCGACTCGGTCGCCCTCAAGGCCTGGCGGGTGGACGGCACGCTGGCCGGAACGGTCAGCCTCCCCGATCTCGCGAGCGGCGCACAGGTCTACGACTGGAACGGCACCGCCAGCGGGGCATCCCTTCCCGACGGCCGTTACGTCCTCCAGCTCGTCGGAGTGAGCGGCACGACGACCTACACCGCCCCATCCGCGCGTCCGGTCACCCCGGCCCAGGTTGCGATATACGCGGTGACGATCGACCGGATCGCGCCGACGGTCAGCTCATCGTCGATCAGCTCGACGCGGCTCTCGCCCGACGGTGACGGCCGCCTGGACTCCCTCACCGCGAAGATCGCCTCGAGCGGCGGCGCGACTTCCTGGCGGCTCAGC
>VBFZ01000101.1:0-8748 GCA_005880805.1 Chloroflexota bacterium | reverse complement strand
ATCACCGGGGCAGGTGCAAGCGCGAGCGTTGCCTGGAACGGCCGCAACGACGCGGGCACCCCGGTTCCTGACGGTGTCTACCTCGTCAGGCTTGGTGTCTCGGACCCCGCTGGCAATATCGCGGCACGCAGCTGGAACGTCACGGTCCGATCGCGCAATCCGGCCATCACCGAGTCTGTCGCGCCGCTGTCGTTCTCGCCCAACGGCGACGGAGCGTACGACCGCGTGGCACTCCGCTGGTCGTCTGACATCGCGGTCGTCGGTGCCGCCAAGGTCGCCCATGGCACCACGCTCGTCCGGAGCTGGACGTTCACCAGCCGGACGAGCCAGGGCATCACGTGGGACGGCCGGGATGCGTCCGGCCGAATGGTCGCCGACGGACGCTACAGCTTCACGACGACGGGGACGGACGCGTTCGGCAACCGGACGACGGTCAGCGCCTTCGTCACTGTGGATCGGACGATCGGCTTCCTGAGCTGGTCGCCCACCCCGTTCTACCCGCAGGATGGCGACTCGCTCCTGCCGAGCTCCGCCCTCACCTTCCGACTGACCCGCGGCGCGACGCCTAGCCTCAGCATCCTGGACGGAAACGGAGCCGTTGTCCGCACGGTCTGGAACAACGCCTCGAAGTCAGCCGGCGCGTACAACTGGAGCTGGAACGGGAAGAACGGAGCGGGCGCATACGTACCGGCCGGACGGTACGTCGCTGAGCTGCGCGCCACGACGTCGCTGGGAACCACAGTCCTGCGCCGGGCAATCTACGCCACCGGATTCACGATGAGCGCGTCGTCCTCCGCGCTGCATGCCGGCCAGACTCTGACGCTCACCTTCCGGTCCGTCGAGCGCCTGTCGACACGCCCGACCGTGACCTTCACCCAGTCCGGCAAGGCGGGGGTGACGAAGACGGCCAGCCTCCTGTCGAACGGGAGCTACCGGGTCAGCTTCGTGGTCGCATCGGGCGGGACGGGACCGGCGACGATCGCGATCAGCGCGAAAGATTCGCTCGGTCACACGAACCGCGGCTCGATGACCGTGTCGGTCAGCTGAGCGGCCCGGTCACCGCTCGGCGCGTCCACCCCTCCCGTAGACTTCCGACGATGCCCAGGAAGAAGGCCGCGCCACGCGCGGAGGCAGCGGACAAGGCGCGCGAGGCAGCCCCGCCGGGTCAGGGTGTCTGGGTCGTCCTGCCGACCTACAACGAGGCCGCCAGCATCGGCCCGATCTCCGAGGCGATCCTGGGCGCCCTGCCGGGCGCGAACCTCCTCGTCGTGGACGATGGCTCTCCCGATGGAACGGGCAAGCTCGCCGATGAGGTGGCGGCGCGCGACAGCCGCGTCCGCGTCCGCCACCGGCCGGCAAAGCAGGGCCTGGGCCGCGCATACCTGGAGGGTTTCGCCTACGTCCTCCACGCCGGAGCCTCGACCGTCGTGCAGATGGACGCCGATTGGTCGCACGATCCCGCCGTCCTGCCGGCGCTCATCGCCCCGATCTCGGCCGACGAGGCGGACCTGGTGATCGGGTCCCGCTACGTCCCGGGCGGCGGCGTCGAGGATTGGGGGATCGGCCGCCGGCTGATTTCTCGGGGCGGCAGCCTTTTCGCGCGCACAATGCTCAATCTCTCATCCCACGACCTGACGGGGGGCTTCAAGGCCTGGCGCGGCTCGACGCTGTCTGCCGTCCCATTCGAGGGCATCCACGCCGGCGGCTACGTGTTCCAGATCGAGATGACATACCGCGCGAGCCGCGCCGGCGCCCGAGTGACCGAAGTTCCGATCGTCTTTCGGGATCGCCGCGTCGGCACGTCGAAGATGTCGCGCCGGATCGTGGTCGAGGCCCTGTTCGTTGTGATGCGCCTCCGCTCGGAGGAGGTGGCGGCAGGCGTTCGGAGCCGCCGCGAGAAGAGGGCCGCGGCGCCCGACGGGGAGTCCGCCGCGGGCGCGACTCCCTCCCAGGACTCTTCAGGGGAGGCGTGACCGGGCGACCCGGGACGCCCGAGGGAGACCTGCCCGCGGCCACCGATGGCCGCCCATCGCCCGGAGTGCGCGTGGTGCTGGACGTCCGTCCACTGCAGGAGGCGGAACGCGCACCCACGACCGCCATCTACCTCTCGGAGTTGCTCGCCGCGTTCTCGCACGAACCTCTTCCGAGCGAATCGTTCGCGCTCATGCTCCAGGCAGGACTGGACGACCCGACCGAGTCGCTGACCGGCCTCCACGTCGTCGGCAGGCGCCTGCTGCCGCCAACCCGACTCCTGCGTTCGGCATCCATGACCGTGGACCCCTTCCTGCTCCGCGGTGCCTCGCTGGGTGCCGGGTGGCGAGCCGAGCGCGATGGCGCCGCGGGCGCCGTGTACCACGCGGTCGGAGGCGTGGCGCCCCTCGCCTCTGGCCTGCCGGTTGTCGTGACGCTGCTCGACCTGGCGCCGTGGGAACGGCCTGGGCTGTACCTGCGCAGTCCCGCCGCGCGGTTCGGCCATCGTCTGCGCACGCGGATCGTCCGGGATGCAGCCGCTGTCATCGTGACGAGCGAGGCGGTGGCGCGCACGGCCCGCGTCCTGCTGCGGCTGCGTCGCGGCAGGCTCCGGGTCGTACCGCTCGCTGCGCGCTCGTCCTTCACGCCTGCCGCTCGTGAGCTCGCCGGCGCCGAGACCCGCAAGCTCGGGCTGCCCGAACGCTATGTCGTCTACCCCGGCCGGTTCGACGCGCGCCAGGACCTCGTCACGCTGTTCACGGCGCTACGGCAGCTCGACGCGGCCGGACGCCCATCCAACCTCGCCACAGACCTGCCATGGCCGCCACGCGTGCTGCTGGTGGGCGCCTCGCCCGCCGATCGAGCCGCCCTCGCACGCGCCGCCGCCCGGCAGGGCGTCGGGGAGCTGCTGCTCTATGCGCCATCCCTCGAACCGCGTCGCCTTGCGGGGGTCGTGGCCGGCGCCCGGGCCGCGGTGCTGCCGGTCGTGTCGGATGCCTCCGCGCTCCCGGCGATCGAGGCGGTCGGGGCTGGAACCCCGGTGATCGCGAGCGCCGTCGGGGCCTTGCCCGATGCGGTTGGTGCCGCGGGGATCCTCGTCGAGCCGCACGACCCGGATCGGCTCGCCTCCGCCCTCGGGACGCTGTGGACCGATGACGCACTCCACGCCCGGCTCGTCACGCTCGCCCAGGGACGCGCGCGGCATCCTCGCACGTGGGCCGATGTCGCAGCGGAGACGCGCAGGGTCTACGCCGAGGTCGCGATCGCGGCCGCCGCCCGTTAGTCCGACGACGCGGGGGGGTGAGCCTACTCCGGAATCGAGCCGTGCTGGGTGGTCGGTGGGGTGGGCGGCACGCGGCCGTCCTTGATGCTCACGAAGTCGGTCGTCTTCATGACCTGCACGAACGTCTGGCCGGCGGTCAGGGTGACCGGGCGCCCCGCGGCGTCATAGAAGACCGTCGGCGCGGTGAGCGACCGCTTCCGCCACGTGCCCCTGATCGTGTGGCCATTGGTCGCGATCCAGGCGATACCGCTGCCGACGACCTTCGCCTCGAGGCGGTGCTTCTGGGGATGCCCGTCGTTGAGCGCGCCGAACTGCATCCGCATGATGACCACGTTCCTGGGCGCCACCGCCTTCCCGGTTCCCGCGTCGACCTGGCGGACCCCGCCGCTGACGTAGCGCCGGTAGGTGTTCGTCGCCCGGTCGTAGCGGTACGTGATGCGGTTGGCGAGGTAGGCCACGTCGATCCGGCCGCCGTTCGGCCGCTCGGCCAGCGGGGCGTCAGGTGCGAATCGCCAGACAGCCTTGCCGGGCGGCGCCGTCCCGCCGACCCTCCGGGCGAGCGCCTCCAGGTGCGGCCCATCCGTGTACAGGTTGTGCGGCGGGAAGCGGCTCGAAGTGCGCCAGAAATAGGGGTCGTTGAAGAACTGGTCGGCGTTGAACACGAGCTGGCCATTGCCCTTCGCGCGCAACGTCTCCAGCGCCTGCGGTGATCCCCCTGCGTGGCAGTACACCGCCCGCCACTCGGCCGCCCACGCGATGTAGTAGTAGCGGGCGCTGCGCACCGGCCCGACGGCCTTCGGCACGCGCTCCTGGAAGACCATCATGTAGCGCGGGATACCGCCCTCTGCGGGCGCCTGCCAGACCACCGACGCATCGCTGAAGCCCGACTGCGGCCGGGCGGCTGAGAGGTCGTCGATCATGCACGCGATCGGATGCCGGGCGGGCGACGAGGGTCGGTCCCGGGCTCGGGCTGGGACCGGGATTCGCGCTCGGACTGGTGCCGGCCAGCGGTGAGGGTGAGGGGCCGCCGCTCGAAAGCGGCGTGCCGCCGGTGGGGCTTGCCAGGAGTGTCGGCGAGGATGCGCCGCGCGGGGCGCTCGAGTTCGACAGTGCGCTGAAGGCGCCGCCGATCGCGACCCCGACGCCGATGACCACCAGTGCGAGAGCGCCGGCGACCGGCCGCCGCACGATCATCGGCAGCCGCCCGCGTCGAGCCACGACGCGGTACGCGCCAGGAACAGGCGGCGCCTGCAAACGGTCACTGTGTCGTCCCCTCTCAGTCCCGACGGCCGTGGCGGGGCGGCAGCGCCGGGTCGCGGGCAGGATAGCGGCTTTCTCCGGTGCCGCGGCAACTCCGGAGCCAGCGTCCACGCGACGAGCGCAGTAGGCTGGCGGTCCGCATGCCGGCCGATCGAAGCCTCGAGGGGACTCCCATGACCGACGAACCGACCTCCAGCCAGAACGACGCCCGGGACGCGGGTGACAACGCCAAGCGGGCCTCCAGGGTTTCGCGGGCCCGAGCGACGACGGCCGCCGCAGGCGGCTCGACCACCCCGAGCAGGACCGCAGCCGGACGCGCCAGCACGCCAGCAGCAGCCAGCACGCCCGCAGCAGCGGAGGAGCCCGGGGCAGCGAGGAAGCCCGCGGCAGAGGGGAAGCCCGCGGCGTCCACATCCTCGACGACGAAGACCGTCTCGGACACCCAGCTCTCCGCCATTCCGTCGCGGACCGACGCCCCGGCTTCCGCCGAGGTGACCCGCGCCGAGATCGTGGAGATCACGCAGGGCGGCGCCGAGCTCGTGGAGGCCCGCCAGCTCAGTGTCAGCCAGGGCGGCGTCGGGCAGGCCCACGCCGACCAGATCACGGTGCGCCAGGGCGGGATCGGGCAGGCACGCGCCACCGAGATCACGATCTCACAGGGCGGGGCCGGCCTGGCACGCGCCGATCGCATCTCGGTCGGCTTCGGCGGCCTTGGAGCCGGCATCGCCCGGGACCTGTCGGTCAACCAGGGTGTCGCCGGCACACTCGTAGCGAACGAGGCGCATCTCGAGCAGACGGGCGTCAGGACGCTGATCGCACGTACCGTTCACGCCGGAACCGGCACCGGGGTTGTCTTCCTGGTCGCGCAGCGGGTGGACGGGTCGGTCCGGACGCTCTTCGACTGGCGCAGCGGCCTGGCGTTCGGGGCGGCCTTCGGCCTGATCGTCGGCGTCCTTCGACGCCGCCGCTGATCGGCCTCCACCGCGTGAGGGCGGCGGACCGGCAGGACCCCTCGGCTATACTCGGGGCTCGCCGCCGGGCTCGCAGGGAACGTTGGTCCGAGCCCGGCACACGGCTGGGGGCCGATCACAGGCCGCCTTCCACGCATCCGGCCAGCGAGAGACCTCCCGCGAGGCCCACGACAGGAGTCCGCACAGCCCTGTGATCGATCCTTCCGCGCGGATCCATGGGTCGGCCGATCTAGAGGAAGAGGTGGCGGTCGGGCCGGGCAGCAGTGTCTGGAACCGGGCCCAGATCCGCCGGGGAGCCCGCATCGGCGCGGAGTGCATCGTGGGGCGCGATGCGTTCGTGGACGAGGGCGTGACGGTCGGCGACCGGACCAAGATCCAGAACGCCGCCCTCATCTATCACGGCGTCACCGTGGAGGACGCGGTGTTCATAGGCCCTAACGCGATCCTCACGAACGATCGCTTTCCGCGTGCAATCACGTCGGCGGGCGATCTCGCGCGCGCCGAGGACTGGGAGGTCACGCCGACGATCCTCCGGCACGGTTGCTCGATCGGCGCAGGCGCCATCGTGGTGGCCGGAGCAGACGTCGGTCGCTATGCCACTGTCGGCGCGGGCGCGGTCGTGACCCGCCCCGTCGGCGATCACGCGCTGGTGGCCGGCAATCCGGCCCGGCGGCTTGGCTGGGTGTGCGCCTGCGGTCGCCGGCTGGTCGACCCTGCGACCGGCGAGAATGCTCCCACCGACCCCGCTCCGGATGCGGAGCTCTTCTGCTCCACCTGCGAGCGGCGCTACCTCTACGTCCCCGACGCGGAGGGGCTGGAGGAGGAATCGGCAGGAGCGATCAGGCAGGGCGCCCCGGCATGATCCCCATCGCGCGGCCGGACCTGGGCGACGAGGAGGCGGCAGCCGTCGCCGAGGTGCTTGCC
Source organism: Chloroflexota bacterium (assembly GCA_005880805.1). Lineage (GTDB taxonomy): Bacteria > Chloroflexota > Limnocylindria > Limnocylindrales > CSP1-4 > CF-16. Next base: position 2,340 of record VBFZ01000101.1, on the reverse strand, counting down.
AGCGGCATGATCGCGCAGGGCAAGCGCGTCGCGGAGCTGGAGAAGCGCTGGGCGGAGCTCATCGGCGTTCCGCACGCGATCGCGATGGGCAACGGGACCCTCGCGCTGATGTCTATCTTCGCCGGGCTGGGACTGGGACCGGGCGACGAAGTGATCACTGTCGCACACACGTTCGCCGCAACCGCGAACGCCATTCTGTTCACCGGCGCGACGCCGGTGTTCGTGGACATCGAGCGGGACACGTACCTGATCGATGCCGGGCGGATCGAGGCGGCCATCACGCCCAGGACCCGCGTCATCTGCCCCGTTCACCTCTTCGGGCTGGTTGCCGACATGGACATGATCACGGCAATCGCCGACCGCCACGGGCTGGCGGTGGTCGAGGACGCCTGCCAGGCGCACGGCGCGACGTTTCGCGGGAGGCGGGCAGGGAGCTTCGGCCACGGCGCCTTCAGCCTGTACGCGACGAAGAACATGACAACGGCCGAGGGCGGCTTCGTCACCACTGCCGATGACCGAGTGGCCGACTGGCTGCGCGTCTACCGGAACCAGGGTATGCGCAGCCGCTACCAGTTCGAGATGCTGGGCTTCAACTTCCGGCTGACCGACATTGCGGCCGCGATCGGCCTCGTCCAGCTGGCCAAGCTCGAGCGAAACACGAATCGCCGCCAGGACCTGGCAGCGCAGTACACAGAGGTGTTCCGGGACCTGCCCGTCAGGACGCCCGTCGTACCGGATGGGCGCGCGCACGTGTTCCACCAGTACACGATCGACGTAGGCTCGGCCCGGGACGCCATCCTGGCCGACCTGCGCGACGCCGGCGTAGGAGCGGACGTCTACTACCCGGTCCCCGTCCACCGACAGGCCTACATCATGGAGCGCGGCCTGCACGCCGACCTGCCGGTCACCGACGCCGCGGCCGCCCAGACGCTTGCGCTGCCGATCTACCCGGGCCTCACCGAGTCGGAGCAAGCAACCGTGATCCACGCGTTTCGCGATGCGGTCGCACGACACGTCACCGTCGATGCGCGCGAAGCCGCCGCCGAGGCCCGTCCGACCCAGACTGCCGCTCGATGACGTCGGGCTGGCAGCCGGCAGGCGATGCGCCGCTGCGGATCGGCCTCGCGGGCCTCGGTTCAATGGGCCGCAACCACCTGCGGATCCTCAGTTCACGCTCGGATTGCACCCTGGCCGCAGTGGCGGACCCGATCCCCGCGGCCCTGGCGGCGGCCGTTCGTTCGACCGGCGCGCAAGGCTTTGCCGAACCGCTCGCGATGATCGCGGAGGCCGACCTCGACGCCCTCGTGATCGCCGCGCCGACGACCGCCCACCTGCCGCTTGCGCTGGCGGCGATCGAGCGGGGCACGCCGGTGTTGGTGGAGAAGCCACTCGCCGCGGACGTCGCGGACGGCGAACGGATCGTGGCCGCTGGTCGCGCCGCCGGGGTGCCGATCCAGGTCGGGCACGTGGAGCGCTTCAATCCGGCGGTGCTTGAGCTGGGGCGGCTGCTCGAAGCCGGCTGGCTGTCGAAGGTGTACGCGATCACGAGCCGTCGCGCCGGTCCGTTTCCGGCACGGATCCGCGACGTCGGGGTGACGATCGACCTCGCGACCCACGATGTCGACATCCTCTCCTGGGTCGCCCGCGAGCGAGCGGTCCGGGTCTTCGCCGAGACCGCGCGGCGCCTCCACGCCGACCACGAGGACCTGCTCTTCGGGCTGCTGCACTTCCCGTCCAGCGCGACCGGCATGCTCGACGTCAACTGGCTGACCCCGGCCAAGCGCCGGCAGCTGGTCGTCGTCGGCGAGGAGGGCATGTTCGAGCTCGACTACCTCACCCAGCGGCTGACCTTTACCAAGGCGCCCGACGTCGAGAATCCGCGGCTGCTGGGCGGCTTCGCTCCAACGTTCGAGGGCGATGTCGCCGAGCTGCCCGTCCGGAACGCCGAGCCGCTGGCCGCCGAGCTCGAGGCATTCCTGTCCGTCGTCCGGAGCGGCGGCCGCCCGGTCGTCAACGCCGAGGACGGGCTGTGGGCCGTCGCCGTGGCCAACGCGTTGCTGCAGTCCGCCGCCGAGCGTCAACCGATCGATTTGACCGAACTCTCAGAGAGGCTTCCCGTTCGATGACGATCACCACCCGCCCGACTGCCGCCGGAGCCTCGCTCCTGGGCGGCTCGATCGAGCTGCCGCCATCGGCGTGCAGGCACCAGCCCGCGCAGCCGGTCGAACCGTGGACCGGCCAGGAAGGCACGGCCGGCACGGTCGCGGTGGTGGGCGCCGGCAAGATGGGCCTGCCGCTGGCGGCGCAGTTCGCCGGCCACGGCTGGTCGGTCATCGCGGT
>VBFZ01000131.1 GCA_005880805.1 Chloroflexota bacterium | reverse complement strand
GACCGGGCGCGGAAGGCTTGTTCAAGCTCCTGCTCAACGGAACGCGTCGCGACGGTGGTCCGAACGAAACCGGGCTGCGGGCGAAGCGCGTGCGCGAGCTCCTCGCGGCGGATCCGGAAGGAGCGCGGCAGGCGGCCGGAGCGCTCGGTTCCGCCCGCCGAGCCGCGCTGCGGGGTGCGCGTCGGGCTGCGGCCGGTGGATGGGATCGTCCCGCGATGCTTGCCGTCGAGGGATGGGCCTTCCTCCAGGCCGTTCGGCACCCGAGCGTAAGCCTCGCGCGCATCCGGTTCCGCCTCCGCGGCCGGGCGACGTGCCCGGTGGTCGAGGCCATCCTCGGCGAGGGACGCAGGATCCCGCCCGATCGGGACGGGTGGCTCCAGCTCCTCGCCCGCAACCACCAGGTGTTCTCCGACTAGCGAGGCTTACGAAGGCCCACTCGGAGGTCCACCAGAATTGCCGCGGGCGCGCCGTCGCTCGCCTCGCCGCCGAGCCTGGCGCGTCTCGAAATCGCGACGCAGGAACCGGAAGCGCTCGAGAAACGGTCGGGGGTCGTGGAACGACTCGAGGCTGTGGACAGTGCCCCTGCGGGGCCGCGCCTCGCGGAGCGCCTGGCGGAGCGAGATCCGTCCCTCGCGCACGGCGCGGAAGAGGCTGCGAAGGTCGCCTTCGAGCCATTGGAAACGGATCCCCGGCCGGCCCCGGACCGTGCGTGGTTGTCCGCCCCGCAGGACGTCGCAGTAAGCCGCGACGATGTCGGCACCCGCCGCCGCCGCCAGAGGCATCGTGGCGTGGATGCGTGGGTTCAGGTCGAGCAGATATGGACCAGCCAGATCGGCGTGGAACAGGCCGTCGTAGCCGGCCAGGACGTGCGCCACCTGACCCTCGAGATCCGGGTCGGGGGCGGTCGTCACGGCCGCGGCCACCGTGCCCGCCGGCAAGGGCCACAGGCGCAGATAACGGAAGTGGGTTGCGGCGACAAGGCGGCCCTGCCACATCAGGCCGAGCAACCCGTGGAGGTCGTCGCTCAGGAATGGTTGGACGATGAGCCTGCCCGGGCCATCCGGGACGCGAGCGAGATCCTCGGGCCGCTCGACCCGCTGCGCGAGGAAGCGCTTGGTCTCGGGCTTGACGATCGCGGGGTAGGGCAGCTCGGAAGCCGCGCCGCGCAAGTCCTCGTACGAGTCGAAGACGCGGCTCGGCGGCACGCGCAGGCCCACCTCCCCGGCGAGCTCCGCGGCCTGGAGCTTGTTCATGAAGCGGGCCTCTGGGCGACCCAGCGCCATGGATGCGGCGTCGCTCCCGGGCAGAACCGTCAGGTAGCCACCGCGCGATAGCTCCGCGCGGACGGCCGCGGCATACCCTGCCGGATCCGCCTCGGCATCCGGCACTCGGACCCGCCGCCGGCAGTAGCGCGACGCTGCCGCCAGGGACGCCCGCCCGGTGGCCGTGACCGCGACCCGGCAGCCGGCCTCGGCCAGCAGGCGCACGGCGGCCACAGACGCACGCGACTGATCGGGGCCCGTGACCAGCACCCATGGGCGCTCGTCCGCCGCGGTGGTCACGATCGTTTCACGAGCTGGCCGCCGTCGACGACGAGGACCTGGCCGGTGACATGCGTCAGCTGCGTGGCGAGCGCGACGAAGGAGCGCGCGACGTCCTCGGGCGCGCCCAGGCGACCAAGCGCCGTGGTCCGCTCGAGGTCCGGAAAGTGGTCCCGATCGTGTTGCCAGATGGCTTCTGTGCGTGGCGTGCGAATGGTCCCCGGAGCGATCACGTTGACCCGAATCCCCTCCGCGCCGAGGACCGGTGTCAGTGCGTGCATCAGCCCGATCAGGCCGGCTTTCGCTGCCGAGTAGGCAGGCATGCCCCAGCCGCCAAGGGCGTTGAACGAGGAGGTGAAGGTGACCGACCGATCGCCCGTGGACGCCCTCAGCCAGGGAAGCGCGGCATGCAGCATCACGTACTGGGTCGTCAGGTTGGCATCGAGCGACGCGCGGAAGTCGGATGTCGATAGGAGTGCGGGATCGTGCTGGGTGGCCGGCTCGACCGGCAGCGCCCCGCCGGCGACGCCGACGACGTGCCCCAGCGGACCGAAAGTGGCGGCCGACTCAAGTGCCTCCACGACGGCTTCTTCATCGTGCAGGTCTGCCCGGTACCCCCGATACAGCTCGCCGTGGGACGCTTCGACACTCGCCTCGCGGTCGAGCCCGACCACCCGGTAGCCTCCGGCAAGAAACGCGAGGACCGTGGCCGTTCCGATTGCTCCGGCAGCCCCCGTCACGAGCACGACACACGACTCGCCCGAGATCGGCGAGGCAGACCGCTCGGTCATCGACTGAGTGCGTGACGCACGCGCGTTCGGATGCCGCCCGGGAGGGCGTCCTTGACCGCGTGGAGGACTGCCAGCCGCGTCGACAGGCGCATCGTCGCCGCGGCGTCGGTCACCCAGCCGCGCCGGAGCGTGAGCTCGGTAACCGGCAGGCAGGGCATCGCCCAGCGTTCGTCCGGATTCGTGTGGATTCCCCAACGGGCGGAGCGGGATGCCACGTAGCCCGCCTGCTGCAGGCGGGCGGGCAGACCGGGCACGCCGGCGCCACCGACGGGCGCATAGAGGTCGACCGCCGCGGCCGTGAGGTCCTCGAGCCTGCTGCGAGACTCGACCAGCTCGCGATCGATATCCGCTGCCGCGAGCTGATCGAGTCGTGCGTGTCGCAGCCCGTGGGAACCAACGCGATGGCCCAGCTCGGACAGGCGCGTGACGCCGGCCTCGTCCAGGTATCCCGGCTCGCCGACGAGCGCGGCCGAGACGAAGAAGATCGCCCGAATGCCGCGCCCCGCCAGGGCCTCGGCCACTGCCATGTGGTCTGCGGTGCCGTCGTCGAATGTGAGCGCGATGGACGCGCCCGAGCCTGGGTCCGGCGAAGGGTCGGTTGTGAAGGGCCGGCCGCTCGCCTGCAACTCCTCGACGAGCCGAAAGAAGCTCTCCGACCCGGTGTCGTGATCGCGAACAGCACGATCAACACGATCGACGACCCGATGAACCATCAGGAGGCAAGTGGCAGCGCCGCGTCCCCCATTTCGCCTATGCACCGCGGTCACCCGCCGTCCTCCGCGACACCCCCCGGGGGAGCGTCATCATAGGGGACGGGCGGATTTCGCGAGCAGGCCGCGAGCCTGCTCCAGCCACGAACGGGCCACGTCCTCCCAGCGGAAGGCCTCGCGCACGAGCTGGGCACCGTTGCGCCCGAGCTCGGGGGCGCGGGGTCCTGCGACTACGCGAAGTCCCTCGGCCAGGCTCTCCGGCGTCGGGTCGGCGACCACCGCCGCGTCGTGGTCCGCGAGGAAGCGGCCAAGCGGATACGGCGTCGCCAGGACGGGGACACCGAGCGCGGCGGCCTCGGCAGGCGCGTTCCCGAATGCCTCCCAGCGCGACGGGTAAACGAATGCCTTGGCGCTGGTCATCAGCCGGTCCTTCTCCGCACCGTGGACGGAACCGCCGATGTGAATCCATGGGCCCACGCCGAGCCGCCTCGCCAGGCCGGCCACGCGGCCCTTGCCGCCCCTGCGGTCCGGTCCGTGAAGGCGAAGCGTCGGTCGCTCGGCCGGGGGAAGGACCGCAACTGCCCGGACGAGGAGGTCCAGGCCCTTGTGCTCGGGGTCGAAGCGTCCGACCCACAGCACGTAGCCCCCGCTGCCGCCGTCCCACTGCTCCGAGTCGGGTGGCACCACCCCGTTGGGCGCCACGATCTCCGGGCCGCGCGAACCGAGAGCCGCAAGGTGAGGCCGCTCGCTCTCGAAGAACACGTGGACCGCGAGCGCGTCGCGAACGAGCTGCCCCTCCGCGAGCTGCCACCAGGCGCGCTTGAGCAGGCGCTTTCGCCGAACGATGTGGGGGTCGTAGGCGCCACGAGGCTCGAGGACGTAGGGGACCCCAGCCTTGCGAGCTTCACCCCCGGCCCGGAGGTTGTGGGCAGCCCAACCCGACTGCATGACCATGATGTCGGCGTCCCGAAGCAAGCCTCCCAGCCCGATCGGCAGCCGAAACGAGGCCGGCCCCACGTGCCGCAGGTTCACCCACTCGGCGGCGGAGTCTGGCGGAGGCGTCCCACCGTCAAACGCGATCACGACGTGCTCGCCGAGCGCGGCCGCACTTTCCGACCAGCGTCGGAGGGCGGCGGTCATGCCTCCGTCGCCAAGGACAGCGCGCGGGTAATAGCGGACGATGCGCATCGGGGAGCAGAGAGTACGCTCGGCGACGCACGCGCGCTGAATCCGCGTCCGCCGGCTCGACCCTCAGCGGATTAAGGGGTTGCCGGCACCCCGGCCTCGCCGAGCGCAGCCTGGGATTCGGCGTCAGTCACGTAACGGCTCGCCGTGCCGCCGGGCGTGGCGCCGAACGCCGAGAGCCTCGCAATGTCACCGTCCCAGGCGAAGCGCGGTGAGCTCGGTTCGTCCCGCGCCGCGTACCAGAAGAGGTTGCCCGAGCCCCGATTCGCCTCCGCCGGGTCGAACATCCTGCCGGGCCAGTCCTGCAGCCAGGCGAGCCCGTAGTTCTGCTTCGCGTCCGGGCCCGTCGCTTTCCCCGCGATGACGTTGTCCTGAACCGCGACGTGCGCGACGCTCCCGGGAGCGTCCTCTCTGCGCTGCGAAATCACCGAGATCCCGTCGGCGTTCCAGGCCAGGACGTTGTGGTCGACCTGGACGTCGAGCGACGTGCTCAAGACGATCCCTCCGCCCCAGCCCCACTCCGGATCCCCGAACCCGTTTGCCCAGAGGCTGTTCGACGCGATCCGGCCCTGGCGTGAGATCTCGTACAGGATGCCCGCGCCACGATTGTCGTGGACCCGATTCCGCAGGATCTGGTACGAGCCCTCGGCGCCGTCGAGCCAGATCCCCGGTCCGTCGTTGGCGTAGATCTCGTTCCCCTCGATCACACCGGCCGGGCGATTCGTCTTCAGGCCGCCCGCTTCCCAGCCGGGGTCGAAGCCCTCGGTGTTGTTGTCGTGGATCCGGTTGTCGGCCACTAGCGCCCCGCTGCCGTGGACCCCGAGCTGCCCGCCGCGGGAGATGTCGTTGCCGGTCAGCTCGCCTCGGCCGGTCAGCGAGACCACCGCGCCGTGCGTGTCGGACATCACGCAGTCGCGGATGGAGACGAGGTGTCCGCCGTCAGCAATAGCGCCATCCTGGGCAGCGTCGGCCGCGTGGCCCATGCGCAGGCCGGCGATCACGATGCCGTCGGCCTCGGGCTCGATCCAGTGCTCGCGCGTCGTCACCTCGACCAGGCGCCCGAGGGGCGGGTCGCTCACCGTCACGTGGCGGTCGCCGTCCAGCGAGAACTGCCCGGGTCCTGGTTGGGTGCCTTGGGCGACCTGCTCGAGCGGGGAGCCGTCGACGAACACCTGCTCAGGCCACTGGCAGCGCGAAGTCCCTTCCGCGCAGTGGCCGTTCGGTCGAAAGGCCGGCACCGTCAAGGCCGAGACCCATCCGGCGCCGCCCAGCCGCCAGTCGCTCCACACGTCGCTGCCGCGAATCTCGGAGCCCGGAGCCCCGACGACCGTCAGCGGCTTGTTGATCACGAGGGTTTCGCGGGCGAGGCAGGCCGGCAGCACGACGCTGGAACCCGCAGACGCCGCATCGATCAGCGGCTGGAGCGATGACTTACAGGCGGCGGCCACTGGCTCATGGGAGGGCGCCGTGCTGGCCGTGGCTCCCGGGCTCTGCTGCGGTCGAACCCGCGCGACGCCCCAGCTCGCCGCAGCCGCCGCCAGCCCCACAACGAGCACTCCGAGGGCCAGTAACGCGATCCTTCGCCCGCGGAGAGGATGGGCGGGCCGTACCACCCGCCCATCCTAGAAGAGACCCTCCCAACCGGCCTCCTGGCCGGGTCTACGGTCAGGGTGCCAGGGGCACCCCGCTGGCGTTGAGGATCGTGGTTGCCTGCGTTGACGACAGGTACATGCTGCCGCTCCCTCCGGGCGTCGACGCGAAGGATGTCAGGCCGCTGTAATCGCGACCGGCCCATGCCCAGCGGGACGCACCTTCCGGCGCGGCGTAGAAGAACTGGTTACCTGACGACCGGTTTCCGGAGGACGACGAGAACATCACCCCCGACCAGTCCTGCAGCCAGCCAAGCGTGTAGTTCTGGTTGGAGTCCGGCCACGCGTCGGTCCCGAAGATCCGGTTGTCGTGCACGTAGTTGCCGACAATTCCGCTCGCCGGCTGGTCGTCGCGGTTCTGGCTGAGCACGACGATGCCATCCCCGTTCCAGGCTACGGTGTTGCCGCTCACCTCGGTGTTGGCCGACGAGCTCAGGAGGATTCCGGCACCCCAGCCCCAGCCGTACTCCGAGGGGATCGTGCGGTCGTTGTTCCACACGACGTTGTTGACGATCGAGCCCGAGAGGGCCGTCTCCCAGTGGATTCCATTCAGCACGTTGTCATGGACACGATTGCCGGAGATGGTGATCCCCGAGTCGTTGCAGTCGAACCAGAGGCCGGGGCCCATGTTGTGGTCGGCCTCGTTGTTGCTGAAGGTCGAATTGGTCGTGAAGCAGGTTTTTCCGCCGCCCGCCTCCCAACCCCACGAATAGGCGTGCTGCGGGTTGTTGCCGGTGACCCGGTTGCCCGTGAAGAGCAGGTGGTCCATGTGCGAGAAGTGGTACCCCTCTTGCGCGCATCCGCTCATCAGCGAATTGCGGACTGTCACGTAGGACGAGTTGTCTGCGCTGATGCACGCGCCGCCGCTGTCGGTGACACGCGCGCCGTCGACCGTGACATTCGAGGTTCCGCTGATCTGGATGTTGCCGGACTGCTGGGCAGCGTTGCCGCCTGTGATCGAAGCGCCGATCAGGGTCATGGGCCGAGTGATCGTCACGACCTCGCGGTACGGTCCACAGCCGGTCACGTTGAGCGTGCCGCCGCTCGCCGTCGCGTTGACCAGGGCCTGCAGCGATGAACCGCAGGTTGTGGCCGGCTGAGCGGTGGGTACGGGGGTCGGCGTCGGCGCGACCGTCGGTGTCGGTGCCACGGTGGGCGTGGGCGTCGGTGCAGTGGTCGGCGTCGGCGTGCGTGTCGGCGTCGGGGTCGGTGCCACCGTGGGCGTTGGCGTTGGGGCGATGGTCGGAGTCGGAGTCGGCGTCGAGGTGGTCGATGCGACGACCTGGACGTTGACCTCGGCACGCTCGACAGCCGTCCCGGTCCCACCGAACGCCGCCAGATTGTGACTGGTCGTCGCCGCCTTGGCAGGGATCGTGAACGTGACGCTGAACCGCCCGTTGCCGCGCGACTTGTAGGTCGTCGTCGTCGGCGATCCGTCCCAGGCGATATAGCCTCGATCGGCGCGCGGAAAGCCGACGCCGTTGATCGTGACGCTGCTACCGGCAGTCGTCGTTGACGGCGTGCTGGCGAGCGATGCTTCGCTGCCTGACGCCACGGATGCGAGCAACAGCAGGGCCGGCAGGAGCGCGACGATCGGGAGCGTTGCGATCCAGTCGACGAGCCGCCAACGCCTCGGTGCAGGTGGCGGAGCGGCGGAGATCCGGTCTGCGGGTGCCGCGATCCGGATATTGCGCATGGCGCGTCCTCCCAATGGGTCATCTCGGTCGGCGACGCCCTGAACGGCTCGGCCTGAGACGCCGCGGGGCTGCGCCTCCAGAGGCGCGGCCGATGCGGGTGTGCTTGGCCCACGGGGATTGGTTGCGCGGGGATGCCTGTGACGGGTGTTTGCCGGGCGACGCCTGCCAGGTCGGCGCTTGCCCGGGCGTGCTTGCCAGCAGGCGGTCGAGGGTGACAGGCGTCGGCGAACGCGCAAGAGGGAAGTTCGTCCCCGGCGGCTCGGGGACCTGGCGTGCGCGGGCGGTCGTGGGGCCGGGCTGTGGGGTGGGGTCCGGTTACCTCTGCGCCCGCGTGCTCGGGTTACGTTTGACCCCGGTACCGGCGAAGTCGCTTGCTACACTTCCCGCTCGACTTCCTTCCGCGACACCCATCGACGGACGCTGCGCGCAGGGGACCGGCGCGAATCCGTCGGGCAGCCATCATTCAGGGGGAGGCGATTGCGGGACGAGCTACCGGCGCGCCGGCCGCGCATCATTGCCTTCGCCTACGCCTGTACGCCGGGCGTCGGCTCGGAGGGCGGGGCTGGCTGGGCATGGGCTGAGATGCTTGCCCGCGTCGGCGAGGTCTGGGTCCTCACGAGACCGTTCGCTGTGCGGCGAGAGGACATCCAGGAGCGGCTGAACCAGTTACCTGCCGATGAGCGGCCGCACGTGGTGTTCCTCGATCTGCCCCGCTGGGCGGGTGGCGGCCGGGAAACGGGATCGGTCCGCCTGATGCGCGTCCGATATCTGTTCTGGCAGGCGCTGGCACTCCGGGAGGCGCGCCGGCTTCACCGACGCCACCGATTCGACCTCGCCTGGCACCTCACGTTCTCGAATGTCTGGTTGGGGTCGCTGGCGAGCGCCGTCGGGCCGCCCTTCATCTACGGACCCGTCGGTGGCGGGGTCTCCCCGCCCTGGCGGCTGGTTCCCCGGCTGGGATGGCGTGGAGCGGCATACGAGGTCCTGCGTGCCGTCGCCAAGAGCCTCGCCCGCCACGCCAATCCGGTGGTCCGAATGAGCTGGCGGAATGCCGCGCTGATCCTGGCCCAGAACGTGGAGACGCGGAACTGGTTCCCGGCCTCGGAGCAGCACAAGGTCGAGATCTTCGCGAACACCATCCTGGAAGGGGCGGATTTGCCGACGAGAGGGGTGGAGTCGGGGGATCGTGCCGACCCGCCGGGCCAGCCTCCGCTTGCCCTGTTCGCCGGCCGCCTGCTGCCTCTCAAAGGCGTCGCGCTTGCGCTCGAGGTGATGCGACTCCTGCCCGGCTGGTGCTTCGTGATCTGTGGGGCCGGCCCGGACGAGGGGCGGTTGCGCATGCTCGCGAGGCGGTTCGGCGTCGAAGACCGCGTGGAGTTTCGTGGATGGGTTCCACGCCGCGAGCTCCTGGCGCTCATGCAGCGCGCCGACGTCATGCTCTTTCCCAGCTTCCACGAGGAAGCCGGCTGGGCGGTCGCCGAGGCGGTCTCAGTCGGCCTGCCGGTCGTCTGCCTCGATCGGGGAGGGCCGGTGTTGATGGCGAGTGAGGTCGTGCGGAGCGGCTGGCCGGGCGAGACCATCCAGAGACTTGCCGCGGCAGTCGAAACTGCACGGTTCGGGCCACGGCCGCCCAGGCCTCTCCTCGACGAGGCCAGCCGGCGAGAGCAGCTGGTCGAGCTGCTCGATCGTCGCGGTCTGCTCGGTAACGCGGCGGACGACCACCCCGAAACACCACCCGGTATCCGCGTCGGGGACTGAGCCATGGCCAGGCGAAGCGGTGCCGTGGTCCTGATCGCGGGACCCGATGGTGTCGGCAAGTCGACGCTCGCGGATGGGCTGGCGGCCGGTGGCCCTGTGGGCCGGAAGGTCGTCCGGATTCACCAGCGACCACGGTTGCTTCCCCGAAGGACGGTGCACGAAGGTCCCGTTCGGGAGCCGCATGCGCGGCGACCCTATCCTTCCTGGCTCTCAGCCCTGAAGGTGCTCTACATGTACCTGGACGTGGTGCTCGGGTGGTTCGTCAGGCTGCGACCCATCGCTCGTCGCGGAGACCTCGTCCTTCTCGAGCGCGGCTGGTGGGACCTCGTGGTGGACCCTCGTCGGTACCGGCTTCGCGGGGTCGGAGGTTTGTCGCGCCGTCTCGGGCAGGTCATGCCGCAGCCGGATCTCGTGCTCATCCTCGAGGCTCCTCCAGGTCTCATTCATGGGCGCGTGCCCGAGCTGCCGGAGGCGGAGCTGGCCCGCCAGGTCGCGGCGTGGCACGCGGTTCTCCCGCCCGATGTTGCCCGTGTCATCCTGGACGCTACGCGGCCACCCGCGGCGGTCCGCGACGAGGCGATGGCAGCCATATCCACTCGACTGGAGGGCGGCGCGACACGCCGCCTGGGGTGACGTGAGCCGCCTAGGCAGCTTCCTAAGCCTGCCGCTGACCCTCGCCGACACGGTGATCCGGCGCGCCGGCTGGGGTTTCGCCGACCAGGCGCTCTCGAGCGCCTCCAACTTCCTGGTGGGCTTTGTCGTGGCCCGCTCGGTGAGCCCGGCCGCCTTCGGCGCATACGCGTTGGTGTTCGCGATCTACATCCTCGCTCTCAACGGTTCCCGGTCAGTGAGCTCACTGCCACTGACGATCCGCTTCAGCGCGACGTCCCAACAGGCCTGGCGCACGGCAACCGCCGAGGCCGGTGGAGTCGCCCTGCTCGTGGGAACGGTGTGCGGGATTGGGTGCCTGGTGGTGTCGTTGCTGGTCGAGGGTGTCCTGAAGGAGGCGTTTCTTGCCCTCGCGGTCACGCTCCCCGGCCTCGTCCTGCAGGATCTCTGGCGTTTCGCGTTCTTCGCTCGACGCACGGGCAGGGACGCATTCGTCAACGACGCCGTTTGGATCGTCGCGCAGGTTGTCCTGTTCGCGGCGATCCTGGCGACGGGGATGTTCTCCGTCGGGGTCGCGGTGCTCGCATGGGGCGGTTCCGCGACGCTTGCCGCCCTGGTCGGCGTGCGTCAGGCGGGCGCCGCTCCTCGAATCCGACATGCGGGAATGTGGTGGGGGGCACACCGCGACATCGCCTCGCGGCTCCTCGGCGAGACCGTGACCGCGACAGGCGGCGAAACCTTGCAGCCATACGGAATCAGCGCCGTCGCCGGGCTGCCGGCGGTCGGCGCGCTGCGGGCGGGCGAGTTGCTGCTCGGGCCCTTCAACGTCATTTTCCAGGGCACCACGCTCGTCGCGATCCCGGAGGGCGCGCGACTGCTGGTCATTTCGACCCGCCGACTCCTGCGAGCGTGCATCCAGTTGTCGGTTGGTCTGACGGCGGCGGCGCTCGTGTGGTCGGCGTTGGTGCTGCTGATCCCGGATGAGGCCGGCGCCGCGCTCCTGCGCCAGAACTGGGCACCGGCACGCAGCGTCCTGCTGCCGCTCGCGATCGGAATGATCGCCCTGGCCGCGACCGCGGGCGCCAACATTGGCATGCGGGTGCTCGCCGCGGTCCGCCGGAGCTTCCGGACACGGCTCCTCACGACCGTCCTCGGCCTGATCGGTGCGGTCGGAGGGGCCGCCCTGGGTGGCGCCGTTGGTGGCGCCATCGGGATTGCCGTGTCTGCCTGGATCGTGGCCGGGATCTGGTGGTGGCAGCTCAGGGCGGCGCTTCGGGAATTCGTCCCGCCGGTGGCCGATCCCGAAGCGAACAAACAGGACTCGCCCAAATTCGAGCATAGGCAGGCGACGTCCGCGGGTGGCCGCTAGGCGTCCCCCGGCCGCTAGGGCAAGTGAAGGTACGACGCGTTCGCGGCCGTGTCGTAGGCGAGGTTCACGTCGCGGTTGCCGCCCGATGCCGCCAGCTTGAGCTCGAGCTGGTGGCCGGCGGCGAGCGAGGTTGCCAGTGTCCAGGAGAACGAGTACTGCGCGAACGGCAACGTCGCATCGGTCGAGATCACGGCGGTTGCCGTGCCGAGGGTCACGTATGTGCTCGTAGCCGGGTTGAAGTCGCGCAGGTAGGCCGAGAGCGTGGGATTCGTTCCTGCCGCGGTCGCCTTCCGCGCGTGCAGCCGCATGATCGCGGCTCCGTTGAGTGTCTTGCCTCCCACGAACACGGCGGTTTGCCAGTTCGCGTAGCGGCAGACGGTGGCCTCGGTCACCGCGCCGGTGTTGCGCACGATGACCCTGCCTGCAAGCGCATCGCAGTTGGTGTCGTAGTTCGGGAGGGCGATGGCGCTGGGGACGCTGCCGTCCATGGACAGGGCGAACTGTGCGGTCGTGTTCCCGACCGGCGGCGTCGGCCGGTTGTGCAGGTACGACCAGGAGGTGGTGGCAAGCGTGCTGTTCGTCGTGGCCGAGTCGGTCAGGCGCGCCAGCGAGAACGCAGGCGAGCCAAGGGTGAGCGTGCTCGCAAGCAGAAGCATCGTGGCGACGACGGGGACCGGCAGGCGCACGGCTGTAGGGGCCTGGGCCGTCAGATCGCCCGGCTTGCCTGGCGCGTACGGATCCGCGTCTTCCTTGATCGCGGAGCCGAGGGCGCTTCCAGCAGCGCGATCGCCACGATCAGCGTCACGGCCAGGAACAGCATCGCAAGCATGCCGCTGGGCACCGCGAGGAAGCGAAGCAGGTATCCCCCGAAAGGCACAGCCCAGGCGACACGGCCGACCACCCAATTCGCGGGAACGATCACCGGGTCGGGCTCGGCGTTCGCGTCGCCCTTCGTCTCGAGCCAGAGCCCCCCTTCGCGCTCGACAGTGCGTGTCACTCGGTGGGTGTAAACCGCGTTGCCCGGGCCGCGAATTGTCACCATGTCGCCGGGCCCGATCGAGCCCGCGTCTGCGCGTTCCAGCACGACCGCCGCGCCTAGCGGGATCGAAGGCTCCATCGAGCCGCCGGCGATCACGAGCGTCTCGTGGCCGGTCAGCGGCAGGACCCGGGCGAGGCCGAACGAGAGGACCGCGGTGCCGATGACGCCCAGCAGCAGGGTGTCCAGCGCCAGGGCGGCGAATCGAAAGGCCGCGATCCGCGTCTCAGCGGATCGCGGCCCTCGATGCAGACCAGCGCTACGGATTATTGGCCGTTTGTTCGGCATCGAACGTGAATGTCGTCGTGGTCGTCGCGTTCTGGTAGCCGTTCCCGGTCGCCAGCGGAAGCGCGGCCTGGAAGCACAGAGTCGCGGAAGCCCCAGCGGCGAGCGTGCGATCGCCGGCCTGTCCGCCCTGTGACGGATCGCCGAAAGCCGCTGAGCCCAGGGCGCCGGTGTAGATGGTCGTCCCATCGAAGGCGGCACAGCTTGTCCCGAGCGTCTTGATCGTCAGGCCGAGCTGGTCGCGAAGGCCTTTGCCGTCAGCGTTCGTGCTCGAGCTCGTCATCGAGTAGCGCAGCTGGGCCGTGCCCGCGTTGGTCACCACGAGCGAACCGCTGACGGTGTCGCCAGGCATCATCGCTGCCGACGTCAGAACAGCGCTCGCGGGGGCCACGCTGATGTCGATCGTGCCGGTCGTGAACGCGTTCCCACCCACGGCCTGACTGTCGGTGAAGATCGCCAGGGAGAATGCCGCGGTTCCGAGGGTCGCGAGCGACGAGGCGAGCAGCAGCGCGAGGAGTCGACGACGGCGCCGGCTGCACCGTTCATCCCGGGCGTCGGTCGCCCACGCTCCCTCGTCGTGCTCCATGGCAAGGTGCCCCCTGTACATCCAGCCCAAAACCGGCATTGGGTTGTTATGCGGATGTAACACCCGCTTCGAGACGCTTCGATACGGGACGAGCGAACTACCCGCCTTGTACGTTCGTACTGGAAGCCCGGTCGCGCCCGTTCAGCCGGTGCGTGGTGGTAACGCCGCTGCGGGGGGACATCCTGACGCAGCCACGCATACTTCAGAGCTACCCGACCCCATCGCCTGGGCCTGCGAGGCGTATTCGCGGCGTGGACTGACTCCGCGGCGCGGGCCCGCGGCCTGCTACTGCGGCCAGGCGAGCACCATCAGCCGGAGCTCGGTCATGTCGTCGATCGCCCAGCGCAGGCCCTCGCGGCCCATCCCGGAGTCCTTCACGCCACCGTAGGGCATGTGGTCGATCCGGTACGTGGGGACCTCGTTGATCATCACGCCCCCGACCTCGAGCTCATCGAAGCCCTGCCACGCGTGAGCCAGGTCGTTCGTGAAGACGCCCGTCTGAAGGCCGAAGAACGAGTCGTTGACCTGCCGGACGGCCTGACTGAACTCGCGGAACGGGAACGCGACGACGAGCGGCGCGAACGCCTCGTTCGAGCACACCTGCGCGGTCGCGGGAGTGTCGGTCAGGATGGTCGGCGGGAAGAAGTTACCGTCGGCCTTACCGCCAAGCAGGACCTTTCCGCCGAGGGCCACCGCCTCGTCCACCCAGCGCTGCGTGCGTGAGGCTGCGTTCGCGTCGACCATCGGGCCGACCTCGGTCTCCGGATCGGTGGGGTCACCGACGCGCAGCTTCCGGGCGCCCTCGGTGAACTTCGCCATGAACGAATCCCAGATGTCCTCGTGGACGAACATCCGCTGGACGCTGATGCACACCTGACCGGCGTACGTGAATGCGCCGACGAGGATCCGCTTGACGGCCCAGTCGAGGTCGGCCGACTTGTCGACAATGACCCCCGCGTTGCCGCCGAGCTCGAGGACGACCTTCTTCTTGCCGGCGCGCTCCTTCATCCGCCAGCCGACCGACGGACTGCCGGTGAAGCTGAGCAGCTTGAAGCGGTCGTCGGCGACCATGCGGTCGCCCAGCTCGCGCGTCATCGGCAGGATGCTCACCGCGCCGTCGGGCAGCCCCGCCGAGTCGATGATCTCGGCCACCGTCAGCATCGTGAGCGGGTCCTTGGAGGGCGGCTTGTGCAGGATCGTGCAGCCCGAGGCGATCGCTGGCGAGATCTTGTGAGCCGCGAGGTTCAGCGGGAAGTTGAACGGGCTGATGCCGGCGACGGGCCCGACCGGGAACCGCCTGGTGATCCCGACCCGGCCCTTGGATGCCGGCATGAGATCCA
>VBFZ01000130.1 GCA_005880805.1 Chloroflexota bacterium | reverse complement strand
CACCTGCGCCGCGCTCGGTGACTGGCAACGAGCCGCGCAGTGGACGGACGCCCAGGATCGCTGGTGCGAGCGCGAGGGCATCAATGGCTATCCGGGCATGTGCCGTCTCTTTCGGGCGGAGATCAAGAACCTGCGTGGAACGTGGCTCGAGGCCGAAGCCGAAGCGCGGCGAGCCAGCGACGAGCTGGAAGGTTTCGTCCCGGCCGCTGC
>VBFZ01000129.1:26490-30326 GCA_005880805.1 Chloroflexota bacterium | reverse complement strand
GGCGAGGAGACCTGCCGGCGGCGGAGGAGGCGCTGCTGCGAGCCCATGCCATGGGCCAGGATCCGGAGCCGGCGCTGTCACTCCTACGGCTCGCTCAGGGAAAGGTTTCGGAGGCAAACGCGTCGATCAGGCGGGCCCTGGACGGGCCGGCGAAGCAGCCCTCCTGGGGGCCGCCCCCGAACAGCGACCTGGCACGGCTCGCGCTCCTTCCGGCGCAGGTCCAGATCGCGCTCGTCGCGGGAGACCGCGATACTGCGAGCAAGGCGGTCGAGGAGCTCGAAACCCTCGCGACCCGGATCCCCATCGTCGCCATTCGGGCGGCGTCGGCGGCCGCTCGGGGCGCGCTGCAGCTCGCCGACGGCGAGGCGTCGGCCGCCACCGGATCCTTGGGCGAGGCCCTCCAGCTGTGGACGGAGCTCGATGCGCCGTACGACGCCGCCCGCGCGAGGATCCTGCTTGCCGAAGCGTTCGCGGCGCACAGGGATGCCGAGCGGGCGCGAATGGAGGCCCAGGCGGCGAGGGATGCCTTCGAAAAACTCGGCGCCACCCTCGATCTCCGCCACGCCGACGAGCTGCTGGCCGCGGCGCAGGACTCGCCGAACGGTCGCCCGACGGCCGCTGGTGGAAAACGCGCCGTCAAGACGTTCATGTTCACTGACATCGTCGATTCGACGCGATATGCCGAGCTGCTCGGGGATGATTCCTGGCAGGAGCTCATTCGCTGGCACGACCAGACGCTCAGGTCGATCGTGGCCGAGCACGGCGGCCAGGAGATCAAGACCATCGGCGATGGCTTCTTCCTCGCCTTCGACGACGTCGACCTCGCGATCGACGCTGCGATCGCGATCCAGCGCCGGCTTGTCGATCATCGGCGAACCCAGGGGTTTGCGCTCACGGTCCGCATCGGCATTCACCGCGCCGAAGCCAATCGCGCCGGTCTCGACTTCAGCGGCACGGGTGTGAACGCGGCCGCCCGGATCGGCGCCAGTGCCTCAGGCGCGGAGATCGTCGTATCGAGCGACACGCTCGCCGCATCGCGACGGACGTTCCGGGAGGAAGGCCGCCGAACGGTGGAGCTCAAGGGAATATCGATGCCGGTCGAGATCGTGTCGATCGGGTGGCGGTAGCCATGCCCGGAATGGCCCTCGTCCTCGCCGGCGGCGGCCTCCTCGGGATCGCCTGGGAACTGGGCGTGATGCGTGGGCTGAAGCTCGGCGGGGTGGACCCAGCCCAGGCGAACCTCGTGATCGGCACCTCGGCGGGCTCGGTGGCCGGAGCCATCCTTGGGTCGGGCGTTCCGGTGACGGATGACCTGATGCCGGAGGCCACCACCCTCGCTCGGGAGCTGGAGCGCTTCCAGGCCGCGGTCGACGGCACGGTGGCGGCCACGATCTTCGAGCGCTGGCAGGCGGCGGCGGGCGCACTGGATCAGGCGGCCAGGGCCGAGATCGGGGCGCTGGCGACGCAGGTCACTACTGTTCCCGAGCGCGAGTACGTCGATCTGTTCAAACGCTTCCTGCCCGTGACGTATTGGCCGAAGCCACTCACGATCACAGGGGTCGACGTCGACGACGGCGCGTTCGTCGCCTGGGACGTGACCTCGGGCGTTCCGCTCGTGCAAGCGGTCGCGGCGAGCTGTGCGCTGCCGGGCGTCTTTCCACCCGTCACGGTTGGCGGCCACCGCTATGTGGACGGGGGGCTGCGCTCCGGGATCAGCGCCGATCTCGCCCTGGGACATGACCCCGTGGTGGTCGTCGTGCCCATTGGGGGCGACGCCGCCATGGACTATCTGTTGCGTGAGACGTCAGGGATCCGCGAGGCCGGCGCGCGCGTGATCGAAATCATCGCCGACGAGCGTTCCGCGCTCGAGATGGGCGCGGACCTGATGGACGCCAGCCGGATGACGGCGGCGGTCCAGGCGGGAGAGCGACAGGGCGAAGCGGCCGCGGCCGCACGGTCGCGAGCTTCCGCACGAACCGCGAGCGGGTAGTGCTTTAACCTGACGACAAACCTGCGTTAACGGTCGCCGGGGATCCTGTCAGGGTCTGACCGTCGGGCCAGCTAGACTGTCCCCAATCACCCATCCAGCGGACGTCGAACCGCGCCTCCAGGGGGCGAAGCCCAACTTCTCGCCGCGGGCGCGACCGCTTCATCCGTTTGCTCCAGAGGTCCACGTCATGTCGCGTCCCCTTGCCGCGGGCGAGCCCGCGATCAACCTGACCGCTCGCGAGCGCCTCGAGATTCTGGGCGCGATCCTCCTCGCGCTGTTCCTGTTCGCGCTCGACCAGACGGTCGTCGGGACCGCGCTGCCGCGGATCGTGACTGACCTGCACGGCAACCAGCTGTACACGTGGGCCGTTTCCGTGTACCTGCTCACCTCCACCATCAGCGGGCCGATCTACGGCAAGCTGTCCGACCTGTTCGGCCGGCGTCCGATCATCATCTTTGCCGTCAGCCTCTTCCTGGTTGCCTCCGTTCTCGCGGGGCTGAGCCAGGAGATGTGGCAGCTGATCCTGTTCCGCGGGCTGCAGGGCCTCGGCGGCGGGGCGGTGTTCCCCGTCGCGCTGGCCGTTGTGGCGGACCTCTACACGCCCGCCGAACGCGGCAAGTACCTCGGCTTCTTCGGGGCCGTGTTCGGGCTGTCCTCACTGCTCGGGCCCGGCATTGGAGGGTTCATCACCGATACCTGGTCGTGGCACTGGATCTTCTTCGTCAACGTCCCGATCGGACTGGTTTCGCTCTTCATCCTGTGGCGCCTGCTGCCGACCATCCGCCGGCCCGAGGCCGCCCGAAACATCGATTTCGTCGGTGCCGCGGTCTTTGCCTTTGCCATCGGGTCGTTCCTGATCGGCCTCACCAACAAGGGCGGCTTTCACCTCGTCAACGGCGCTCCCGTCGCCAACGAGTGGGGCGACCCCAGTGTCGGCGGCCTCATCCTGCTCGGGCTGATCGCCGGGGTCGTCTTCCTGTGGATCGAGTCACGGGTGCCCGAACCCATCGTGCCGCTCAGCCTGTTTCGGATCCGGTCCTTCACGATCTCCGTGGCCGCGATGTTCCTGGCTGCCTTCGGGTTCTTCGGGGCAGTGATCTTCCTGCCGCGCTGGTTCCAGACAGTCGCCGGTTCGAGCGCGACCGAATCGGGCTACAACCTGCTGCCGCTGCTGGCGGCCCTGATCATCAGCGCGACCGCCTCCGGTCAGATCGTCGCCCGGACCGGTCGCTACAAGGTGCTGATGATCGGCTCGCTGGTGCTGCTCGCGGTCGGGCTGTTCCTGATGACCAACCTGCATGCGGACACGCCGCGGCCTGCTCTCTGGCTATGGATGGTGCTTGCGGGCCTGGGCATCGGGCCGTCGTTCGCGGTCTTCGCCCTGATCGTTCAGAACGCCGTCTCGCCCGATCGAATCGGCGTCGCGACCAGCAGCCTCACCTTCTTCCAGCAGATCGGCGGCACGGTAGGCCTGACGATCGCCGGAACGATCTTCGCGAGCCGCTTCGCAGAGGAGGTCCCGCCGCGGCTGATCGCCGCCGGGGTGCCCGCGCAATTCGCCCAACAGTTCGCAGTGGCGGGCGGTGGAAACGCCGACGTGACAGGAACTGGCGACCTCGGCCAGCGGATCCTGGCGGCCGTCCCGCCGGAGGCGCAGGCGCTCGTACAGCCGCTCATCCCCGGCATCGTCAACGCGATCCACGAGGCCTTCTCGGTCGCGCTCGCGTCGACGTTCTGGGTGGGCATCATCGGAGCGATCCTCGCGGCGGTCTTCGTCGCGTTCCTCCAGGAGGTCCCGATGCGCGAGACCTTCCAGATCGAGGAGCCGGTCCAGGGCACGCGGGAG
>VBFZ01000129.1:25179-26425 GCA_005880805.1 Chloroflexota bacterium | reverse complement strand
GTGGCGGCTACGAGAACGTCAGGTTCTTCGGGATGTCGTCCCGGGGCGGGTACGCCGGCTTCAGCGCCTCGAGCGTGTCGGCCACGATCTCGCCGACGGCCAGGTTGCGGAACCACTTGTGGTTGGCCGGGACGACGTACCAGGGCGCCCGCTCGGTGGAGCACCGGCTGACCGCGTCCTGGAACGCCGCGATGTAGTCGTCCCAGCGCTTGCGCTCCTCGAGGTCTTCGACCCTGAACTTCCAGCGCTTGGTGGAGTCCTCGTAGCGGGCGCGGAAGCGCGCCAGCTGCTCGGCGCGGTCGATGTACAGGAAGAACTTGAGGATGGTCGTGCCTTCGTCGACCAGCAGCTTCTCGAACGCGTTGATCTGCTCGTAACGCCGTGACCACGTCTCGTGCGGGACAAGCTCGTGGACCCGGACGACGAGCACGTCCTCGTAGTGCGAGCGGTTGAAGATCGAGATCTCGCCGCTGCCCGGCACGTTGGGGTGCACCCGCCAGAGGTAGTCGTGCGCCAGCTCGGTGGGCGTCGGGACGCCGAAACCGGTCACCCGGCAGCCAAGCGGGTTGAAGGCCGACATCACGTGCTTGATCGTGCCGTCCTTGCCCGCCGCGTCGATCCCCTGCAGGACGATCAGCACGCGGTGCCGCCGCTCTGCCCAGATCCGCTCCTGGAGCTCGGTCAGGCGCTGCAGGTCACGGGCGACCTTCCGATCGGCGCTCGCCTTGTGATAGCCGAAGGTCGCGTTGGGATCGACGTCCGCCAGATGAACGGTGGACCCGGGCTTGACGAGGAGGTGGCCACGAAGCGCATCGGCGCGCTGGTTGGGCGAGGCCATGGCAGACGTCTCCGCTCGACGGTGTGCCGGCGCATTGTGGCGCACGGCGGCGGGCCGACTGGGCCGCCTGGAGCGGGGCTCGTCGGTCATCCGTGATCGCCCGCCTGATGGCTGGCGGTCTCCGACAGAAACGCGGTCACCTCGTCGCGCGACGGGGGGTCGGCCCCGGATCGGGTGCAGTTGATGGCGGCCGCGGTCGCGGCGAAGCCAAGAACGCCCCGCCACTCGTCGTCGGGGAGGTTGGTGAGACCGTCCGGGGTCGTGATGCCGCGATCGACGAGGGCCACCGTCACAGCCGCGGTGAACGTGTCGCCGGCGCCGATTGTGTCAGCGATCTCGACGGGGACCGCGTCGACGGCGACGGTCGGCCGACCCGCGCGAAACAGCCGAGCTCCGTCCCGGCCGGAA
>VBFZ01000129.1:0-25131 GCA_005880805.1 Chloroflexota bacterium | reverse complement strand
AGGCGGCGTCCTCGTCGCTCAGACGCAGGACGTGCGACGCGGCGATCCATCGCTGGCAGCGGCGGCGATAGGAGTCCGCGTCCGGGATGAGGGTCGGCCGGACGTTCGGGTCGAACACGATGATCTTCCGGTCGCGCTGCGCGTCGACCAGGCGCGTGAACGTCGTCGCCGCCGGTTCGACCAGCAGGCTGACCGACCCGAAGTGCAGGAAGGCCGTCTCGTCGGGGAGGCTCGGGAGCGGATCCGGCGCGTAGCGGGAATCGGCGGTCCCGTTGGCGAGGAAGACGTAGCGATTGCTCTCCCCGTCGCGCTCGACGAAGGCCAGCGTGGAGGGGGCGTCCGCGGAGAGCACAAACCGCGTATCGACCCCGTTCGCCTCGAGGTGGCGGCGAAGGCGCAGGCCGAACAGGTCGGTCGACAGCTGGGTGACGTAGCCGACCGGCACTCCCAGGCGAGCCACCGCGGTCGCGGCATTCAGCGGAGAGCCGCCGCAGTAGCCCTGAAAGCGGAGGTCCCCGACGCTCGTGAAGTCGATGAGCGCCTCGCCGGCGAGTGCGACCTTCACCCCGCGGCCTCCGAATCGGCGAGGAAGGCGCGTTCTGACTCCAGCGTCTCGGGGTGGTCGAGGAGCTGCGGGATCAGCCGTGGAGGGACGGTGACCGCGCCGACTCCGAGGTCCAGCAGGCCCAGGAAGTCATCGCGCGATCGCACGCTCGCGACAAGCAGGCGGGTCGCCGGCCCGTAGCGATCCAGGATCGCCTGCATGCGCGCGATGACCGCGAAAGGATCGACGCCGTCGCGGGCCAGCCGACCAAGGTATGGTGCCGCGTACGCCGCGCCGCTCGTGGCCGCGAAGAGGGCCTGCTCGGGCTCGAACACGGCCGTGTAGGTGATGTCGATGCCGTCGGCGGTGAGTCTGGAGCCGACCGCGAAGCCTTCGCGGGTCGCGGGGATCTTCGGGATCACAAAGCCTTCTGGCGCAAGCTCCATCGAAGCCCTGGCATCCCGGAGCATGCCCTCTTCATCAGGTGAACTGACCTGGACATGGGCTGCCCGTGCCCCAAGCGCGTGGACGCGATCGAGGAATGCGGGTAGGTCGTCTCGCCCCAGTCGTGCTCGCCGCATGAGCGTCGGGTTGGTGGTCACTCCGTAGACCAGCGGATGCGGCAGGATCGCGGACAGCTCGTCGAGGTCTGCGCTGTCGACGTACAGGTGGAACGCGGGGTCGTCGGAACCGGGCGCGGGCACCTCAGGCGACGTGTTGGGCCGTCACTGGCGTCGTCAGCGTTGCGACGAACACGGCCGTCGATTCGCTCTTGCCCTTGAGCGCCAGGTCCCGCTGTTCCATGGTGCTCGTATCGAGGCCGCTCGCCAGGGCGGCGGGATGGGTAACGAGGATCTCGCCCGCGGCGGCCGCTGAGGCGAGGCGTGCGGTCGTGTTCACCACGTCGCCGAGAGCGGTCAGGTCGCTGACCGGCGGCTCACCGACCGAACCGATGAACGCGACGCCCGTGTGCACGCCGGCGCCGACGGGAATCCACGGGCCACCTTCGTCGGCGTGGCCCGTCGCGCGCAGCAATGCCAGCGCAGCCTCGACCGCTCGTCTGGCGTGGGCCTCTGCCGTGAGCGCGGGCACGAACAAGGCGACGACCTCGTCGCCGACGAACTTGTCGACGATTGCGTCGTGCTCGACGAGCACCCGCGCCGCGACGGCATAGAAGCGGTTCAGCAGGCTCCGAAACGCGCCGGCGCTGATCCCCTCCGCGATGGAGGTCGAGCCGCGGACGTCGGCGAACAGGAAGCTGGCCTCGATCTCGGCGCCGCCCTTGCTCGACTCCAGGACGCTGAAGCAGAACGTGCAGTAGGTCGGGTTCTTCTTCCAGCGCTGCCGGCCCAGGAGGTGCATCAGCGGGCTGCCCAGGCCGCCAAATGGTGCCGCGCACATCTTGCAGCGCGGCTCGCTGGGGACGTGCTTGAGCCACGAGCGCGTGCGCGAAAAACGCGGGTCGGTCCCGAGCAGGAGCGCCCGCCACATCTCCTCGCTCGGTCCCGGAGTCAAAGGCCCCTCGAGATCGGTCGCCAACGGAAGTCTCTCCAACGACGGGTCCCGGGCGGAGGCTACCATCGGGCGCTGGATCCGGTGAGCTGCGTCTCACCGCGAGCTCCCGTCGGTACGGTCAGGTGTGTCCTTCAGCCCGGCGAGACGTGGTGAGCCTGGCGATGTGCGCCGATGCCCTCCCGCTCGCTGGAGGGCAGGACTTCGGATGCGCCGATTCGAACAACCTCCGTGCAGCCGACCTTCTGGCAGCGATAGAACTGCTCCGTTGGCTCCTTGCCGGGTTCGATGGTCTGTGCGGTCCGCTCCGGGAGCATCGGCGACCATTCGTCGAGGCCGTGCTTGTGCTCGAGTGTTCCGGGGAATGCCGATTCGGGCGCGCGCTCGTGTGTCATGCGCCAACCCTACGCGTCCCCGCCCTCGGGCGCGTTGCGCGAGGTGTGTTCGCACTACGCTCAGACGATGATGCCCGATGACTGATCCGCCGCCTCGGGTCGCGACGCTCGTGCTCGTCGATGGCGACGGGGGCCTGCTCGGCGCGCTGCCGCCGTTTCGGGTCGCGACGCCGTGGTGGCAGGACGTCGAGCCCGTCGTCGAGGCTGTCCGCGAGCTCCACGGGCTCGAGGTGACGATCCTCCGTCTCCTCGAAACGGAGCTTCCTTCGCCGCAGGGAGGCGGCGTCACGTATCTGGCGGAGGTGGGAGACAGCCGGCCGACGACGCTCGAACCCCGGTCCGGCGCCGTGGATGATGACCCGCTCCGCGCGACCTGGGCTCGGCCGGGCGGACCCGATGCCGATCTCGTGTGGGCCGAAGAGGCTCTCGCTCGCGTCGATCTGGCACGGGCGGGTGCTCCGATTCAGGTCCGATCGTGGAACCTGTCGAGCCTCTGGCGGCTGCCGCTCGATAGAAAGACCGCCTGGCTCAAGGTCGTGCCCCCGTTTTTCGCCCACGAGGGGCGCGTTCTCGATCGGCTCGGCGGCGGCCACTTCCCGGTCCTGCTCGGCCACGACGGTCCGCGCATGCTGCTGGCCGAGATACCCGGCGAGGACCTCTACGACGCCACGCTCCCACAGCTCCTCGAGATGATCGCGATCCTGGTCGGCCTGCAGCGCGCGTGGGCGACCCGCGTCGATGAGCTGCTGGAAATTGGCACGCCCGACTGGCGGGCGCCTGCCCTGACGGAGACGATTCGATCGGTCGTGGATCGAAACGCCGGCGAGATCGCCGCACACGATCGCACCATGCTCGCGGCCTTCGTTGCCGGCCTGCCGGCGCGGTTCGTCGAAATTGGCGACTGCGGCCTGCCCGACACGCTGGTCCACGGGGACTTCCATCCCGGGAACGTCCGCGGCGACGCCAGCAATCTGGTGCTGCTGGACTGGGGGGACTGCGGGGTCGGCCATCCCTTGCTGGATGAGACCGCCTTTCTCGACTCGATTACGCCGACCTCGATCGAGCCGGTCAGGCAGCGCTGGCACGCGCTCTGGCGCGAAGCCTGCCCGGGCTCCGATCCGGATCGGGCCGCCCGGCTCCTGGCACCGATCGGCGCCGCCCGGCAGGCGGTGATCTACCAGCGCTTTCTCGACAACATCGAGTCGTCCGAGCGGGCCTACCACCAGGCCGACCCAGCGAACTGGTTGCAGAGGACCGCGCGCCTGGTGCACGAACGGGCATAGGCGAACGCTGCGGGCGGGCCCTCGGCCGGTCCTAGCGGATCGAGCTCGGTGCGATCGAGCAGTCCGGCCTGGTCGCCGACCGCCGCGACCGCCGCCGCACCCGACAGGTTCGCGACGTTCAACGCCGCGGCCAGATCCTTGCCCTCCAGTCGGGCGGCGATGAACCCGGCGCAGAAGGCGTCACCGGCCCCGATGGGATCGATGGCCGTGACCCGGACCGCGGCAGCCCGGACCACGTCGCCCTCCTTCTCGCGGGCGATCGCTCCGTTGGCGCCGAGCTTCAGGATGGCGGTCGACGGTCCGAGGGCCAGGATCGCGCCGAGCAGGTCATCCGGCTTCGAGTTCACGGCGCTCCCGGTGACGACGGCGGCCTCGTCTTCGCTCGCGAGGACCACGTCCGAGCGGGCAGCCAACGCGGCTAGCACGGGCCTCGCGTCCCGGTCGGTCCACAGCTTGCGGCGCAGGTTGAGGTCGAGGCTCACGGTCGCTCCCGCCGCGCGGGCCAGCTCGAGCGCCCGTTCGACGGCGTCGCGCGCTGACCGCGAAAGCGCGGGCGTGACGCCCGTCACGTGCAGCCAGCGTGCGCCGGAGAAGGCTCCCTCCGCAGCGGCCGCGTCGACATCTGCAGACTCGAGTCGCGAGCCCGCGGAACCGGAGCGGTAGTACAGGACCTCGGCCGCCCCCAGCGCGCGCCGCTCGCGCACGAGAATGCCCGTGGGGGCGGCGTCGTCGACCCCAAGCCAGTCAACGTTCACGCCCGCCCCGCGCAAGGCGCGGCAAATCGCTGTCCCGAAGCCGTCCGGTCCGACGCGACCGATGAATGCGGTCGGATGGCCGAGCCGGTTGAGCCCGACCGCCAGATTCGCCTCGGCGCCCGCGACGTGGGCGCCGAACCCACGCGCCTCCGCGAGCGGCCCGTATTCCGAGGCGACAAGGGCCATCAGGCACTCCCCGAGCGTGACGATCTCGGGTGGCCGGCCGCGCGCCGAGGGCGAGTCAGCCATCGCCGACGGGGGCGGGCTCGTGCCGGCGCTCCCAGCCCGGGCTGAACAGGTGAAGGACGTGCTCGCGTTCGTAGGGGTGCGCGGCGAGCCGCTCCCAGTCGAGGTCGATCCCGAGCCCGGGGTCGTCGGAAACCTGGACGACGCCGTCGACGGGAATGACCGGCCGATCCGCGATCTCGCGGGTCCAATCCTCGTTGAACTCGTCGAATGATTCCTGGACGTAGAAGTTGGGGATGCACGCCCCGAGCTGGCGCGACATCGCGCCGCACACCGGGCCCTGCGCGTTGTGCGGCGCGACCACGGCGTAGTGAGCGTCGGCCATGGCCGCAACCTGTCGCGTCCGCCACAGGCCGCCGAGGTTGAGTGGCTCGGGCTGCAGGATGTGCACGGCGTCGTGCGCGAGCAGGTCGGCGAACTGCCCGAGCGACGTCAGGCTCTCGCCCGTCGCCACGGGGATGGGCGAGCGGCGGGCCACCTCGACCATGGCGCCGAGGTGCTGGTGGTGGACGGGCTCCTCGAGCCACGCCGGTCGGTGCTCGACGAGCCGGTCCGCGACGCGGAGCGCGGTCGACACGCTGAACCGGTTGTGGGCCTCGATCATCAGGTCGACGTCCGGTCCAACCGCATCGCGGACGGCCGCCACGATCGCCACCGAGAGGTCCTCTTCGCGCCGGTCCATGACCCGCCACGCGGCCCCGAACGGATCGAACTTGAGCGCCCGATACCCACGCCCGACCACGTCGCGGGCGCGGTCCGCGAAGGATTCGGGGCTGCGGTCCGTCCGATACCAGCCATTGGCGTACACGGGAATCTCGCTGCGAACCCGCCCGCCGAGGAGGTCGTAGACGGGCTTACCGGCGGCCTTGCCGACGATGTCCCAGCAGGCCACCTCGATCGCCGCGACGGCGGCCATGTGGATCTGCCCGCCGTCCGTGTATACGTCGCGCACCATGCGCTGGTAGAGGAGCTCGACCTGGCTCGGCTCGAGGCCGAGGTACGCGTCGGCCAGCTCGCGGATGGCGGTCTCGACCGTCGCCGAGAAGCCGTTGACGGTTCCTTCACCCACGCCATGGATTCCTTCGTCAGTATCGACGCGGACGAACAGCCAGTTCTTCCACGGGTTCCCGACGAGGTAGGTGGTGACCCCGGTGATCTTCACAGGCGAACGCCGGACCGAGCGCGCGCGACCGCTTCGACCGCGCTGCGCGCCCGGCTCTCGACCAGCGTGACGTCCCGGCCGGCCATGAGCCAGCTTCCGAGTCCAACCGCCACGGCGCCGGCAGCCACGAACTCCTCCGCGGACTCGACCGAAACGCCGCCGGTCGGGATCAGCGGGATGTCCGGGAAGGGGCCGCGAAGCTCGCGAACGAACGCCGGCCCCGCGACCAAGGCCGGGAAGAGCTTGACGGCGCTTGCCCCTGCCCGCCACGCCGCGAGGATCTCGGTCGGGGTGAAGGCACCGGGGAACACCGGGACCTCCTGCTCCGTGGCCCACCGCACCAGGGACTCGTCGAGGTGGGGCATCACGACGAACCGCGCACCGGCAGCGACGGCTCGCTCGGCCGACGGGCGATCCAGGACGGTCCCGGCCCCGACCAGCAGGCGACCGGCCCGGCCGAGGTCGCGTGAAAGCGACTCGATCGCGTCCAGTGTGGCGTCGCCCTCGCTGCCCATCGTGATCTCGAACGCCTCGACGCCGCCTCGAATGAGCGCTGCGGCGATCGGCAAGACGTCGCCAGGCGCGAGACGCCGCCCGATCGCGATGACACCGGTTCGTGCGATCGCATCCGGGATCGGCGGTCGAGAGTGGGCCACGGCTTCGATGATAGGGCGGCCCGAGGACGGGCCGGAGGCGGGCGCGATCGGTGGGGTCAACCCTTCACGGCGCCAACCAGGATGCCGCGCGAGATGTACCGCTCGAGCGCGATGGCCATCAGGATGACCGGCACGATCATGATCATGATCAGCACCGACATGTACCACCATTGCGGCCCGCGCGTCGCGTTCTGCGCCGCCACGGTGATCGGCAGGGTCTGGGCGTTCGCTGACGACAGGAAGAGCGCCAGCAGGTATTCGTTCCAGGCAAAGACCAGCACGAACAGGAACGTCGCGACGAGGCCGGGCACCGCGACCGGGATGACGATTGAGCGGAAGATCCGGTAGGGCGACGCGCCGTCGACGGCCGCAGACTCCTCGAGCTCGACGGGCACCGTCGAGAAGTAGTCGCGCATCAGCCAGACGACGATCGGCAGGTTCGTGGCCACGTACGTGATGATCAGTGCCCACCACGTGTCGAGCAGACCCACGCGCTGGAACAGCACGTACAAAGGGATGACCACCGCGACGGGCGGCAGCATGCGCTGCGAGATGAGCCAGAACGCGATGTCGCTGTTGCCGAGACCCCGCCCCCGGAACCGGCGGCCGATCGTCTGGGCGAGGATCAGGAATACGCCGAGGGCGGATACAACCACGATCTGCCATGGCGCGCCAAGGCCGATCGCGACCGCGGCGAGGAGCACGCAGCCCGCGAAGAGGCCGATCAACCCGATCCGCGGCCGGTAATGGAAGCGCACCAGCGCATACGCCGCGGACGAGCCGAGCGCCAGCGCGATGATGGCGCTCGACAGGCCGACGACGACCGTGTTGATGTACGGGCGGACAGTGTCGTTGCGAAGGTCCACGAAGATGTAGCGCCAGTTCTCGAGGGTCGGCTGGAAGTCGATGAACGGGAAGAAGACCGGCCCGGAGTTGACCTGGATGGGCAGCTTCAGCGAGGTGACCGCGAGCCAGTAGATCGGGAACAGCACCACGAAGGTCCAGCCCAGTAGGAGCACATAGGACAGGACCTTTGCTCCGGGCGACAAATCGAGCGCGGACCGGCGGCGGAACGGGTTCCTCATCGTTCGTCGCTCATACGGTGGTCGTCACCCGGCGCCGGACGAGATTGACATAGGCGGTCGCCACGATCGTGACGAGGATCAACAGCAGGTAGGCCGTCGCCGCGGATCTCCCGAGGTTGAACGTGCGCCAGTCGATGAACGCCTGGAGCGTCATCGATTCGGTCGCGGTCCCGGGGCCTCCGTTCGTCAGGATGTTGGGCAGGTCGATGATCTTGAAGCCCTCGATCATCCGGATCAGCACGATCGTGGTGCTGACCGGCAGCAGCGCCGGCAACGTGATGTAGCGGAACACCTGGGAGCGGCTGGCGCCGTCGACCAGGGCGGCCTCCGTGACCTCAACGTCCAGGCCTTCGAGGGCGGCCAGCAGGACGATGAACATGAACGGCGTCCACTGCCAGATGTCGCCGATCATCACCGCGATCCGGGCTCCCCATGGGTCCGTTACCCACGTGAAGCCCTCCATCCCGAGCGCCGCGAAGACGGGCAGGAACGGGCCCTTGGACGTGTCGGTCAGCATCTGGAACATGTAGCCCACGCCGACAGGCGTGATCATCATCGGCAACAGGAACACGACACGGAAGAATCGCCGCCCGGGAAGCCGCTGGGTCGCCAGCATCGCAAGGCCGAGGCCCAGCACGTACTGGATGGTCAGCCCGATAAACACGTAGATGAGCGTCACGAACACGGTGCCGGGCCGGCCGCCCGGGGCGAAGACGGCCTGGACGAACAGCCAGATCAGCCCGACCAGCAGCAGGCCGCCGATCGCGCGCAGCAGGAGGCCGAGAGGTCTGACGCCACCGCGAACGGCCCGGGTGAATGCCCAGCCGACGAGGACCACGACGACCGCGAAGATCGCCCAGCCGATCGGCGACGGCGTCTTGAGCACGCCGATGAAGTGGGTTCGCTCGCCGCCGAAGAGCAGCGTCTGGTAGTTCGTCGGCCCGATGAACGTGATCTCGAAGCCCGACTTCGCGAACGAGAGCCGCGATAGCGAGAGATAGAGCGAGACGACGAGCGGGAAGATCGACAGGAAGAGCACGACCGCGAGGGCCGGCCACACGAAAACGTTCCGGGCGGAGAGAGCGGCGCGCCATGCCCTGGGAAGGGGCAGGCGCGCCGCTCGCGTCTGAGCGTCGAGGCCCGAGCCGAGCTCGGTCGATTCCCGGGTCTCTACCTGGGTCGAGCTATCGCTGGACGCCAAGACTGTTCTTGTACGCCTCCAGCTGCTTGTCACGGCCGAGACTGTCCGTGAGGGATTGCCACGCGTCGAAGACCTGGCTCATCGTTTCGTCCCGGCTCAGCTCACCGGCCAGGAACTGGGCGAGCGCCTTGTCGAGATCGACCTGCTGGTATTCCTGGGTCTTGGGGATGCGAAGGTCGAGGATCATGTTGGGGCTCTTGAGGCTGGTCTCGATGGCGCCAAGATAGTCCTTTGCGGCTGCCTCGCTCATGCCCGCCTTGACCCACTCTGCGGTGCTCGAGAACTGCGACGTCCGGTACGGGTTGAAGCCCGTCTTGCCGATCGTCACGTCGACGTTCGACTGCTCGGGCGCACTCATGTAGGCGAGGAACGCATAGGCCGCGTCCTTGACTTTCTGGTCGGCCTTGGCGTTGATGGCCCCGGACCACCCACCGTAGGCCGCGAACGGCGCGTGGTTCACACCGTCGCTGCCCATGTTCGGGCAGGTCGTCTGGTCGCAGGGAACCAGCTTCATCGTTGACCGGTCGAGGATCTGCTTGGCCCCGGGCGTGATGATCGAGCCGACCTTGTCCTGCACCTTGGACGTCGCCGGATCGATCGCCAGCGTCCCGATGTCGCCCCAGTCCATTGACAGGGCGCATCGCCCGGAGGTGAACAGTCCGCGCGTGTCCCCGACGTCGAGGTTCGACTCGTTCGGTGGGCCGTACTTGGTGGATTCCTTGTAGATGTCGAGGGCCCGCGCGAACGCCTCGTTCTTCACGAGCGGGGTCATGTTGTCCGTCGTGAAGAATGCGCCCTCGTTGGTGCCCTTCGCCTGGATGTAGGGTCCGGCGATCGAGGTGATCCACCAGTACGCCTGGGCTCCGCGCTTCTTGGAAATGCACGAGCCGTAATCAGGCTGGCCGTCGCCGTTGAGGTCCTTGCCGCTGTACTGCTTTGCGACCGCCAGGTAGTCGTCCCAGGTCGCGGGCGGCTTGACCCCGTCCTTGTCCAGGATGTCCTTGCGGTAGTAGACCATGTGGAAGTCGCCGTCCAGGGGGATCGTGTAGACCTTGCCCTGGTACGTCGCGCTGAAGTCGCGGAAGAACGCGCCGATGTCGTCCCACTTCAGGACCGGGTCGCTCTTCACGCGGTCTGTGAGGTCCTCGAGATAACCTGGCGTGACGAAGTCACCCATCCACTGGGGGTCGAACACGAATGCCTGGTAGGCGTTCGTCCCCGTCGCGATGTCCGTCAGGATCTTCTGGTACAGCTCATTGAAGGGCACCGTCACGACCTTGATGTCGGCCCCGGTCAGCTTCGCGAAGTCGGGCGCACGTCGCTGCAGCGGCTCCGCGATCTGGGGGCCGGTGAACGTCAGGACCGTGACGCTCACGCCCGAGAAGTTCTGGCCCGACGGCGAAGCCGCAGCCGACGCCGACGCCGCGGCAGACGGCGCGGCGCTGGGCGCCGGGCTGGGTGACGGCGACGCAGCGGAGGTGCAGGCCACCGCCACGAGCATGACGCTCGCGAGCAGGCCGCCACCCTTCAGGGATCTACCTTTCGCCATGTGTCCTCCTCCATCCGTGACGCGGCCCGGCACCAAACGGCCGGGCCGGCAGCATCACCAAGTTCATCCCCCTACGGGAGTTGCGACCGCCGCATCCCGCCACACCTCGCCGGTGGCGAAGGTGTGGCGGCGCAGGCTGTCCGGCTTCATTTCGGCGCTGTAACCCGGCGCCATTGGTGCCCGGTAGCGACCGTCCATGACGACCACGGGATCCACGAAGTGCTCGTGGAGGTGATCGACGTATTCGATCATCCGGCCGGTCAGGTCGCCGCTGACCGCGATGTAGTCGAAGATCGAGATGTGCTGGACGAGCTCGCACAATCCCACACCTCCGGCGTGTGGGCACACCGGGATCCCGAAGCGGCGCGCCAGCAGGAGCACGGCCAACACCTCGTTCACCCCGCCGAGCCGGCAGGCGTCCACCTGGCAGACGTCCATGCCTCCGGCGGCCAGGAACTGCTTGAACATCACCCGGTTCTGCACATGCTCCCCGGTGGCGACCCGGATGGGGTGGACCGCGCCGGCGATCGCTGCATGCCCGAGGATGTCGTCCGGGCTCGTCGGCTCCTCGATCCAGTACGGGTCGAACCGGGCGAGTGGCTCCATCCAGCTGATCGCCGTCTCGACGTCCCAGCGCTGGTTGGCATCCATCATCAGCAGGTTGGCCGGCCCGATCGCCTCGCGGACGATGCCTGCCCGGCGGATGTCGTCAGCCAGGGTCCCCCCGACCTTCATTTTGAAGCGCGTCCAGCCCGCGGCCAGCGCCTCGGCCGACAGGCGGCGGATCTTGTCATCGCTGTACCCGAGCCAGCCGACCGACGTGGTGTAGGCGGGGTACCCGTCGCGGATGATCTCCGCCTCACGCTGCGACCGCGTGCTTTCGAGCACGCGCAGGTACTCGAGCGCTCGATCGGGAGTGAGCGCGTCCGTCAGGTAGCGGAAGTCGATCGCCCTGACGATCTCCTCGGACGGAAGGTCCATCAACAGCTTCCAGAGCGGCTTGCCCTCGCGCTTGGCCCACAGGTCCCAGACCGCGTTGACGACCGCCGCCGTCGCCAGGTGGATGGCGCCCTTCTGGGGACCGATCCAGCGCAGCTGGCTGTCGTCGACGAGATCGCGCCAGAAGGCCCCAATGTCCCCGAAGACCTCTTCCGTTGAGCGCCCGAGGACGACGGGCCGGAGCGCCTCCACGGCGGCGACGACGATCTCGGTGCCCCGCCCGGTGGTGAAGGTGAGGCCGTGGCCGACCGGCCAGGAGCCGTCGTCGGTCGCCAGGATCACGTACGCGGCCGAGTAATCGGGATCGACGTTCACGGCGTCCGAGCCGTCGAGGAAACGTGACGTCGGGAAGCGAACGTCGTACACGTCGAGCGAGGCGAGCCGGGGGGCCATGAGAATGTGCCGTTCCTCTGTCTAGACAGAACGTACAGAATGCTGGACGATACCCGGTAGGCTGAACAGTATGCGAAGCGCGTCAAGCACTGTCAACGAACCGGCCGACCTCGAGTCGGACGTCCGCGGAGGGTCGCTCGCTCCCGCGGTGACACGCGCTGCCGCCATCCTCGACCTGCTCGCGGAGCGGCCCGCTTCTGACACAGCCCTCAGCGATCTCGCCCGCGGCCTTGGCCTGCCGAAGTCGTCGGTCGCCAACATCTGCGGCGCGCTCGTCGAAGCCGGACTCGCCCGGCGATCGGGCTCCGGCTTCCGGCTCGGGCGTCGCCTGGCAGAGCTCGGCGGCGCCTACCTGGCCGCGGTCGACCAGATCCAGGAGTTCTACGAGCTCGCCGATCAGCTGCCTGTCGCCTCCGAGGAGACGACCCAGATGGCGTTGCTCGACGGCCTCGAGGTGACATACGTCGCCCGCCACGACGGCCGCCAGCCGATTCGCCTGGCCTCGGAGATCGGCCGCCGCCTGCCCGCATCGTGCACCGCGCTCGGGAAGGCGACCCTCGCCTCCCTCGACCAGGACGACCTGGCCGACCGGCTGCGCGGCGTCGAGGCCCTGCCGGTGCTGACGCCCAACTCGCATCGCCGCGTCTCCGAACTCCTCGACGACCTCGACGAGGTCCGCCGGCGGGGCTACGCGGTCGACGAGGAGGAGACCGCCGAGGGCATCGTCTGCCTCGGCGTTGCGATTCCGCGGCGCCGCCCGGGCGAGGGACCGTACGGCGTGAGCGTGACGCTCCTCAAGGCGCGCGCCGACACCGCACGCCGGGAGGCCCTGGCGGCCGACCTCAAGCGCCTGGCCCGGCTGCTGGCCAACCCGCTGCTCGCTCATGGCGGCGACGGCCGAAACCCGTGATCGCCCCGTGACAGCGGGCCTGTTCCGGCTCGAGCTCCCCGATGGAGAGATCTGCCTTGCGAGCGGAAGCGTGGAAGAGGGCGCGCGGCGGCTCCTGGCTCCCGGCCTGACGATCGGGGCCATCCTGCGGGAGGGGGTCGGCGGACTCGCGGCTGCGGTTCTGGAGGCTGGCGGCCCCATCACGTCGATCCCGACCGGCGCGCGCGTGCTCGCGCCGGTCGACGCGCAGGAGGTGTGGGCGGCGGGCGTGACCTACGAGCGCTCGCGCGACGCCCGCATGGAGGAGTCCACCGAAGCGTCCGTGTACGACCACGTCTACGACGCCGAGCGACCCGAGCTCTTCTTCAAGGCGCCGGGCTGGCGCGTGCGGGGGCCCGGCGAGAGCGTTGGCGTCCGCGCGGACTCGGAGTGGGATGTCCCCGAGCCGGAGCTGGCACTGGTGGTCACCTCCGACCTGGAGATCGCGGGCTACACGATCGGCAACGACGTCTCCAGCCGGACTATCGAGGGCGAGAATCCGCTCTACCTGCCGCAGGCCAAGGTGTACGACGGATCGTGCGCCCTGGGCCCGGCCCTGGTTCCCGCCGACGCCGCCGGCGCGCCGTTCACGCTTCGGCTGGTGATCGTCCGCGACGGTGCGGTCATCGTCGACGAGGCCACGAGCACCGCGCGGATCCGCCGGCCGCTGATCGAGCTCGTGGGTTTCCTGGGGCGCGCGCTCGAGCTGCCGAGCGGCGCGATCCTGCTCACGGGGACGGGGATCGTGCCTGCGGCGCCGTTCAGCCTCCTGGATGGGGACGTGGTCCGCATCGAGGGAGGTCCGCTGGGGGTGCTCGAGAACCCGGTCGTGACCGTGGGTGGTTCGCGTGGACAGCGGTCCCGCGGCGCGGCCGCCGCTCCAGCTCAGGGTGCGGCGAGGCGGTAAACCTCGATCGCGTTCGCACCGAACGCGGCATCGCGCTCCGATTCCGACAGCGATTCGAGCAGCTCCCGGGCGGTCGCGACGACCCGCTCGTAGCTCGCGGCGAGGAGGCAGACCGGCCAGTCTGATCCGAACAGGACGCGCCGAGGGCCGAACGTCTCCAGCACGACGTCGACGTAGGGCCGCAGGTCGCGGGTCTGCCACGAAGCCCAACTCGCTTCCGTGACCATCCCCGAGATCTTGCAGGCGACGTTCTCGAGCTCCCGAAACGGCCGCAGCAGGCTGGCCCAGGGCTCGATCTCGCCGGACGCGATCGCAGGCTTGGCGATGTGGTCGACGATGAAGCGGCCGTCGGGTATCGAGCGAGCCACGTCGAGGGCCGCCGGCAGCTCGCGCGACCGCACCAGGAGGTCGTAGACGAGTCCGGCATCGGTCACTGCCCTGATGCCGTGGCGGACGTCGCTCCTCGCGAGCCACTCGGGGTCCGGTTCGTCGTGGACCTGGTGCCGGATGCCGACCAACCGGTCGCCGCCGGGGAGGGCTCGGAGCGCTGCGATTTCCTCGGCCGTATCGGGGCCCGTCAGCTCGAGCCAGCCGACAACCCCGGCCACGAATGGCTCGGACGCGGCGATCGCCAGGAACTCGGCGGTCTCTGCGCTGCTCGAGCGCGTCTGGACGAGGATCGACCGATCGATGCCGGCGGCAGCCAGCAGCGGCCGGAGGTCGTCGGGGCCGTAGGCTCGGCGGATCGGCGCGAGCTCGTCGGTCATCCACGGGTAGTCGGCCCGGGCCGGGTCCCAGAAGTGGTGGTGGCTGTCGACGGTCGTCATCGGCCGGCCGTGCCGTCCCCGCTTGACGACTCCGATCTCGCGCCGCCAGGAGCA
Organism: Chloroflexota bacterium; assembly: GCA_005880805.1. GTDB lineage: Bacteria > Chloroflexota > Limnocylindria > Limnocylindrales > CSP1-4 > CF-16. The sequence goes on along the minus strand of VBFZ01000129.1, from coordinate 10,635 downwards.
GGTGGCACCGGTGCCCCTGGATCGATCAGGCCCTCGGCCCGCAGGTCCTCCCAGAAGCCGCCCGGGATCGTCAGGGCCATGTAGCGCGGGTAGTCATCGAAGTGCTCCACGGTCCGCACGCCCGTGGCCAGCGACGCCACGACGGGCTGCGCGAGCGGGAACTGGATGGCTGCCGCGCGAATCGGGATTCCGTGTCGTTCACACACCGCTGCGATCCGCTGGGCACGCTGGATGACGTGGTCGGCGGCCGGCGCGTAGTTGAACGTCGCGCCCGGTCGCGGGTTGGCAAGGATCCCGCTGTTCATCACGCCGACGGCGACCATCGCGATGCCCTTCTCGCGGCAGGCTGGCACCAGCTCCGCGAGCGCACCGTGGTCGAGCAGCGTGTACCGCCCGGCCACCATGAAGGCGTCGAAGTCGCCTTCACGCGCGAACCGGGTGAGCATCTCCCACTGGTTCATCCCCGCGCCGATCGCGCGAACCACGCCCTCATCGCGGAGCCTGCGGAGCGCCGGGTACGCGCCGGAGATCGCCGCCTCCCAGTGGTCGTCGGGATCGTGGATGTACAGGATGTCGACGCGATCGAGGCCCAGCCGCCCCAGGCTCTCCTCCACGGAACGCAGCACGCCGTCGTAGCTGTAGTCGAAGACCGGCCGGACGGGCGGAGTCCCCTCGTAGAAGGCATCCTCGACGCCGTCGCGCTGCTGGCGGTCGACGTCGGCGTCGGCCGGGATGTCGCCGACGGGTAGGAGCAGCCGGCCGACCTTCGTCGAGACGACGAAGTCGTCGCGCGGCTTGTCCCGCAGCATCGCGCCGAGTCGGCGCTCCGCGTTGCCGTAGCCGTACAGCGGTGCTGTGTCGAAGTAGCGGACGCCGGTCGACCACGCGTGCTCCAGCACCTCCTCGGCGTCCTTGTCGGGAACGGCGTGATACAGCCCGCCGATCTCCGCGGTCCCGAATCCCAGCCGTGTGACCGCCACGTTCGTCCGGCCGAGAGGAACGCGCTCCTGTGCGTCGAAGGCCACCTCGTCAAAGGCCACGGGTCCCTCCGGTCATCTCGACTCCGTCGCCCCATGGGCCGGAGGCGCGAGCGTCCACTCGAGATGGTGCGCGAGGCGGATTGCCGGCGTCGGGACACCGGCCGGATCCCAGCCCATCAGCTCGTAGTACGTCGCGATCATCGCCGCGAACGCTTCGCGGTCAAGCCTCGTGCCCGCCAGCGGGCCGGCGTCGATCGGCTCGTCGAAGAATCGGCCCGGGAGGCGGTCGTCGGCCGCGGTCAGGCCCTCGCGCAGGTTGTAGATGCGCATCAGCTGCAGCCTCCGGGCGCCCCACTGCATCACTTCGTAGCCGCTCGTCTCCCAGCCCGTCACCGCGGCGACCAGCTCGGCGACGTCGTCGAGCGAGAGAATCCGGACTGGCGCGCTGGCATACGGGCAGACGAGCAGCGCGTCCAGGGCGCTCCAGAACTCCGCGAGCGCCGCGAACATGCGCGTCTTCTCGGCGGTCTGGGCCGTCGCCGGCAGCAGCTCGTGGATCCCGAGTGTTCGCGACAGCTCCAGGCTGTGCGGCCAGGACGGATGGGTGTCGTCGTAGTCGGCGTCGTGCTCGGCGACGTCGTAGCGTGGACCGAATGGGGCGGTCGCGAAGCCAAGGGCGAGCCCCGCCTGCGCGCGCGGATCGAACGCCGTCATCTCCAGGCCCTTGGCCGTGAGGGCAAAGGGTTCGCTTCGCGGGCCGACATGCTGGACGGCGCGAGCGGCGCCCTCGGCAAGCCATTCGCCCGGCCCCGAGCGGGAGGCGATCTGCTCGATGAGCGCGCCGACTTCTGCACGCGCGCCGAAGCGCAGGTCGAGCCCTCCAAGGTCCGCGGCGGAGACGAGATCGTGCTCGCGGCACTCCATCACGAAGCTCAGCGTGAAGCCGAGCGACACGGGATCGAGGCCGAGTCGAAGGCACCGGTCGTTCAGGGCGAGGACGTCAGCGAGCCCCACGAGGCCGAGGTTGGAGCCCAGAGCGACGACGGCTTCCTGGTGCAGGCCGCCCTCCCGCCGATCCATCACGCGGGCGCGGACCTCGGCATCGGTGCTCGGGGCGAAGCCCTTGATGCAGTCGCTCAGGCAGCCCGGGCAGCCGTCGCTGCCCCACGCCATGAGCCGCAGGAATTCGTCGCTCGACCAGGCGCGCGCTGCGCCCGAACGGGCGGTCCGAAAGTTCTCGACGGCGTACGTCCCCGGGCTCGCGCCGCCGATCCACGCCCCAAACCCCGGGGGCCGCCGCTGCCATCGTGTGACGGGGTTGACCTCAACCTGGTCCCGGTAGCGCGCGGTCAGGCGCTGCAGCCGGTCGCGATCGGCGACGCCATCGGTCCCATCGGTGGGAGCTTGCCTCCCCGCGATGGCGATAGCTTTCAGGTGCTTGCTGCCCATCACGGCGCCCAGGCCCATCCGGGCGGCGGCAAAGGAGCGATCGGAGACGACGCTGGCGTGGCGGACGAGGCTCTCGCCGGCCGGCCCGATCGCGGCGACGTGGCAGCCGCGCCCCAGGCGCGCCTCGAGCGCATCGACGACCTCCGATGTGTCGAGTCCCCACAAGTCGCGGGCGGGAACGAGCGCGGGCTTCCCTTCGACGAGGGTCAGGACAACCGGCTCCTCCGCGCGACCGGACGCAACGATCGCGGTAAAAGAGGCCTCCTTGAGGGCAACCCCAAATGGGCCCTCCGCGCGGGCCTCGCCGATTCCACCAGTGAGGGGTGACTTGCCCGCGACCGCGAAGCGCGGCAGGGCCGGGGCGCGATGGCCGGCGACGGCGCTCGAGGCAACCACCAGGAGCGCCGCCGGGTCGAACGGGTCGAGCCCGGGCGTGGTTTCCGCAAGGAGCAGCCGCGTGGCCAGCAGCGAGCCGCCAGCATAGAGGCGCAGGTCGAGATCCTCGAGCTCCTCGACCTGGATCGCGCCACTTGACAGGTCCACCCGCAAGAGGCGCGCAGGCCGGCCGGCATCCTTCATTCGGCCCCCTTCCCGCCGATTGACGCCTGCATGGGCCGTAGCGTACCGTTCAACACGTCGTTCGGTAGCCAGCATTCTGAACAGTCGGTGCCGGCCGACGGGGAGGCGGATGCGACTCTGCTCGTATCGAGAGAGTGGTGGCGACGAGCGTCTGGCCGTGGTCGTTGGGGACCGCGCCCTCCCCGCAGCCGATCTCGCCCCGGGCGGCCCCAGGACGATCGTGGAGCTGCTCGCGGGCGGGCAGCGAGCGTTGGACGCTTTGCGCGAGCGCGCGTCTGAGGAGCGTTTCCGGCGTGATGGCCGCCCCCTCGAGGAGCTGCAGCTGCTGGCCCCTGTTCCGAGGCCACGAAAGGTGGTCGCGATCGGGCGCAATTATCGCGAGCATGCCACCGAGGAAGGGGCCGAGCCGCCGACCGCGCCTCTGATTTTTGCCAAGTTCCCGACCTCGGTCATCGGTCCGGGGGACTCGATCTGCTGGGACCCGGCGCTGACGACACAGGTCGACTACGAAGCCGAGCTCGGGGTCGTGATCGGACGGAGGGCCCGCCGGCTGACGAGGGAGCAGGCGCTCGACGCCGTCCTCGGCTACACGTGCCTCAACGACGTCAGTGCACGCGACCTGCAATTCGTGGACGGGCAGTGGACCCGCAGCAAGTCGCTCGACACGTTCTGCCCGATGGGGCCCGTCCTCGTCACGACCGACGAGCTCGGCGACGCAGGAGACCTCGCGATCGGGTGCACCGTCAACGGCGAGGTGCGCCAGGCCGCACGCACGTCGGATCTCTACTTCGGAGTGGCCGATATTGTCAGCCACTGCTCGCAGGCGTTCACCCTCGAGCCGGGTGATGTGATCGCCACGGGAACGCCGGCAGGCGTCGGCGCCTTCCGAAAGCCGCCCGTCTGGCTGGCCCCGGGCGATGAGGTCGTCGTCGAGATTGAGCGCATCGGCCGGCTGGTCAACCGATGCAGCCTGGAGAGCACGTGAGCCCGGCAGCTCGCGAACGGTTCCTCGTGACCGGCGCTCTCGGCTGCATCGGGGCGTGGACGGTCAGGACCCTGGTGCGCGAGCAGTCGCCCGTCGTCGCGTTCGACCTGGCCGGTGACCGGAAGCGGCTGCGCCTGATCATGAGCGAGCGAATCACGTTCGTCCAGGGCGACATCACCGATCTCGGGTCGGTCGAGCGGGCGCTCGACGAACACGAGATCACGAACCTCATCCATCTCGCCGCGCTGCAGGTCCCCTTCGCGCGCGCCAATCCGCCCCTCGGTGCCGAGGTCAACGTGGTCGGCACCGTGAATATCTTCGAGGCGGCGTGCCGGCGGCGCGACCGCATCGAGCGGGTCGTCTACACGAGCTCGATGGGCATGTTCGACGCGGCGGACGCGGATGGCAGCGACGGCGTGCTGCACGTCGACGCCGCCGCCCACCCGGCCACCCACTACGGGGTCTACAAGCTCGCCAACGAAGGCAACGCCCGCGTCTACTGGCTCGACAACAAACTCTCGACGATCGGCATCCGGCCGATGGTCGTCTACGGGCCCGGGCGCGATCAGGGCATGACAAGCGGGCCGACCAAGGCCATCCTCGCCGCAGTCGTGGGACGCCCGTACCGCATCGCCTTCGGCGGCAGGACCGTTCTCCAGTACGCGGGCGACGTCGCACGCACGCTGATCGTGGCGAGCCGGAGCGGGCTCGAAGGCGCGCAGGTGTTCAACCTGGGTGGGTCGCTGACCCGGATGGATGAGCTCGTGTCCGCGATCGAGGATGCCGTTCCAGAGGCACGCGGCCTCGTCACATTCGAGCCCCAGCCGTTGCCGTTTCCCGAGGTCATCGACGATGCAGGCCTGGACGTGCTGGGCGACGTGCCGGTCACGCCGATGCGGGAGGCCGTTCGCCAGACCGTCGAGGTCTTCCGGTCGCGTCTTGCGCAGGACGATCTGGATCCCGAGACGCATGGGCTCGAGGCCGCCGTGGCCTCGACCTGAGGAGTCGGAAAAACTGCCTGTCTACGCCGATCCCACCGAGGGCGTCACCGTCCAGGCTCCCCTCCTCAGGGCATGGACGGTGGCGCTCCTCGAAAAGATCGGAACGCCAGGCGATATCGCGGCGGACGTCGCCGAGATCCTCGTGTCGGCCGACCGGAGAGGCATCGCCTCGCACGGCACTGCCCGCCTGCCGAGCTACGTGGCCCTTGTCGAGGCCGGCGTCATGGATCCCGCCGCACGCCCACGGGTGGACCGCGAGCGCGCGGCGCTCGCCCGGATCGACGCGAACAACGGGTGGGGCCACCACGCGTCACGGTTCGCCATCGACTGGGCCATCGAGCGCGCGCGGTCGACCGGCTCGGCCACGGCGATCGTCCACAACTCCAATCACTACGGGATCGCCGGCTGGTACGCGCTGCGCGCAGCGGAGGCGGGAATGATCGGCTTCTCGGTCACCAACGCCTCGCCACTCGTGGCGCCGACGCGCGCTCTGCGGGCGCTCCTTGGGACCAACCCGATCGCCATTGCCGCCCCGGCCGGCCATTTCGGCGCATTCTGTCTCGACATGGCGACCTCGACCGTCCCGGTCGGCCGCATCGAGGTCGCCAAGCGGCGTGGCGAGAGTCTGCCCGTCGGCTGGGCGATCGGCGCAGACGGTCGACCGGCGACGACCCCCGACGAAGCCCAGGCCGGTGCCCTGCTGCCACTCGGGGGGCTCGAGGAGACGGCCGGCTACAAGGGCTATGGCCTGTCGCTCGCCGTCGACATCCTGAGCGGCGTGCTCGGCGACGCGACGTTCGGCCCGAACATCATCGGACTGTTCAGGCCGGAGGCCCCGTCTGACCTCGGTCATGCCTTCTGGGTCATCGATCCAGCGGCATTCGAGGAGCCGGGCGCGTTCGAGCAGCGGCTTGAGCGCCTCCTGGATCAGCTGGTGGCAGCGGACACGGTGCCCGACGCGCCGGGTCGCGTGCTGATCCCGGGCGAACCCGAGGCCGAGGCCGAGCGGCGTTCCGACGCGCGCGGTATCACCATCGACGCACAACACCACGCCTCCCTGGTCGAGCTCGCCGAGGCAAACGGGGTGGCCTTTCCAGACATCAGCCCGAACGGCTGAAGGAATTTCGGCCAAGACCCTGGGGCTATTCGAGCGTTCGGCACCGAGCCCGGCTCAATCGGAGAGCGCGACCTCGTGTCCGGTGTCGGAGGACTGGTACAGCGCTTCGATCGCCCGCGCCTGGCCGAGCGCGTCGGCTCGTCCGAGCAGCGGCTTCGCCTCGCCACGGATGGCAGCGCTCAGGTTCTCGACCTCGAGCCGATACGGATCGTCCTGCTCGAGTGGGATCTCCCGGCCGTCGAGGAACATCGCGGTCGCGCGTCCGTTCCACGCCGAGGGCAGGAGCAGCGACCCCTTCGAGCCAATCGCCTCCAGTGAGGCGTGCTCGGAGCGGAAGCCCGCCGTGAACGTGGCCGTCAGCCCGTCTGCGAAGCGCAGCAGCCCGCTGAAGGACAAGTCGACCCCCGAATCGCCGATGACCTGCTCGCCATGGACGCGCTGTGGTTCCGCTCCAGCGACGACCCGGATCCCGCTCAGGCAGTAGCAGCCGACGTCCATCAGCGATCCGCCGTCGAGGTCCGCCGCGAGACGGACGTCGGTGTCGCTCGCGATCCGGAAGCTGAACGTCGCCCGGATGGCCTGCAGGGGACCAAGGTCCGGCAGTACCTCGATGAACCGCCGGATCTGCGGCGTGTGGCGCCACATGAACCCTTCCATGAGCCAAAGCCCCGCCGACGACGCGAAATCGAACGCCTCCTCGACCTCGGCCGAGCGGCGCGAGTAGGGCTTTTCGCACAGCACGTGCTTGCCGGCTCGGAGCGCGCGCATCGTCCATTCGTGATGGAGCGAATTCGGGGTGCAGTTGTACACGGCTTCAACGCTCGGATCGGCGAGCAGCTCCTCGTACGTGCCGTGCGCCCGCCCGATTTCGTACTCAGCGGCAAACGCCTTCGCCCGCTCCGGTGACCGGCTGCCGACAGCGACGAACTCCGCGTTCGGGGCATCCCGTGCGTGCAGCAGGAAGCGCTGGTTGATCGAACCGGTGGCGAGGATGCCCCAGCGGACGCGGGCGGGCTCAGGCATGGATCTCCTCCGCGCTGAATCGGTTTTGCGATGCCTTCCACCTGTGACTACAACGACACTGCAAGCTTTGGGCAACGCTGGGAACGATAGAGTCATCCGCGCGAAAGGCGCTGTTGCCTTTCATGCGGAGGGCAGCGCGTGACCTCAGGGTCGACCGAGCCTCCTGAGGTGCTTGACCATCAGGCTCTTCTCCGCGCACTCCGCGCGGTCCGTCGGGGCGACTTTTCCGTTCGGCTGCCCGAGGGAGCCCCAGGGGTGGGCGGCCAGATTGCGGCCACCTTCAACGAGATCGTCGACCTCAACCAGACCACGGCCGCCGAGCTGAAGCGGATCACCCGCATCGTCGGACGGGACGGACAGTTTCGGCAGCGCGCGGTGATCGGGCCTGCCAGCGGTGGGTGGGCGGGCAACGTCGAGGCGATCAACCAGCTCATCACCGACCTGACGGAGCCGCCGGTCGAGACAAGCCGCGTGCTCGGAGCCGTCGCACGAGGCGACCTCTCGCAGCGGGTCGCGCTCGAGTTCGAGGGCCGGCCACTGCGCGGGGAGTTCCGCCGGTCCGGCCAGAGCGTGAACGCGATGGTCGAGCAGCTCAATGCGTTCGCGAGCGAGGTGACGCGCGTTGCACGCGAAGTTGGCACGGAGGGCAAGCTCGGTGGGCAGGCGCGGGTGCCCGGTGTCGCCGGCACATGGAAGGACCTCACCGACTCCGTCAACTCGATGGCCGGCAACCTCACCGACCAGGTGCGCAACATCGCCGAGGGTCGACGTTCGCGGGGAGATCCTCGAGCTCAAGAACACGATCAACACCATGGTCGACCAGCTCAACGCGTTCGCCTCGGAGGTCACCCGCGTTGCACGCGAGGTGGGCACCGAGGGCAAGCTGGGCGGCCAGGCCGAGGTCCAGGGCGTGGGGGGGACCTGGAAGGACCTCACCGACAACGTCAACTTCATGGCGGCCAACCTGACGTCCCAGGTCCGCAATATCGCCGAGGTGACGACCGCCGTCGCCAAGGGCGACCTGTCGAAGAAGATCACGGTCGACGTTCGCGGGGAGATCCTCGAGCTCAAGAACACGATCAACACCATGGTCGACCAGCTCCAGGGCGTGGCGGGGACCTGGAAGGACCTCACCGACAACGTCAACTTCATGGCCGCCAACCTGACCGGCCAGGTACGCAATATCGCAGAGGTCACGACCGCAGTCGCGAAGGGGGACCTGTCAAAGAAGATCACGGTCGACGTCCGAGGCGAGATCCTCGAGCTCAAGGACACGATCAACACGATGGTCGACCAGCTCGGCGCGCTCGCGTCAGAGGTGACCCGTGTTGCTCGCGAGGTCGGCACCGATGGCAAGCTGGGCGGCCAGGCCGAGGTCCAGGGCGTGGCGGGGACCTGGAAGGACCTGACCGACAGCGTCAACTTCATGGCCGCCAACCTGACCGGCCAGGTACGCAATATCGCAGAGGTCACGACCGCAGTTGCGAAGGGGGACCTGTCAAAGAAGATCACGGTCGACGTCCGAGGCGAGATCCTCGAGCTCAAGGACACGATCAACACGATGGTCGACCAGCTGAATGCATTCGCGTCGGAGGTCACGCGCGTGGCCCGCGAGGTGGGCACGGAGGGCAAGCTCGGCGGCCAGGCCCTGGTACCCGGCGTGGCCGGCACCTGGAAGGACCTCACCGACTCCGTGAACTCGATGGCCGGCAACCTGACCGCGCAGGTTCGCACGATTGCCGAAGTCGTGACCGCGGTCGCGAACGGCGATCTCGCCCGCAAGCTCACGTTCGACGCGAAAGGCGAGATCGGGGCCCTCGCCAACACGATCAACAGCATGACCGACACCCTGGCCCGCTTCGCCGAGCAGGTGACCAGCGTGGCTCGCGAAGTTGGCATCGAGGGCCGTCTGGGCGGGCAGGCCAGCGTGCCGGGCGCCGCAGGGACCTGGCGTGACCTGACCGACAACGTCAACCAGCTGGCAGCCAATCTGACGAGTCAGGTGCGCGCGATCGGCGAGGTGGCGAAGGCCGTGGCGCGCGGCGATCTGTCGCCCACGATCGAGGTCGAGGCGAAGGGCGAGGTCGAGCTCCTCCGCGACAACATCAATGAGATGATCCGGAACCTGCGTGACAGCACGCAGAAGAACGTCGAGCAGTACTGGCTCAAGACGAACCTGGCGCGGTTCAGCCGGCTCCTCCAGGGCCAGCGCGACCTGCGCACCGTCGGCCGGCTGATCCTCACCGAGCTGGCCCCGCTCGTCGGCATCCAGCGTGGGGTGCTTTACCTCGTCGAGCCGGACGGCAGCGACTCCGCGTTGACGCTCGTCGCCAGCTACGGCTCGGAGCCCGGGGCGGAACCGCCGTCGCGCTTCCGCTTCGGCGAGGGCCTGATCGGCCAGGTCGCGGTCGACCGCCAGCGCATCCTGCTGACCGATGTCCCGCGCGACTACATCGCGATCAACTCCGGCCTCGGCCAGGCCGCGCCGCGATCGATCGTGATCCTGCCGGTCGTGTTCGAGGACGAGACCCGGGCGGTCATCGAGCTGGCGACCTTCGGCGAGTTCAGCGAGACGCACCTCTCGTTCCTCGACCAGCTGACGGAGAGCATTGGCATCGTGCTCAACACGATCGCCGCGAGCATCCGCAGCGAGGAGCTGCTGCGCGAGCAGGCCGCGCGCGCGGAAGCCGAAGCCGGGCTGGCCCGCCTGCGCCAGGTCGTGGACGTCATGCCCGAGGGCATCCTCATTGCCGACGCGTTCGGCGAGGTTTACCTCAGCAACGCGGCGGCCGCGCAGATCATGGGCGCCGTGCCGCAGACGGTCGCTGCCAGCGAAGACTCCGTCCCGGCCGTTCGGCGGCTCGACGGGGCGCCATGTCCGCCGGAAGAGCAGCCGCTCGCCCGGGCGGTCTTCGCGCGCGAGGTGGTGCTCGGCGAGCAGCTCGTGGTGCGCAATCCCGTGACCGGGCGGGAGGTCCCGATCCTCGTCAACAGCGCTCCGCTGAGCGACGCATTCGGCATCCCGGTCGGCGGCGTGGCGGTGTTCCAGGACATTGGTCCACTGAAGGACCTGGAGCGGCAGAAGGACGAGTTCCTCGCGGCCGTCTCGCACGACCTCAAGACGCCGGCCACGATCATCATGGGCCGCGCCAACCTCCTCCAGCGCGCCCTCGACCGGTACAGCGGCAACGGCAAGCCGACCAACGGGCTGTCCGACTTCGGGGAGGGGCTCCAGGCCATCGACGAGAGCACGACACAGCTGGTCCGCCTCGTCGACGAGCTGCTCGACGTCACGCGCCTGCGAATGGGCCAGCCGGTCGAGCTCGACCTCGGTCCCGCCGACCTCATCAAGATCGCGCGCCGGCTCGGGGCCGAATACCAGAAGATGAGCCCGCGCCACGAGATCCGCGTCGAAACTGAGCATTCGCGGCTGGTCGGCGACTGGGACGAGGCACGCATGGAGCGGATCGTCGCCAACCTCCTGTCCAACTCCGTGAAGTA
>VBFZ01000100.1 GCA_005880805.1 Chloroflexota bacterium | reverse complement strand
CAAGGCGATGGAGGATGCGCTCAAGGCCAGCGACGATGCGACCCAGCAGACCGACTGGGGCAAGGCGCAGGACCTGATCGCGACCGACCTGCCGACGGTCCCGATCGTTTCCGGGAAGACCCCGCTCGCAGCCCGGACCACGGTGCACGGGATCGTGCCGTCACCGACGCTGCTGGAGTTGTTCACCGACTACTGGGTCGACCAGTGACAGGAGCAGGCGTCAACGACGCCTGACACGCGGTCTGGGTCCCCAGGGCCAACGGTCCTGGGGACCCGTCCGCTCAGTGCCAGTTCCGTACCCACCGACAGCTGATGACGAAGTACATCCTCCGCCGCCTGCTGCTGACGATCCCCGTCCTCATCGGCCTGTCGATCGTGCTGTTCGCGTTCATCCACCTGCTGCCCGGCGATCCGGCAGCGGCAATCCTCGGCCAGCACGCAACGCCTGATCGAGTCGCGGCGATGCGCGAGTACCTGCACCTCGACGACCCTATCTGGCAGCAGTACCTCGCCTACGTCAGCAACCTGCTGCACGGCGACTTCGGAACGAGCGTCATCAACAACCAGCCGATCATTCACGAGTTCCTCACGCGCTTCCCGGCGACGATCGAGTTGACCTTGGCTGCGATGCTCTACGCCGTCGGCGTGGGCATTCCCCTCGGGCGCTTCGCGGCCCGCCACGCCCAGAGCTGGTCGGACGGAGCCGTGACGATCGTCTCGCTGCTCGGAATCAACATCCCGGTCTTCGTCCTTGGCCTGACGCTGCAGTACATCTTCGCGGTGCAGCTCAAGGTGCTGCCGGCGTCCGGGCGGCTCGACTTCTCGCTCCGCTTCGATTCGCCGACGAATTTCCTGCTCATCGACTCGCTCGTCGCGCGCCGCTTCGACGTGTTCGTCGACGCGGCCCGGCATCTCGTCCTGCCGGCGATCGCGCTCGGCTCGATTCCGCTCGCGATCATCACCCGGATCACACGGGCGTCGGTGCTCGACGTCAGCAACGAAGACTACGTGCGGACCGCCCGGGCGAAGGGCCTGACGGACGGCCGCGTCGACTCGCGACACATCATGCGCAACGCCTGGCTGCCGGTCGTGACCGTCATCGGGCTGCAGGTCGGCGGTCTGCTCGCCGGCGCCGTGATCACCGAGACCGTGTTCGCCTGGGGCGGCGTCGGACGGTACGTCGTCGATGCGATCAACAACCGCGATTACCAGGTGGTCCAGAACGTGATCCTGATCTTCGCGTTCGTCTTCCTGATCGTGAACCTGATCGTCGACGTCGGCTACGCCTTCCTCAATCCGCGGATCCGGTACGCCTGATGGCTGCGCCCGCGATTCCCGCAACCGGCCGGGCGATCGAGGTCCGCGCCAGCCGAGGCCTGTGGCGGGACGCCATGCGCCGGCTGCTGCGCAACAAGCCGGCGTTACTCGGCCTGTTGTTCATCGGCATCTTCGTTTTCGCGGCGGTCTTCGCTCCGCTCATCGCGCCCTATGGGCCGCTAGAGGGCACCCTGGTCCAGCGCATGAAGCCGCCGGGCGGGGCACACCTGTTCGGCACCGATCTCCAGGGCCGGGACGAGCTCACGCGCATCCTGTACGGCGCGCAGGTGAGCCTGTTGGCGGGCGTCGCGTCGGTGATCATGGGTCTGTCGATCGGCGGCATCGCCGGCGCTCTGGCCGGCGGCCTCGGTGGCTGGGTCGACTCTGTCCTAATGCGCGTCGTCGACGTCATGCTGTCGATCCCCGGGATCCTGCTGGCGATCGGGATCGTAGCCTGGCTGGACCGTGGGCTGCCCCAGATCATGTTCGCCGTAGCGATGACGAACGCACCGATCTTCGCGCGCATCCTGCGGGGCAGCCTGCTGTCGCTCCGAAACTCCGACTACGTGACCGCGGCCCAATCGATCGGCGCGCCACCGTCGCGGATCCTGCTGCGGCACATGTTGCCCAACTCGCTCACAGCGCTGATCGTCGCCGCGACGCTCGCGCTTGCCACGGCGATCATCGATGTCGCCGGGCTGGGATTCCTCGGCCTGGGGCCGCCGGACCCGCGGACGCCGGAGTGGGGGACGATGCTCACCGACTCGACGAAGTTCCTGCGACAGGCACCGTGGCTGATCTTCCTGCCCGGACTCGCGATCGTGATCAGCGCGATCGGGTTCAACCTGCTGGGCGACGGCCTGCGGGAGTCGCTTGACCCGCGACTGAAACGATGACAGCAACCGCCCCGGTTCCGGCGGCGGTCGCCGCGCCCGCGAGGCGGAGGCCTCCCGACAATCGCCTGCTGTCGGTCGAGGACCTGGTCGTCCGCTTCCGGACGCACGAAGGCGCAGTCCACGCCGTTAACGGCGTGAGCTTCGAGCTCGAGCGTGGCGAAGCGCTCGGACTCGTCGGCGAGTCGGGCTGCGGCAAGAGCGTGACGAACCTCGCGATCATGCGCCTCCTGCCCAAGCCGGCAGGTCGGATCGAAGGCGGCCGAGTTGTCTTCGACGGGATCGACCTGGTGACCCTGTCCGAGGCCGACATGCGCGACCTCCGGGGCAAGGAGATCGCGATGATCTTCCAGGACCCGATGACCAGCCTGAACCCGGTCCTCACGATCGAGGAGCAGATGGTCGAGACGATCCGGGCCCACCGCAAGGCGTCGCGCGCGGAGGCCCGCAAGCGGGCGATCGAGCTGCTGGTGATGGTCGGCATCCCGCGGCCGGAGACGCGCCTCAAGAGCTATCCGCACCAGTTCAGCGGCGGCATGCGCCAGCGCGTGATGATCGCCATGGCGCTCGCGCTCGAGCCGAAGCTGATGATCGCCGACGAGCCGACGACCGCCCTCGACGTGACGATCCAGGCGCAGGTCCTCGAGCTGCTGCGCGACCTCGCGGAAGACCGGGACACCTCGTTGATCCTGATCACCCACGACCTGGGAGTCGTGGCGGGAATGACCCAGCGCATCAGCGTCATGTATGCCGGGTACATCGTGGAGACGGCGACCACCGCGGAGCTGTTCGAGAACCCGTCCCACCCCTACACCGTCGGCCTGCTGCACTCGATCCCCCGGCTCGACGAGGAGCGCGCCGAGGCGCTCCTGCCGATCGAGGGCACGCCCCCGGACCAGCGCCGCGCACCACGCGGCTGCCCGTTCGCGCCCCGCTGCGCGTGGCGGCTGGAGGAATGCTGGACCGACAACCCGCCGCTCGCGCCGATCGATGGTTCCGGGCGCGTGATCACGACCGGACCGGACGCCACGCATCGGATCGCGTGCCACAACCCGCCGACCGCCGAGGAGGCGATCGCCGGCCGGCCGCTGCGCGAAGGATTTGTGGCTGCGCCGCCGCCCGACGCGGTGATCCAGGAGCTCGTGACCCGGGGCGCCGAGGAGGAGCCCGCCCTCCTGGACGAGGTCGTGCTCATGGGTCCCGAGGGGCCGGAGTCGACCGCCCCGAGCGCCGGCGGGCTGCCGATCGAGCCCGACGACAAGCCGTGATCGATCCGAACCTCGGAAGCGTGGTCGCCTCGCCCACGCCTGCTGGAGTGGGCTCGAATGAGGTCGATGGCGCCGGGCGGCCGCTCGTCGAGGTCGACCGCCTCAAGGTCTACTTCCCGATCACCGAGGGGCTGGTCTTCGAGCGCCATATCGGCGACGTCCAGGCAGTCGACGGCGTCACGTTCTCGCTGCGTCGCGGCGAGACGCTGGGCCTGGTCGGGGAGTCCGGCTGCGGCAAGAGCACGACCGGCCGGGCGATCATCCGCCTGTACAAGCCGACGGAGGGCTCGATCTCCTTCGACGGGGTCGACCTGACGACGCTCTCTGGCGACCAGCTGCGGCGCATGCGGCGCCGGATGCAGATGATCTTCCAGGACCCCTACGCGAGCCTCAACCCACGGATGACGGCGGGAGGCATCATCGGCGAGCCGCTCGAGATCCACGGGATCGGGTCCGGAGGCGAGCGGCGCGAACGTGTGCGCGAGCTGCTGGCCACGGTCGGCCTCAATCCGGACTTCGGCGAGCGCTACCCGCACGAGTTCAGCGGCGGCCAACGGCAGCGTATCGGAGTCGCCCGGGCGCTGGCGCTGAACCCGGACCTGATCGTCGCCGACGAGCCGATCTCGGCCCTGGACGTCTCGATCCAGGCCCAGATCATCAACCTCCTTGAGCGGCTGCAGGGCCAGTTCGACCTCACGTACCTCTTCATCGCGCACGACCTGTCGGTCGTCCGGCACATCAGCGACCGGATCGCGGTGATGTACCTCGGGCGGATCGTGGAGCTGGCTCCGTCGCGAGACCTCAACACGCGACCGCTGCATCCTTATACGGTCGCGCTCCTGTCGGCGATCCCGATCCCGGACCCGGCAATCGAGTCGCGCCGCCGGCGGATCATCCTCAAGGGCGACGTCCCGTCGCCGGCCGCTCCACCTGAGGGGTGCCGCTTCCACACGCGCTGCTGGCTGCGCGAGAAGCTGGGCAACCCCGAGCGGTGCGTCACGGAGGACCCGGCGCTGCGTCTGATCGAGACGGGCCACGAGGCGGCCTGCCACTTCGCGGAGGACGTGGCGGGCTCCGTAGAGCAGCAGCAGGTCGTCGGGCGGCCGGCTTCGCGGCCGCGTTCGAGCACCCCCGTCGCCTCGCCTGGAGACGGCGCGGCGGCTGGCGACCCCGCCGCGGTTCAGCAGATCCCGACCGCCTGACGCTAGCTCCGGTCGTCCTCGAGGGTGCCCTGCTCGCGCCAAGCGCCGCAGTAGACTCGAGCCGTGGCATCGCTCCGAATCGCACTCGCCCAGATCGCGCCGCGCCTCGGGTTCCTCGAGGAGAACCTCGCCCGTCATCGTGAGCTCCTCGCGGAGGCGCGAGACGCCGGGGCCGACCTCGTCGTCTTTCCGGAGCTCGGTCTGACCGGCTACCTCCTTCAGGATCTCGCCGCCGAGGTCGCGATGCGGCTGGACGATCCGCGACTGGCCGCGCTGGCCGCGGAGACAACGGGGCTGTCGGCGGTCGTGTCGTTCGTCGAGGAGTCGGCCGACCACCGGCTGTTCATCTCTGCCGCCCTCATCGAGGACGGCGCGATTCGCCACGTCCACCGCAAGGTCTACCTCCCGACCTACGGGCTGTTCGACGAGCGGCGGTTCTTCGCTCCCGGCGACGTGATCCGGGCGGCGCCGTCGCGGCTCGGCGTCGGTCTCGGGCTTGCGGTGTGCGAGGACTTCTGGCACCTCGCGGTGCCGCAGCTCCTGGCGCTCGACGGCGCGCAGGTCCTGGTCAACGTCTCGTCGTCTCCCGGGCGCGACCTCGCGGCGGTCAACGAGGTCGGCCTGGGAACGGCCACGTCCTGGCGGACGCTCATGCGCACCTACGCGCAGCTGACGACGAGCCTCGTGGTGTTCTGCAATCGCGTGGGGGTTGACGAGTCGATCAGCTTCTGGGGCGGCTCGGAGGTCATCGCGCCGTCGGGCCGGCCGCTGTTCAGTGCGCCGTTCTACGACGAGGGGCTGTTCACCGTCGACGTCGACCTCGCCGATATCCGCCGGGAGCGGATCGAGCTGCCACTCCTGCGGGACGAGCGCCCGGAGCTCCAGGCACGGGAGCTCGCGCGCGTGATCGCCGAGCGCGCCGGCATGAGCCTCGACTCCACCGCCGAGGACGGATCGTCGCCAGGTCTCGACGTCGCATTCGAGCCGTCGCGCCGCGAGCGTGCGGGTTCGCAGTGATGGCCGCGCAGAAGCGAGCGGCCACCGCATTGGCGAACGGCGGGCTGTTCGAGCTCCCCGACGAGCTGGCGATCGACACCGACGTCGCCCGTCGGGTCATCGTCGGGTTCATCCGCGGGCAGCTGCGACAGGCTGGCTTCGAGCGGGCGCTACTCGCCCTCTCGGGCGGCATCGACTCGGCGCTCGTCGCCTTCCTGACGGCGGAGGCGGTCGGCCCCGAGCGGCTCCTCGCCGTCCTCATGCCCTATCGCACTTCATCGCCCGACTCGCGCCAGGATGCCGAGGCGGTCGTCGCGGCGCTCGGCTGCCCGTCGAAGCTGGTCGACATCAGTCCGATGGTCGACGGCTACTTCGCCGGCGCGTCCGATGCCAGTGAGGTCCAGCGCGGCAACTTCATGGCCCGCATGCGGATGGCCGTCGTGTACGACAACTCGGTCGCGTGGGGTGGTCTCGTGGTCGGGACCGGCAACAAGACCGAGACGCTCATCGGCTACACGACGCTGTGGGGCGACTCGGCGTGCGCGTTCAACCCGATCGGCGACCTGTACAAGAGCCAGGTGCGCCAGATGGCAGCGGCCGTCGGCGTCCCGGAGCGGATCATCCGCAAGGCGCCCTCGGCCGACCTGTGGCCTGGGCAGACCGACGAGTCCGAAGGCGAGTTCAGCTATCCCGAGCTCGATCGCCTCCTGTACTGGATGGTCGACAAGCGGCGCGCGCCCGACGAGCTGGTGTCGCTTGGGTTCGAGCCGTCGATGGTCGAGCGAGTCCGGCGGATGGTGGCCGGCGCCGAGTTCAAGCGACAGGTGCCCCCGATCGCGAAACTCGGCCCGCGGACGGCCGGGATCGACTACCTCTACCCCCGGCGCCGGCCCGGATCCGCGCGCCGGTCTTGAACCCGCCGGGCGAGCCGCTCTCGGGGGCCGGCCGCCTGTTCGTCGTCGCGACCCCGATCGGCAACCTCGGCGACATCACGCTCCGCGCGCTCGACGTGCTGCGGGCGGTCCCACTCATCGCGGCCGAAGACACACGCGTGACGCACCGGCTCCTGGCTCGCTACGAGATCCCGGCGCGGACGGTGAGCTACCACGCCCGCAACGCGCGGCAACGAACGGCCGAGCTGCTGGCGCACCTGCGGTCCGGGCTCGACGTCGCGTTGGTCACCGACGCCGGCACTCCGGGCATCAGCGACCCCGGGCCCGAGCTCGTGCGCGGCTGGCTCGACGAGGGCGGCACTGTCGTCCCGCTTCCCGGCGCGTCATCACTGCTCGCCGCGGTCGTCGCGAGTGGGATCGGCCCGCGCTGGTCGTTCGAGGGCTTCCTGCCACGCACGGGTCGCGAGCGCCGCGACCGCCTGAGCCGGATCGCCGCTGACGAGCGGGCAACCGTCCTTTTCGAGGCGCCCGGCCGCGTCCAGGCCACGGTGGGGTACCTGGCGGACGCGTGCGGTGGGGAGCGGGGAGCGGCGATCTGCCGGGAGCTGACCAAGCTCCACGAGCAGGTACGTCGTGGTTCGCTCGCCGAGCTTGGCGACGCCCTGGCGAGGGGGGACATTCCCGAGCGCGGCGAGTTCGTCATCGTGGTCGAGGGCGGCGTGCCTGCCGTCCGCGAGGCGTCCGCGAGGCGGGAGCAGCCGATCGAGTGTCGATCGATGCCGCGCGCGCGGAGGTCGCCCGGCTCCGGTCGGAGGGACTGGGGCACGCAGACGCCGTTCGGCGGGTCGCGGCCGCAACCGGGCTGCCGAGGCGACGCCTGTACGAGGGTTCCGAACGGGCCGAGGCTCCCGAACCCGGCTAAGGCTCGACCGGTGGTGGGAGGGGAAGCCACCACCGGTCGAGGAAGGAGGAGGGCGTGGTCAGGCGGCCTCGACGTCCTCGTCGTCGGCCTCGTCGGCTTCGTCGGCTTCGTCGGCTTCGTCGGCTTCGGCAGCGAGCTGGCTCGTCGATGGGATCGGCTCACTGGCGGGAACCGGCCCGCCGCTCTCGAACGCTCCCGCCTGGGCGGCGAGCGCATCCGCCGCCGTCTCGGCTTCGTAGTCCTTCTTTCGTCGCCCCGAGAGCATCTCGACGCTGGCCGCGACGACCTCGGTCTTCCAGTGCCGCTGCCCGCGGTCGTCGTCCCAGGAGCGCGTCTGGATCCGGCCCTCGATTGCCACCTGCTGGCCCTTGCCGAGGTACTGACCGCAGATTTCGGCGAGCCGGTCCCAGGTGACGATGTTGTGGTACTCGGCGCGTTCCTTTCCGTTGGCGCCGTACTCGTTCGTGGCCACGCTGAATTGCGTGACGTTCTTGCCACTCGCGAGGCTGCGCATCTCCGGGTCGCGCGTGAGGCGGCCGGTCAACAGGACCTTGTTCACGGTCCGTGCTCCTTCCCGGTCGGCCGACGGGTATCGGGCCGACCCTGCGTCCGGCGGGTGTTCGGACGGCGAGGACGCCGCTCGGCGGAGAAAGCCGGCCCCGGCGGTCGGACCACGGGTAACGACGGATCGGCAGTATCGGCGATCTGCGGTCGGCGGTCGGCGAGGCCGGCGTTGGCTTGGCGGGCAGGCCCAACATAGCAGGGACCTCTGCACCGCCACGTATCGGCCGATTAGCCGGCAATCAACGGGCCGTATTGGATGCCTCCGCTGGGGCGATGGGCGAAGGGCCGGCAGACGGGCGGCGGGCTACCTCCCCGCGGGACGCTCGCCTGACGCGGGCGCTATCGCCCTGACTGGTACTCCAGGGGCACCGCCGGTCATCAGGACTTCCCGGCCCGCGCTAATCCGCCTTGCTACTACTCCCACCGGCACTGACGAGCCAGACCGCCCACTAGCTTCTCCTCCACCGCCGGGACAGCCGGCCTTGGCATTCGGCCTGAGCGTGGGGCACCACTCACGGCGATATTCCCGGCGGCAGGAGGTGATCCTGCCGCCTGCCGCCCAGCGCAGCGGCGGGCCCGCTTCGACTGACGCGCAGGCTCGCGGGTTCGCCCGGCCAGTCCGCCGAGGACCCCGCAGCCCTACGAGGCGGCCGAGGGCGGGGGCATCGCCTCCACGGAGCGGCGTCGCCGGACCGACGGGGCACCACCGATCGCCGTCGGCGTGGGGTGCAGGCTCAGGCCGGCCAGCAGCGCCAGGGCAGGATCGGCTTCGGGTGCGTGCGTCGCGAACAGATCGCAGAACAGCCCCACGAGCTCCGGGTCGAACTGCGTGCCGGCGTGGCGGCGCAGCTCGTTGATCGCCTGGTCGTGGCTGATCGCCCGCTTGTACGGCCGGTCGTGGGTCATCGCGTCGTAGGCGTCTGCAATCGCCACGATCCGGGCCCCGAGCGGGATGTCCTGGCCGCGAATGCCATACGGGTAACCGTGCCCGGCGAACCGCTCATGGTGGTGCAGGATGATGGGCACGGCGTCCTTCAGGGCCCCCGCCTGCTCGAGGATCACCTGGCCGATGCGAGGGTGCTGGACCACCGACCGCCATTCTCCCGATGTCAGCGGCGATGGCTTCTCCAGGATGTCCTGGGGAATGGCCACCTTCCCGACGTCGTGCAGGAGCGCGGCAACCCGGATCCGGTCCGCCTCGGCCTCGGGCAGGTCGAGGTGGCGGGCCATGGCCACCACGATCGAGGCGATGAGCGCTGACGGCTGGCCCCGGTAGTGGGGCAGGGGAGCGATGACCGACGTCAGGGCCGCCGTTGCGGCCTCGCGCGCGGCACGCCCGATCTCCTGGGCCGTTGCCCGGCCGCTCGCCGAGATCGGGGCACGCGGGATGCGTGCGTCGTCGTCCGGCTCCGCGAAGACGTACGTCTGGTTGCGCCCGAGTGACTTCGCGCTGTACATCGCCGCGTCGGCATCACGCACCAGCTCGTCGACGCGGAGGTTCTTCCCGACCCCGCCCGCGATGCCAACCGACACGGTGACGCTCAGGCCGGCGTTCCCGTCGACGTCGAACCGGTCACGCTGGACCAGGAGGCGCAGCTTCTCGGCGAGGACGGCCGCATCGTCGACGGCCGTCTCGGTGAGCAGAAGCATGAATTCCTCGCCGCCGTAGCGCCCGACGCTGTCCGTCCCCCGGAGGTTCGAGCGGATCGTTTGGGCGACGCCGCGCAAGACCACGTCACCCGCCTCGTGGCCGTACGTGTCGTTGACCGTCTTGAAGTGGTCGATGTCGACGAACGCCACGGACAAGGGCCGGTCATAACGGCTCGCCCGCTCGACCTCCGTGAACAGCGCGTTGACGATGACGGCGCGGTTGCTGACGCCCGTCAGGCGGTCGACCGTGGCGGCGTCGGTCGTCTCGGCGAGCGCGGTCGCGATGCCGTTGATCGCCTTCGCGAGCCGGCCCTCGACGCCCACGCTCGTCGTCTTCACGCGGGCGTCGAGATCACCCTTGGCCAGTCGCTCCGCCGCGCGCACGAGGCGACGGAGCCGCCACTGGAGGAAGAGCCACGTCAGGAGCGCCGTGGCCGACGATCCGATCGCCAGCGCGACGAGGAGTCGGGCGCTGTTCACCGGCCCGGCATCGAGCGAGACCGACAGCGCGGCGGGCATGGCGAAGTTCGCGAGCAGGAGGGCGATCGGGGCCAGCAGACCCAGGCCGCCGAGGAATCGCGTCACCGTCCGAGCGTACGGGCCCGCAGTCCTGCGGTGGACTTGCCGAAGGTACTGGCGGCCAGTGGCGAAGGTCCGCTGAGCGACGGCCCTGGCGAGGCCGCCGGACCCCGCCTCCGCGCATCGCCGGCGCGCCTCGTCGCGCCTTCCCCCGCTGCTATACTCCCGGCCGTCCCCACGCCCCAGCCAGCGAGGATCGCCCTATTGGCCCAGGAAGGCGCCCCGTTCGCCCGGTGAGACGGACGAGCACCTTCGACAGGACGCATGCGCCGCGGCGGCGGCACAAGGGCGGAGTGTATCCAGGCCCCCGGCCGGCAGGTCGGGGCCTTTTCGTTGCCCCGGAGGAAGCCTGAACATGCCGGCGACCGTGATCGTCGGCCTGCAGTGGGGCGACGAGGGCAAGGGCAAGACAACGGACTTCCTGGCCGAGCAGGTCGCCATGGTCGTGCGCTACCAGGGCGGCGACAACGCCGGCC
>VBFZ01000264.1 GCA_005880805.1 Chloroflexota bacterium | reverse complement strand
GCCCGGCGAGATAGCCGACCGCGGCATCGGGCGACGACTGCCAGCCACGCGGGGCGTCTTGCGCGGAGCTGAAATCGCCCAGGTCAGCCCGGTAGGCGGCGATCGAGCGGGGCGCGAGACCGCGTTCCACGCGCAGGTACGTCAGGTACTCCTCGATCGCCCGATCAAGGGCAGATCGCGCCGCCGACACTGTCGCGGCCGACGGCTCCGGCTCCCGGGTGGCGATCACCCGGCCGGCGCCAGCTCCCGCCGCCATCCTTCGGCCCGATCGAGCAGCTCGCGTGCGCCGGCCAGCGCCGCTGGCCCGCCGTTCAGGCCCGCGAGCATGTGCGCGAGCTCGACGCCCCGGCCTTCCCGATCCAGGCGCGTGACCTCCGTGATCGTTCGACCCTCGCGTGCGTGCTTCGAGATCTGGAAGTGGGCGTCGGCATGCGCCGCGATCTGCGCGAGGTGGGTGACGCACAGCACCTGGTGGTCGCGGGCGAGCGTCCAGAGGCTCCGTCCCACGCCGTCGGCACTCCGTCCGCCGATTCCGGCGTCGATCTCGTCAAAGACGAGCGTGGGGGTTGCGTCGGCCTCCGCGAGCACCTCCTTGACCGCCAGCGCGACACGCGACAGCTCCCCGCCCGATGCGATCCGCGACAGCGGCCGCGCCGGCTCGCCCGGGTTCGGGGCGAGCAGGAAGACGACCTGGTCGATGCCGGTCGAGTCGAAGGCGAGCGCATCCCCGTCGATCTCCACGGCGGACTCATCATGCTCGGCAGGGCGCCGGCCAAGCGAGACCTGGAACACCGAACTCGGGAAGCCGAGCGGCTGCAGGGCCTCGCCTACCGCGGAGGACAGTCGCTCAGCAAGGGCGGCACGCTCCGCGGATAAGCGACCTCCGATGTCTGCGATGGCTCGGAGCAGCTCCGCCTCCTGCCTCACTCGCCGCGCGCGCTCCGCATCGAGGCCGCGCAGGCGCTGTACCTCGGCTGACGCCCGCTCGCCGTACGCGATGACCGCTTCCTCGTCCTCGCCGTAGCGCCGCTCCAGCGCGAAGATCAGCGAGAGTCGCTCCTCCATGCTCGCGATTGCGGGCGGGTCATGTTCGAGGTCCTCGACCAGCGCCCGCACGTCGGTCGCGACATCGTCAGCGGCCCGAACCGCGCGTCAAGCTCGCCGAGCTGCCGAGCCTCGCTGGCCGCGGCGGCCGTCGTGTCGCGCGCACCGCGACCCTCTGCCGTGATGGCGTCGCGGATCGCGGCACTCCCCCGCGCGATCCGCTCGCCGTGCTGCGCCGCTGCGAGCCGCTGGCGGAGCTCCGCGCCCTCTCCCGGTCGCAGTCGCGCCGCCGCGATCTCGGCGGCCTCGTGCTCGTGGATCGCGAGCCGGCGCTCGAGCTCGCGAGGATCGATCGAAAGCTCGGCGAGGACGGCCTGGTTGGCCCGCCATCGGTCGACAGCGGCGGCCATCTCTGCGCGCAGCGCTTCGTGGCCACCGAACGCATCGAGGAGGTCGCGTTGCCAGCGCTCATCGAGGAGCCGCTGCTGGTCGTGCTGGCCGTGGATCTCCACGAGTGGCCCCACCTGATCGGCAAGGCGGGCAGCGGTCACGGCTTCGTCG
>VBFZ01000099.1 GCA_005880805.1 Chloroflexota bacterium | reverse complement strand
ACCTTCCAGCTCGTCGCTGGCTCGCCGTGCTTCAGCTTCGGCCTCGAGCCACGTTCCGCGCAGGTTCTTGATCTCCGCGCGATAGAGACGGCACATGCCCGGATAGCCATTGATGCCCTCGCGCTGGCACCAGCGATCCTGGGCGTCCGTCCACTGGGCGGCTCGTTGCCAGTCACCGAGCGCGGCGCAGGTGCTGATCGTCGCGCAGCACACGCCCCCCGCCACGGAAGGCTCGAGCGCGCCCGCCACTGCGGCGACGCTCGCCTCGTCGAGGATCGACAGGCCTTCTTCGACCTGGCCCTTCGCAACGAGCGCCACGCCCTTGCCGCTCAGCGCGAGCGCCTCCAGGTCGCGGTCGCCGAATCGCCCGGCGATCTCCTCTGCCCGCGATGATTGCTCGTAGGCTTCGTCGATCCGGCCGGTGATGCACGCCTGGAAGCCGCGGGTGGCCGACAGCCAGCCATGCGCCGGGTTCTCTTCCATCCCATCCAGGAGGCGCTCGGCGCGCTTCAGCCATGCCGAGGCGACCGACTGCTGGTTGCGCATCGTGTTGTCGTGCCCGAGCAGGATCGCCGCGATCGCCGCCGAGAGCTTGTCCCCGGACTTCAGCGAAGCCGCATAACTACGCTCCCGGGCTTCGATCGCGACCGGAAGCTTGCCCACCCACCAGGCCGACTGTGCAAGAAGCTCGAGCTCCTCGGGCGAAAGCGCGCCCGGTTGGTCTGCGGCTGACAAAAGGTCGAATGCCTCGCGCCAGGCGTGCCGGGCGAGCGTCTCCCTGGCTCTATCCGCGAGGGCGGGCTCGAGAACCTGTGACAAGGGCTCCTCCGCGAAGGGGAGCCCATTCTGCCACCTGTCCGTGGCTCCTCCAGTCAGTGACCCTTCGGGCGTGCCTTGTGGAGGGCGAGCGCTCGAGCGCTCTCCGGTTGGCGCGTCCGCGCGTTGCGAGACCACAGCTTCTTCGGCATTGGGCGCAATGCCAGCACCGACAGAACTGCAGGCGACTTGGTGACCTTGCCCCGCTGGTGCGCGCGGGCGCGGCCACGGGTCGCCAGGATCTTTGCGATGGCCTGGGGTCGATGAGGACTAGGCATCGAGCACCATCCAGTGGATGTAGGTGCCCTGCGTGAGGGCCTTGTTGAGGTACACCGTGAACGATCCAGTCGTCGGAACGACCGAAGCGATGTAGTAGCCGGGCCGCAACGAGCCGATCTGGGCGAACACGTGCGTTGCCGAGGTGACTGCCGCGAGCGTCACTTTCACCGAGCTCTTGCTGCTCCCCAGCAGCACTCGCCCGCTCCGGCTGAACTTCACTCGACCAATTGCCTGGAGCGCGTACTGGTTCGTCGCGGCGGCCTCGGCGAAGACCCCGACCGCGCCGGGATCGTCCAACGTCGTGAATCCCTGTACGCCGAAATGGCCGACGCCCACCGTGCCGAAGTAGCCCTCGCCGATGACGCCGTTGTCGCCGCTCCCGAACACGCCGACCGTGTTGAACGAGTCCGTGAAGTCGCCGAACCCGGTCACGCCGAACCCGCTCACGCCTGCCGCCGTTCCGAGCACGCCGGTCCGCTCGACGGGGTCGTCCGGGGTTGCTCCCGTGTCGCCGCTGAACCCGTGCAGGCCGGTTCCAAGACCAGTGGAAACTCCGACGAACCCCTGGTCGGGGGTGTCCGCGGTCCCGTGCGAGTTCGTGATCAACGTCGCCGCCGTCGTCGGGTTGTCGGTCCCCTTCTGGACGTCGTCCACGTCGTGACCCAGCACGCTGGCCGGGGCGCTGATCGCAGTTGCCGCCATGGCAGCTGCCGACCCCGCGGCTGCGGCGAGCACGGCACGTCGGGTCCGACGCGCGCGCTCAGGTTGCTGCTCACCCATCTCGAGCCTCCTCCTTCCGACCACGCCTCTCGCGGAGCCGGGCTCCCCGCCCGCGTGGCACGGGACGATTCCCCCTCCTGCAACGAGCATGCCCGGACAGCGGGTTGGGGTCAAGGTCGGGACAGGCAATCGATCGGGGGCGGAGCAGCAGGGTCGGAAACTGGCGTCCCCGGCAGGATTCGAACCTGCGACCCGCGGTTTAGAAAACCGCTGCTCTGTCCACTGAGCTACGGGGACGCGACGCCCTGTTGGGCTCGGCGGATTGTAGCCTCACCTCCCCGGTCCTCCCCCACGCCGTCACACAAAGAGCCTCGGCCCGCTTGGGGGAAGCGGGCCGAGGCACGGGGGTGAGGGTCGCGACGATTAGTGGTTCTTCGAGTGTCCCTTGCCGTGGCCACCCATGATCTTGCCGATCCCGGAGCTACCGGTCAGCCCCAGGCTCTTGCGGATCTTGCCCCAGCCGTCGCCAGCCTGGCGCATCGCGACAACCTCGGCCGATGTCTTGCCGCTGTCGTGCGCGAACTCGAGGATTCGGACCGCTCCGCCGACGCCGAACTGATCGGCGAGCGTCTTGAGCTCATCGGCGGTCGTCGTGATGCCCGCATCGGCCAGCAGCCCAACGATCCGGTCCAGATTGGCCGCCGAGACATCGCTCGCCGTGTTGGCCTCGGGGCTCACGCTTTCGGGAGCTTCTGATTCAGGAGCCTCGGATTCGGGAGCCTCCGTCTCGGGAGCGTCGCTCTCTGGCGCCTCGGTCTCGGGGGCCTCGGTCTCAGGGGCCTCGCTTTCGGTCACATCCGGCCCCTTGGTCGGGTGCGACGGATGGGCCGACGGACCGGCCGCGAATGTCGTTCCTACCGCCATCAGGAAGATGACGATGACCGGCGCCGCGCGCTTCCCGAGTGCCTTGAGTGTCATTCGATCCGCCCTCCGCGTGAAGTTGTGTCGACACGAAGGGAAACGACTCACACCCGACCGCGTTAGCCGTACTTTCGTTCCGGGAAGGCCGTACGGAGCGGCTCCGCCAGACGCGGCCGCGGTGCGAGGGGGAGCAAAGTGCGGCCCGCCGCACGCGATCGAAAGATGGCACGGCGGGCGTCGCGCGAGCCCGGGTGGCCTCTTCGCCGGTAGGGTCCGGACGGTGGGGACGGGCCCACCCGAACCGGATCGTCCGAAGGCAGTGTTCCTCCGCCTCCGTGGCGGGCCGGGCCGAGCGGTTCCGCACACAGCCTCGGGCTCGGTTCTAGCCTACTGCTGGCCGGAGTTCAGCACCAGCCCCGCGTGCGAAGAGCAAGCCCAGATTCGCGACCGGCCCGTGCTACACTCCCGCCCCTTCGCGCAGCGATGCGCCGACCTGTGAGGTGGTCCCGGACCGTGGCTCGACCGGATCCAGAGCGCGCCGAGGACCGCGACCGCATCCCGGATATCACACCCACCGGGGGCCCCGCCGGACAACTCGCGCTTGAGCTTCCTCTGGAGGCCGGCGAGCTCCCGCGGCTGCTGATCAGCCCCGAGTGGAAGGATCAGCAACGGCTGTGGGGCCACAGCTACCACCCGATGTGCTCGTATCTCGCGAGCTTCCCTGCGGCACTCAGCCACGCGTTCATCGCCCGCTACTCGCGGCCGGGCGACGTGGTCCTCGACCCGTTCAGTGGCCGAGGCACAACGCCGCTCCAGGCCTGCGCCGAGGGGCGAATCGGCGTTGGCAATGACCTCAACCCGTTCGCACACCTCCTCACGGCAGCGAAAGTCGAACCGGCGAGCCCGCCCGAAGCCCGAACTCGACTGGCGGCTTTGCGCCTGGCGTGGGCCTCTGCCTCGACGGCCTGGAGCGAGCTCGCCGATGAGGTCGCGTCGAGCGTCCGTTCGATGCCCGACCAATCGACGATCCTGGTGCCCGCAGCAGCATCAGGGGCGGCGTCCGCGGCCGGGACCGAGGTCGTCCCGGCGGAGGTTGGTCTCTCGTTCCACCCGCGTACACTCGCCCAGCTGCTGTTCGTGCGGGCGTCCCTGCGGCACGAGGTGCGTGTCGATCGCTTCCTGGCCGCCGCCCTGACCGGCATCCTCCACGGAAAGAGCGCGACGTACCTCTCGGAGGTGATGCCCAACACCTTCAGCATGGCGCCGCGCTACGTGCGTGACTACGTGATCCGGACCGGGTTTCAATCCCCGGAGCGCGACGTGTTCCGCTGCCTGGAGCTCAAGCTCGACCGCCTGTTTCGGCAGCCGGCCCCTGCCAGCCCTGGTCTCGCCCTCGCCGGCGACGCTCGTGACGCCGGAGTGCGTGCACGGCAGGCGCTACGCGCTCGTGGGCTCCCGGAGCGCGCACGCCTCGTGCTCGGCTCGCCGCCCTATCTGAGGGTCGTGAAGTACGGCTACTACAACTGGCTGCGGGCGTGGTTCCTGGGGCTCGACCCGCGCGATATCGACGACACGCTGGACGATGCGCACCATCGCGAGCCATATCTCGCATTCATG
>VBFZ01000098.1 GCA_005880805.1 Chloroflexota bacterium | reverse complement strand
TTCCCGGTCCCGTCGCTCGCTCTCCCCCCTCCGCCGTCCTCGTTCCATCAGGACGAGCCAGATGGCCGATGGCTCGAGGGCGTTGCTGAGACCGAGTCGGTGAGGCTCTTCATCGAGCGCGCCACGGCCGTGCTGCCGACCTTCGTTCTGACGCCGTCGAACGCCACGGCCGTCGTCGAGATCTGCCGTCGTCTCGACGGGATTCCCCTCGCGATCGAGCTTGCCTCGGCTCGCGTGACCGTTCTGTCTGTCCAGGAGATCGCTGAGAAGCTCGGGGATCGATTCCGCCTCCTGACGGGTGGACGGCGGGCGAGCGTACCTCGCCAGCAAACGCTGCGCGCGTTGATCGACTGGAGCTGGGATCTCCTCGACCCGTCGGACCAGCGCCTGCTCCGACGGCTGTCGGTCTTCTCGGGCGGGTGGAGCCTCGAGGCTGCCGCATCAGTCACCAGCGACGCTCAGGAGCGCGAAGGAGGGGACCGACCCTCGGAGGATTTCGACACCCTCGAGGGCGTCGGCCGGTTGATCGATCGATCGCTCGTTGTCGCCGATCCCGGAATCAGGACGCGTTACCGGCTCCTCGAGACGATCCGCCAGTACGCCGCAGAGAAGCTCGAAGCCGCCGCCGAGGCGGCGGAGATCCGAAATAGACACCTCCGCTACTTTCTGCGGCTCGCCCTCCATGCGGCGCCGGAGATCCGCGGTCGCGACATGGTCGCCGCCCTGGATCGCCTCGATGCCGATGCCGACAACCTTCGGGGGGCCCTCGAATGGGCGTTCGAAGCCGATCCGGAAGCCGCATTGCAGCTGTCGTTCGCACTATCGCTCTACTGGCGATCGCGCTCGATCGGGCTCGAGGAACCGGAGCAGCTCGCCCGGGCGGCTGGCGTTGCCATGGACCTGCTGAGCTCGGGGACAATCGACGATCGCGAACGATTGATCCCGATCGCCCGCGCACTCGCGGCGGCGGCCGACGCCGCCGCGTTGTGGGGCAACGCGAGGACGGGCCAGGCGTGGGCGGACGAGGCAGTTCGTCTGTCCCGTTCGGTCGACGAGCCCGTGGCGCTGAGTGAGGCTCTGACCGCCCAGGCCCTGATCGCGGTCTTCTCAGGCCGGCCGGAGCTTGCGCGGCAGAACGCGGACGAGCTGCTGATGCTGGCCAGGTCGATCGACGACTGGTGGCGGATCGCGATGATCCAGACGAGCATGGCCCTCTCGATCCAGGCGACGGGTGACATGGAGTCTGCACAGGAGCGGATCATCGCCGCAACCGAGGCGGCGCTCCGCTCAGAAAACCCGTTTGCGATCGCGTTCAATGCCGGGACACGAGGCCAGATGACCGGACTCGCCGGGCAGCTCGAGGAGTCCAGGGTCTGGTTCCGCAAAGCGACCGCCGCATACGAGGAGATGCGGGACGCCCGTTTCGTCCTGATCTCGCGGAGTGACCTGGCACACGCGCTACGGCGAAGCGGTGCGATCGACGAGGCGGAGCCGCTGTATCGAGAGACCCTGCACGGCTGGCAGCACGCCGGCAGCCGAGGGGCGATTGCGAACCAGCTTGAGTCCTTCGCGTTCATCGCGATCCACCGGAAGGACGCTCTTCGAGCCGCGAAGCTGCTGGGGGCGGCCGAGGCGATCCGGGACGTCGCCGGGGCGGTGATGCTGCCGCATGAACGGACGGAATACGACGCCGCCCTGGCAAAGGTGCGAGGCCAGCTGGATCAGTCCGCGCTGCAAACGGCCTGGTCCGATGGCCGGGACATGCGCCTCGAGGACGCGATTGCCTTCGCACTGTCGCCCTGAACGAGCGATGATGCGTCAGGGAGGGTAGGGAATGAACGAGGGTAGGGATCCGTCCGACGACGCCCGCGACGGCACGCTGGAATCCACATCTGAAACGAGTTCGGGCGAGGCGCCGGACGCATCGGTCGCGTGGAACCAGGGCACTGACGGACAGCCCGGGAACGCGGCCGGACAGCCCGGCAACGCGGCCGGACAGCCAGGCAACGCTACTCCACGGCCAGTCGGCACCGAAGGCGGACCTCTATCGGGCTGGGTGGTAGCGGACGAGGAAGCCGTCCCGCCTTGGCGACGGTTCATTCGGCTCGCACTCGTTGGGGCGCTGGGGGTCCTGGCCGTCCTGCTCTTCATCGTCTTCGTCGGCGCCCGACAGACCCCGCTGGACCGCGCCACGCAGCGAGCCGGACAGCAATTGCTCGCCGATCCGGCGTTCAAGAGCAAATACGGGTCGCTCTCGAAGGAGGAGGCGTTCCAGGCCGGCGTCAAGCTGGGACAGGACGGCGGCGGACGGGTGGACGACGCGACCCGCCTCGCCCTGGGCAGGAGCGTTTCGAAGTTGCTGGCGCTCGCCGACGTGGAAACCTGCGCAGGGATCGCCAAGGGCACGGTCAAACCAGAGCAACTGCTGCCGATCATCGGGAAGTTCGACGAGGCGTCGCTCAACGAATACATCGACGCAGCCGTCACGACGACGCTCGCCTCAGTGCACGGCGACCCGAAGAAGCCGGCACCTTCGCAGGCCGCACTCGCATCCGCATATGTCTCCTGGAGCGCCGCGGTCGGCGGTGAGCAGCGGTTCGACGAGGCGACCAACGTGCTCTCCGCTGCAGCGGCTCACTCCAGCACGGAGGTCTGCACCGCGGAACGCGCGCTCTTCGACGGTGCCGTCGGCCTGCCCGATCGGGACCGCGCGACGGTTCTTCTGGTCCTGTACCTCGCGGGGAGCCAGTAAGCGCCCGCAGCCCGGCCCCGGCGCGGCTTTCCGCGTCGGGCGGCCGGCGCCAGACGTGTCGCGCTCGTTCGCAGCCAGGGAGGCTGGGTTATAGTGGCGGCCGAACAACGAACGCGATGAGCGGGACACGTCCTCCCTGGAGTGTCAGCAGAGAGCCGGGCATCGGCTGAAACCCGGCGTCGACTCGAAGGAGCGGCACCACCCGCGAGCGGCCGGTGAACCGGCCCGGGATCCGCCCGTTAGCGCGGCTTCGAGCGTGTGGCACGGTCGACCAAACCCGGCCGATGCCGCGAAGGCGGGTGGAACCGCGGGAGATCGGGTTCATCGACCTCTCGTCCTGTCAAGGGACGAGAGGTTTTCTGTTTCTGGAGGTACTCGGGTGGCTGAGGCGAAGGTGGCGAGCAACAAAGGCGAGGCTGCGGAATCCGAGGCTGCCGAATCCCAGGCCGTGATCCCAGAGGCGGAGGTGCTCGAGGCGCCCGAACGCGGGTCGGCCGACGAGCTGCTCGATGCCGGCGCCCATTCGGACCTGGACGCCATGCGCCATTCGGCCGCCCACGTCATGGCCGAGGCCGTCCTGGATCTGTTCCCCGGCGCCAAGCTCGGAATCGGACCCGCGATCGCCGACGGCTTCTATTACGACTTCCAGCTGCCGCGACCCCTCACGCCGGCCGACCTCGAGAAGATCGAGAGCCGAATGGCCGAGAGCGTCAGGGCGGATCACCCGTTCGTCAGGCGCGAGCTTCCGCCAGAGGAGGGTCGGGCGCTCTTCGTCGAGCGTGATCAGCCCTTCAAGGTCGAGATCCTTGACGACCTCGCCGCGAAGGCGACCGCCGAGGGCAAGCCGATGCCGCCGACGTCGGTCTACGAGCACGGGGCGTTCGTCGACCTGTGCAAGGGCCCGCACGTCGGGAGCACGGGCAGGATCGGGCCGTTCAAGTTGCTGTCGGTCGCAGGCGCCTACTGGCGCGGCGACGAGAAGCGCCCCATGTTGCAGCGCATCTACGGCACAGTCTGGCCGACGCAGGAGGAGCTCGACCAGTTCCTGTGGCGGCGGGCCGAGGCGCGCAAGCGGGACCACCGCCGGCTGGGCGGCCAGCTCGACCTGTTCAGCTTTCACGACGTCAGCCCAGGGTCGGCCTTCTGGCATCCAAAAGGCCAGCGCATCTGGCGGACGCTCGAACGCACGATGCTCGAGCTCCAGGCCCGGCGCGGCTACCTCGAGGTCTCGACGCCGATCGTGGTCAGCGAGCGGCTCTGGCGGCAGTCCGGCCACTGGGATCTCTATCGCGACAACATGTTCCTGGTCGAATCGGAGAACCAGACCTTCAGTCTCAAGCCGATGAACTGTCCGGAGTCGACCTTCATCTACCGTTCCAGGCTCCGTTCATACCGGGACCTTCCGCTGCGGTACAGCGAGTTCGGGCGGCTCCACCGCAACGAGCGCTCCGGCACGCTGTCGGGGCTCACTCGGGTGCGCCAGTTCATCCAGGACGACGCCCACATCTACGTCAGGCCGGACCAGCTGATGGACGAGATCCAGGCGCTCCTCGGCGAGGTCCGCGAGGCGTACGGCTGGTTCGGGCTTATACCGCGCTTCAGCTTCGCCACGAAGCCGGACAAGGCGATCGGCGATCCGGCGCTGTGGGAGCGCGCAGAGCGCCTGACCATGGAGGCCTTTGCGGCCGCCGACATCAGCTACGTCCTGAAACCCAAGGACGGCACGTTCTACGCACCGAAAATCGACATCTACATCGACGACGCTCTCGGGCGGGAGTGGCAAATGGCCACGATCCAGGTCGATCTGACGATGCTGCCGGAGCGATTCGACCTGATCTACATCGACGAGGCCGGCCAACCCCAGCGCTCGATCGCCCTCCATCATGGAGCGGTTCATCGGCGTGCTGATCGAGCACTTCGCCGGCGCGTTCCCGCTCTGGCTCGCCCCGGTCCAGGCCGTGATCATCCCGATCGCGGACCGGCATCTCGAGCCGGCGAACGAGCTGGCGGCCCTCCTGCGGTCGCGAGGCTTGTGGGTGGAAGTCGACCAGTCCGACAACCGGATGCAGAACAAGATCCGCCTCGCGCAGGAGCAGAAGGTGCCATACATGCTGGTCCTCGGGGACCGGGAGGTCGAGGCGCGGACGGCCTCTGTCCGGAAGCGGTCCGGGGAACAGGAGCAGGGCGTGGGCTGGGACGAGCTGGCCGATCGCCTGAGCCGGGAAAACGCCGAACGGCTCGTCGAATAGGAGGCTTCGCCGCTGCAACCGGTGGTATCCGCTCAGGCCTGCGAGACAAGCAAGCGCCCACGTCTCAGCGGGCGAAAGAAGCCGACGATCCGTTACACCGCATGAACGTAACTGGCGCCCGGGCGTCAATTTCCGGCCCCTGGACACCTGAACTCGTGGCCGCGTTCCACCCGGCGAAACAGCCTCGCGGAGTCGGCGCCTTCGGCTCCAAAAACGGACCGGTTGCTTTCGCCCCGTGAAACACGTTGTCGGTGCTGGGACGCCCGGTTCGGGAGTCGCCGACCGCCAGATTTGAGCGCGGATCGGCCGCGTTGTCCCCCTCAGAATGCCTGTGCTACCATCCGGCGACGGTCGGGCCGGGACCGGATTCCCGTCGCGTCCGCCAGGGGATTCTCAATAAGCATCTAGGGGACAAGCCATCAGTCGAGACCTGCGCGTAAATCAGATGATCCGCATCCCGCAGGTGCGAGTCGTTGATGAAGAGGGGGCACAACTTGGGGTCATGCCCACACCGCAGGCCCTCTCGATGGCGCAGGACCGGGGCTACGATCTCGTCGAGGTCGCGCCGATGGCATCCCCACCGGTCGTCCGGTTCCTCGACTTCGGGCAGTACAAGTACGAGCTGACGAAGCGGGAGAAGGAGGCCAAGCGGCGCCAGCGCTCGGTGACCTTCAAGGAGGTCCGTCTCAAGCCGAAGATCGGCGTGGGCGACTTCGATACGAAGGTTCGGCGGGCGATCGAATTCCTCGAAGACGGGGATCGGATCAAGGTTGCCGTCCAGTTCCGCGGGCGTGAGCTCACTCATCCCGAGATCGGCCGGAACCTGCTCACCAGGTTCACGGAGCAGATCAAGGACCACGGTATGGTCGAGCGCCAGCCACTCCTGGAAGGCAAGTCGATGCACGTCACGGTTGCATCGACGCACAAACCGAAGATCCAGGAATCGGTGAGCTCAGTCGCCAGGGCGAAGGCTCCGCCCGCTAACGGAGACGCTCGGGCGGCAGGGCCGCCTCCGGAGATGGAGACCGTATCGTCCCAGCCCGCGGCCCAACAGCCGGCTGCCAAAAAGCCGGCGGTGCAACAGCCGGCCGCGGAGCAACCCGCAGCGCAGCAGCAGACCGAGGAACCGGCCGCACCGGAGCAACCCGCAGCGCAGCAGCAGACCGAGGAACCGGCCGCACCG
>VBFZ01000097.1 GCA_005880805.1 Chloroflexota bacterium | reverse complement strand
TCAGGCCCTCGCGCTGCGTCCCGTCGCGGAGGGTCGTGTCGTACAGGAGGATCGGCTGGTCGCTCATCGACCCACCGCCGCCGGAGCCGTCAACCGCTCGCCGATGGCAGCCGCCATGCCTCGGGTCCCGACCGGTATCAGGTGAGCGGCCAGTGACGCGTGCTCGGGCATCAGGTCGCGTGTCCGGAAACCGTCGTCCAGTGCCGCCGCAACGGCCCGCTCGACCGCGTCTGCGGCTTCGGCCAGCCCGAGGGACCAGCGCAGGAGCATCGCGCACGACAGGATCGTGCCGATCGGATTGGCGACGTCCTGGCCCGCGATGTCCGGCGCCGACCCGTGGATCGGCTCGTACAGCCCGAACGTTCCGTGCGTTGTCTGCCGTTCCCCGAGCGATGCGGACGGGAGCATCCCGAGCGACCCGGCCAGGACGCTCGCCTCGTCCGAGAGGATGTCGCCGAACAGGTTCTCGGTCACGATCACATCGAACGCCGCGGGACGGGTCACGAGCAGCATCGCCGTCGAGTCGACAAGCCGATGCTCCAGGCTGACGTCCGGGAACGCTCGAGCCACCTCGTCGGTCACCTGGCGCCAGAGCCGTGAGGTCGCGAGCACGTTGGCCTTGTCGACCTGGGTCACCTTTCGGCGGCGAGCGGTTGCCAGCTCGAACGCCAGGCGGACGATCCTTCGCACCTCGGCCTCGGAGTACGGCAGGCTGTCGCTCGCAGCGCGGTTTTCCGCCCCGTCACCGGCTTCCGTCCGCTCGCCGAAGTAGATGCCGCCGGTCAGCTCGCGGACCATCAGCAGGTCGACGTCACGCAGCAGCGCCGGGCGGAGCGGCGACGAATCCATGAGCGCCGGGTGGACCGACACCGGCCGAAGGTTTGCGAACAGCCCGAGGCCGCCGCGCAGGGCGAACAATGCCTGCTCGGGGCGCACCGGCGCCTTCGGATCGTCCCATTTCGCGCCGCCGACGGCGCCCAGCAGAACGGCATCCGCCGACCGGCAGGTCTCCACGTCCTCTGGCTGGATGGCGACGCCATATGCGTCGATGGCGCGGCCGCCGACGATGATCTCCTGCCACTCGATTCGACCGCCGGCTGCCGCTACTGCGGCGTCCAGGACGCCAGCTGCCGCCTCGACGACTTCCGGGCCGACACCGTCGCCCGGAATTGCGACCAAACGGAAGTGAGCCACTACGGCTTTTCCTGGGCCGCGGCCGGAGCCACGAACGCGGCTCGGACGCTGCCGATCTCGGCGCCGTGGAGCTTGTTGATCGCGACGAGGTAGGCCTCGAGAGACGCTTCAATGATGTTCGTCGACAAGCCGTGGCCCGAGACCGCGAGGGCACCAGCGCCGCTGTCGCTCGAGCGTCGGCAGCGCACGAGGACCTGGCCCTGCGCGTCCTCGCCCGCCGACACAGCCCGGATCTCGTACGCAGTCAGCACCGGGTGCCAGCCGAGAACCGGCCCGATCGCCTGGTCCACCGCGCCGTACAGCGCGTTGACCGGGCCGTTGCCGGTCGTGTCAGCCGATCGTTCCTCGCCGGCCACGGTGACCGTCACGGCGCCCGTCGAACGCCCGCCACCGGACGATGTCACGCTCCATCCGAGAAGGCTCACCGAAGCCGGGACCTCGGCCGCCCGTTGCTCGACCAGCGCCAGCAGGTCGGAGTCGGTGACCTCCTTCTTCGCGTCGGCAAGGGCGATCGCTTCGCGGTAGATCGCGTCGAGGGCCTCGCCCTCGACGTCATGCCCCAACTCGCGCAGCTTGCCCTGCAGGCCCTTGCGGCCCGAGAGCTTGCCGATCGTGAGCTGGCTACCGCTCAGCCCGACAGACTGCGGAGTCATGATCTCGTACGTCAGCGGGTTCTTGATCACGCCGTCCTGGTGGATCCCGGACTCGTGGGCGAAGGCATTACCACCCACGATCGCCTTGTTCGGCTGGATCGTGAAGCCGGTCAGGTACGACACCAGTCGCGACGCGGCCGTGATCTGCTCGGTCTGCACGCCGGACCCCAACTGCGGGAACTGCGTCGGACGCGTACGGAGCGCCATCACGACCTCTTCCAGCGACGCATTGCCGGCGCGCTCGCCGAGGCCGTTGACGGTGACCTCGACCTGCCTGGCCCCCGCCTGCACGGCCGCCAGCGTGTTCGCCGTGGCAAGGCCCAGGTCGTTGTGGCAGTGCACGCTGACCGTTGCATCCCGCCCGACAAGCGCGACCACCCGGCCGACAAGCTCGCCGAACTCCGCCGGGATGGCATAGCCGACCGTGTCCGGGATGTTGACGGTCGAGGCGCCCGCCTCGACGACGGCCCCATACACCTGGAGCAGGAAGTCGGGGTCGGTCCTCGAGGCATCCTCTGCCGAGAACTCGATCTCGACGTCTTGCCCGAGCCGCTCGCGACCGTGGCTCACCCAGCGCCGAGCCTCTGCCAGCGCCTGCTCGCGCGTCATGCGCAGCTTGTGGGCGAGGTGGATGTCCGACGTGGCGATGAACACGTGAAGGTGCGGTCGCTCCGCGACGCGAATGGCCTCGATCGCGCGCTGGGGATCACCGTCTCGGCAGCGCGCCAGGGCCGCGACCGCCACGCCGCCCTTCGTCTCACGGGCGATTCGCTGGACGGCCTCGAAGTCGCCGGGCGATGCCGCCGGAAAGCCGGCCTCGATCACGTCCACCCGCAGGCGAGCGAGCTGGCGCGCGACCTCGAGCTTCTCGGCCGCGGTCAGACCCGCGCCGGGGGCCTGCTCGCCGTCGCGCAGCGTGGTGTCGAAGATGCGGACGGTGCCGCTCGGTACCCCCGGGCTCATCGGGCCGCCTCCTTCGCGCGCGTCTCCGCGGGCTGGGCGCTGGCGGCCGCCTGGGCCTGCCCGGCCTCGACGACGACCGGGTTCACGAAGGGCATCGCGGCTCGCAGCCGTGCGCCGACCTCCTCGATCTGGTGGTGCTTGTCCTGCTCGCGCAGGCGGGCAAATTCCTTGCCGCCCGACTCGTACTCGTCGACCCATCGCCGGGCGAACGAGCCGGACTGGATGTCGGCGAGAACGTCCTTCATCGCCGCCTTGGCGCCCTCCGTGACGCGTGGGCCGCTGACGTAATCACCGTACTCGGCCGTATCGGACACGCTGAAGCGCATGAAGTTCAGCCCGCCGCGATACATCAGATCGACGATCAGCTTGAGCTCGTGCATCGTCTCGAAGTAGGCCAGCTCGGGCTGGTAGCCCGCCTCGACGAGGGTCTCGAAGGCCGCCTTGACCAGCGCCGACACGCCGCCGCACAGGAGCGTTTGCTCACCGAACAGGTCCGTCTCGGTCTCCTCGGCAAACGTCGTCTCGAGGACGCCCGCCCTCGTGTTGCCCAGCGCCCTCGCGTAGGCGAGGACCCGCTGCCGGGCCGTTCCAGTGGCATCGCCATGCACGGCAAACAGGGCCGGAACCCCGCCGCCCTGAACGTAGACCGAGCGAAGCAGGTGGCCGGGACCCTTCGGCGCAACCATGCCGACGTCGACGTCGCCCGGCGGGTCGATCCGCCCGAAGTGAATGTTGAAGCCGTGGGCGAACATCAGGAGCTGGCCGGCGCGCAGGTTCGGCGCGATCTCGGCGTCGTAGACGCCCTTCTGCGCGGTATCGGGTACCAGGATCATGACGACGTCGGCTTCGCGGACGGCATCGGCCACGTCCGCCACACGCAGTCCGGCATCGGCTGCGAGCGGCCGGGATTTGGAGGCGGGCGCGAGCCCAACGACGACGTTCACGCCGGAGTCGTTCAGGTTCAA
>VBFZ01000057.1:580-7652 GCA_005880805.1 Chloroflexota bacterium | reverse complement strand
CCGTAGGCGACGATCTGGCCGACGGCGACTGCCACCTCGGTCCCCCGCCGCAGGCTGCCGGTGCTCGACCAGGCGATGGCGCGCAGCACGCGCCCACCATCCAGGGGATAGCCAGGGATCAGGTTGAAGCCGCCGAGCAGGAAGTTGATGACCGCGAGGTACGAAAAGACGGCATCCCACTCGCGCGAGGCCGACAGCGCGACGGAGATGGCGTAGGCGACGCCGGCGATCAGGACGCTCGTCAAAGGCCCGACGATGGCGACGACGAACTCGGTCGAAGGCCGCTTCGCCTCGCCAGCCAGGTTCGAGACCCCGCCGAAGATGAACAACGTGATGGAGCGGGCGTCGAGGCCGCGCGAGCGGGCGACGAACGAGTGGGCAAGCTCGTGGATGAGCACCGATGCGAACAGCAGGATCGCCGAGATCGCGCCAAGGACCCACGCCTCGGGGGCCTCGATACCCGGGACCGACTGTGGGAGGTAGCTGGTCGCCAGGGACCACGTGACGAGCGCGAAGATCACCAGCCAACTGGCGTGGACGCCGACCTCGATCCCGCGGATGGTGAACAGGCGGACGGAGTTCCGGAGCATCCGCTGACTCTATTCCTCCGGTGCGAATCGGCCCGAGGCCCGGCGCGATTCGCACCCGCGGCCCCTTTTCCGGTCATAGCTGACACGACTCTGCGAGCAGTCCGCCGGGGCCGTTAGGTTGCGAGCGATCTCCTGATCTCGACCATCACCTGGTTGCCCCCGCCAGTCGCCGCTGGCGGCACTCGTACCCGAAAGGGGTGGAGATGCTCTGGACGATCCTCGTGATCCTGCTCGTGCTGTGGCTCCTGGGGCTCATCGGGAACATCGGCGGCGCGCTGATCCACATCCTGCTCGTCGTCGCGCTCGTGGTCCTGGTGCTGCAGCTGCTCTCCGGCCGCAGGGCCGCCTGACGTCGATGAGGAGCGAACACAGCGCGTCGGCGCCCTGGCGCGGTCGACCCGCGATCGACCTTCTCCGCGACAACCCCCGGACTCGGCGCCTGCTCCCCGCCGCGGCGGCCGCTCTGATCGCCGTCGGGGTCGGACAGCTGGCGGACCTGATCACGTTCACCAGCATGGTCCGCGCTCACGGCCTTGACGCGGAAGCGAACCCGGTCGCCAGGGCTGCCCTCGAGATGGGCATGCCGACCGTCATCGCCCTCAAGGCGCTGCTCATCCTGCTGGTGCTCGCGCTGTTCGTCGCCGATTCGCCGCGCCACCCCCGCACGGCGGCCATGATCATCACGATCGCCACCATGGCCGGGCTCCTGGGAGCGGCCTCGAACATCGCGACGCTATAGCCAAGGGGCCGTTTCCGCCGGAACCATCTCCTCCGCGCACTCGGCAGGGAGCAGTTTCCTTGCCATACACCCACCGGGTGGTTGTCAGGACCGCTTCAACGCCTCGCCGCCGGAAGCCGCCCGGCGCCCCGCGAGATTTCATCTCCAGCCACGTTCACGCCGGGATGGAATCTGCCTCCGGAAGACGAGCGCAGGGCCCCGTACCTCGCCTACCACCCATACGGTGGGTAAATGGCAAGAAGGCGCCTCGACTGGAGCGTCGCGGCTGCAAACGGATCGGCACTTGCAACCGATGCGCAACGGGTTTTCAGCCGGGGCCCTCGCGTCCCACCGGGCCGAAACTCCACTTTGGCCCCCTGAGCCGCGCCACGAGGCGCGCGGAACAAGGAGCTGACGCATGCTGCTGTCGCTGATCATCATCCTGGTGGTCCTGTTCCTGCTGTTCGGCGGGCTGGGCTACCGGCGCCGGGCATACGGCGGGTACTACGGGGGCGGCCTGGGGATCGTTGGAGCCCTGATCCTCCTGCTGTTGATCCTCTGGCTACTTGGCGTGATCCGCGTCTGATCGACCGGCACCGCAGCGCCGGGCCCGCTCCCACCCTCGGCGCTGGCCAGGCGACAGGCGCAAGCCGCCTGTAGCGCGGCCGATCCCTCCACTGAGGCGAGCGGACCCAGTCAGCTGAAATCTTCTGGAGAGGCATATGCCGGCGACGGGATCGATCGCCGATCCAGGGCGGTCGGCAGCCGCCTCGCATCGAGGAGGCCGAACATGGTTGACGATTACGAGCGGATCACGACGCACGAGACGACGACCGAACGACCGGTCGCGCCGCGCCGCGCCACTGTCGTCGAACAGCCCGTCGAAAGCGATACCGTCGTCGAGCGTGAGCACGTCGATTCGGGTCCTTCA
Organism: Chloroflexota bacterium; assembly: GCA_005880805.1. Lineage (GTDB taxonomy): Bacteria > Chloroflexota > Limnocylindria > Limnocylindrales > CSP1-4 > CF-16. The sequence goes on along the minus strand of VBFZ01000057.1, from coordinate 5,413 downwards.
GCGATGACCGTGCTGTATCGCGTGGTCGGGCTGGTATTCGGCCTGATCCAGGCCGTGATCGTGCTCCGGATCGTGTTTCTGCTGCTCGTTGCGAATCGCGACAACGGCCTCGTCAACGCGATCCTCGCGATCTCGGAGCCACTGGTCGAACCGTTCCGAGGCATGTTCCGGCTCGATCGCGTCAGCGCCCACTCCGGCTCCGTCCTCGACGTGGCGGCCGTGGTCGCGCTGATCGGTTGGACGCTCATCGAGATGCTCGTTCTGGCTGTCATCCGGCTCGGCTCACGCAATGAGCATGTGGTTGCCTGATCGGTCAGTCGCGAAGTTGATTGGGGGGAACGCACCATGATCGATCCAGGAACCTTCACCGGATGGATGGGCCTCTCGCTCCTGGTCCTGGGCGGCCTCATGGCCGCCCTGCCCGTCGGGACCTGCAGCCAATGCGTGCATTGCCGCGAGGAGCGCCTGCGCGCCGAGCAGGTGCGCAAGGCCCGCGACGTATCCGATCGACTGGCAGGCCAGTTCGCCTGCCCGCGTTGCGGACGAGCCCATGACGAGGACGTGCCCTGCTTCAAAGGCTGACTGATAGCAAGCCGGGATTACCGGGAGCAGCGACTGACTGGGAGCAGCCTGGACTGAATGCTCTGACAGGGTCGCCCCGTCGAGAATCGAGAAGCGGGTCCGAAGCGGACCCGCTTTCTTGATGTACCAGGCGCCTCGGCCCGGAGACGCGGGCTGGTCAGCCGATCGCGCTGGCCGTGCTCGGCTCCGTCTGGGCGAGGTCGTCGCGAGAGGCACCGTTCTGGCCGCTCGCGATCGAGACATCGGCAGCGGCATCCGCGACCGACGAGCCATCCCTATCGACGTCCAACAGGTAGCCGATGCCCTGGAACGTCTTGATGCGCCCGGGCTCGCCCGGCTTCGCGCCCAGCTTCCGACGCACGCGGCTCACCCAGACGCGCAGGTACTGCAGATCGTCCCGGTACTCGGGACCCCAGACCTTGGTGAGCAGTTCTGTATGCAGGACGACCTTGCCGGCGTTGGCCGCGAGGTGCTGGAGCAGCAGCCATTCGGTGCGCGACAGCTGTACCAGCTCTCCACCACGGGTCACCATCCGCCGCTCGAGGTCGATCTCCACGTCGTCGAAGGCCACGATCCCCTGGCCCGGCGTCGCGCCCGACGTGCGGCGGATCACGGCACGAACACGAGCGGCCAGCTCGTCCGGATGGAACGGCTTGGCGACGTAGTCGTCCGCGCCGAGGTCCAGGCCCTTTGCTTTGTCGGCGGTCGAGCCCTTCGCCGTGAGGAGGATGACCGGCACGGGCCGGCGTTCCCGAAGCTGGCGCATGACCTCGATCCCGTCGAGGTCGGGCATCACGATGTCGAGGAGGACGACGTCTGGCCGGACTTCCTCGGCCTTGACCAGCGCGTCCTCGCCCCCGTTTGCGGTCACGACCCGGAAGCCCTCTTCGCTCAGGGCGATTGAGACGAGCTTCGTGATGCGCGGCTCATCGTCCGCGACGAGGATCAAGGGTTGCGTACTCACAGCCACACCTCCAGTGATCACCCGCTACTTTGCCTGGATCGCTCCACCGAGGCGAGACCGAGTTCGGCGGGTGACGGATAAAGGCGGCCGCCACGGATGGCAAACATCCGAAGCGGCCTCAATCAGCTATCCGTGTCGTCGCTCAGGAAGGCGACGGCGACGGTTGCGAGCTCGGTGCCGAACTGGGTGCCGAACTCGGAATGACCTGGGTGCTCGCGCCCGGTTGCGTCGTCGTGCTCGGACCCTGGCTCGGTGCGACGCCTGGGCCGAGACTGAACCACCAGATCAGGGCGAGGATCACCAGCAGGATGATGACCCCCAGGATCACGCCCAGCTAGGGATCGGTCATTGCCAATTCCACTCTTCTGCGGGTTCCAACAAGGCTGCGGCAGGGCTTGCCGCTCGCCAATGACTCAGGAAGTCACGGGCTGCAGTCTGCCGTCGCGGCCATGGGCCGGCGCGCGAGCGCCCCTTCGTTCCGTCTTGCAGGGGCGTTGCAACTCCCACAGGTCAAGGCGACCGCACGCGTCGTTCGATTGCAACGTCGATGTTGCGGATTTGTAATCCCCGGTCCGCACTGCCGACCATGACCGGCAACAAATCGGGCCCTCGTCCGAATCCGCCCGTCACGGTAAGCTGTGTCCACCGGTCGCCCGGTTGAGGAAGGACGGAACATGCCCTACTCCGGAGCGCTCCGTATCGCTCTGGTGGCTCCGCCACTCGAGCGAGTACCGCCTCGGGCGTACGGGGGCACTGAGCGCATCGTCCACGAGCTGGTCCTCGAACTGGATCGTCGCGGGCATAATGTGACGCTGTTCGCGAGCGGGGATTCGGAGCCGCCGGCCAACGGGCAACTGATCGCCACCGTCGGCGAGGCGCTCCGCCCGACGGGCTTCGGCGGAGATGCGTCGCCCTATTTCTACAGCACGATCCTCGACGTCCTGCATCGCGCGGACGAGTTCGACCTGATCCACGCGCACCTCGACTGGCCGGGCATCCTGCTCGCCCACGTCAGTCCGACTCCCGTCATCAACACCTTCCACGGCCGGATCGATTTCCCGTTCGCCGGACGCCTGTTCGAGGACGCCCCGCGCGGGCTGGTGGCCATCAGCCGCGCGCAGGCGCACCTGTGTCCCGAGGTCCCGTGGGAGGCTGTCGTCCACAACGGGCTGAACCTGGCCGACGCCCCGTTCGAGCGGCGCGCAGGCGAGGAGCTCTGCTTCGTGGGTCGCATCGCGCCCGAGAAGGGCGTGGTGGATGCCATCGAGGTCGCTCGCCTGGCCGGGCGGAAGCTGCGGATCGCGGCAAAGATCGGGCCGCGGCCTGACGAGCGGGCGTACTACGAGAACGTGTTCATGCCGGCGCTCAAGGCCGCCGGCTCGAACGTCGAGTTCCTCGGCGAGGTCGGTCCCCACGACCGCGATCGCCTGTTCGCCGAGAGCGCCGCCAGCCTGATGCCGGGCTCGTGGCCGGAGCCTTTCGGGCTGGTCGCAATCGAGTCACTGGCATGCGGCACGCCGGTCATCGCCCGCCGGGCCGGAGGCCTGCCCGAGATCCTGCGCGACGGGGTCGACGGCTTCCTTGCCGATGATTCGCAGGCCATGGCCTTCAGCGTCGGGCGTCTCGATCGCCTCGACCGCCAGGCTATTCGCGCCAGCGTTCTCGAGCGCTTTTCAGCCGAGCGGATGACGAACGACTACCTGGCGGTCTACCGTGCGATGCTCGACCACATGGGACGAGGGGTCGAGCCGCGACTTGCGGCGAGCGCGGCACGCGATCGATGGGCGGCCGCGAGTGCCACCGACGGCCCGGAGTCGGAGGCCAGGCAGCCGGCGCTCCGGACAATCAACGCGCCGATCGAAGCAGCAGCCAGCCGGCGGCCAGACTGACCGCCGCCGGCACCGCCAGCCAGACGAGCAACCCGACGACGATCACCCGCGCGAGTGCGAACGCACCCAGCTGAGCGCTGAGGGTCCCGCCCCCAAGCAGCTCGCGAAGGTTGGCGACCTCGTTCCTCGCGGCGGTCAGTGAGGCGCGCGTGGAATCGATCGCCTCGATGTCCCGGTCCATCGTCGTTGCCAGGTTCCCGAGACTCGTCGAGACGGCCCGGGCCCGGGTGCCCACCTCCGCGAAGCGATCGCCGAGCGCGGCGAACGGGCGGTTGCCGAGGAAGGACACGCCGCTCGCCGCCTGAAGCTCGTCCATCGCGGATGCGAGGTCCGTCGTCAGAGAGGCGGCGTCGCGCGCAGCCGACGCCCCGCTCCGCACGTTGTCGGTCACGTTGGCGGTGGCCCGGTCGACATCCGCGAGCGTCGCGCTCGTGGCATCCAGCGATGCGATCAGGGCGCTGCGCTGGCGGTCGATCGTGGCACCGAGATCGATGATCGCGCCAAGCGAGCCCGCGACGAGGTACGCGGTCAGAAGGAGCAGCAGAAGCCCGAGGGCCCCGTAGACGACCAGGCCCATGCCCAGCCGACGCCGGTCGCGGCGCGAGAGCCCGGACGGGGCGGTCATCTCGGACGCGACTCGATCATGATCTCCTGCCGGCTCGCCTCTCCGCTGCTCATGCGCGAAGGGCTGACAGGCCTCGGCGCAGCAGGAGCCACGACAGGATAAGCAGTATGACCCCCTCGGCCGCGAGGAACTGCAGGCGCCACCAGTCCTCGAAGGTGCCGCGTAACAGGAGGTCCTGGAGCAGCACGATGCCGTGGGTGACCGGCAGGAGATTTGCGCCGGTCTTCACGAGCGGGGCGAACTGATCGAGCTCCAGGATGAAGCCCGAGAAGAACACTGACGCGATCAGGAGCAGGAGGGCGAGCTGGACGGCCTGGCGCTCCGAGTCGGACACCACCGAGATCAGGAACCCCAGGCCAAGCGAGGCGAACACGATCAGCCCGATGGTGAGCGCAACCAGGCGCATGTCGCCCAGGAACGGGGCGTTGAAGACACCGATCAGGACCGCGACCAGCGTCGATGCGATCAGCGCCGAGAGCATGGCCACAGCGAGCATCTTCCCGAGCAGGATCTCGATCGCGTTGACGGGCGCGACTCGAAAGATCTCGACGACGCCGCTCAACCGCTCCCGGACGAGGCTGAGGGCACCGAGGGTGACGGCCATGTGCTGCAGGATCAGCGCCAGGACTGCCGGACCGTAGTAGGTAATGAGCCCCGGCTGGGTGGGCGCGAGGTTGTGCGTCTCGGCGCGGGTGGGGGCCGCCACGACTTCGGGCGGGATGCTCGACGTGGCGACGCCGGCAACCTGCTGCTGGCCCTGCTCGACGGCTCGC
>VBFZ01000057.1:0-461 GCA_005880805.1 Chloroflexota bacterium | reverse complement strand
GATTGCGACAAGGTCGACCTGTTTCTGGCGAAGCTTCTCCCGGGCACCTTCCGCGTCAGGGGTGACGGCCGCGATGTTCAGCCCATTGCCGCCAAGCTTCTGGTAGAAGCCCGTGTCGTGCGGCAAGGTCGAGTTCTCGGGCACGACGACGATCACCTGCAGCGGCTGGCGACCGACGTACCCGAATCCGAATAAGGCCATGATGATGAACGGCCCGAGCAGCAGGCTGAAGATTGCTCCCGGCCGGCGTATGACCTCGATGATCTCCTTGCCGAGAAACGCAGCGACGCGCGTCACGAATTTCACAACGCTCGACGCTCCCCTCGCTCCCAGGCAATCCGGTCCGCCTCGGCGCCTTCACGGGACTGTTCGACCAGCGCGGCGAACACGTCGTCGAACGAGGGGCGGAACTCGCGCGCATAGACCACGTTTGTGCCCCGGCTCTCGATTGCCTGGACGAG
>VBFZ01000128.1 GCA_005880805.1 Chloroflexota bacterium | reverse complement strand
TCCGGATGTACGAGCCGTGGTGCATGAACAGCTTCAGATCGAGCCGGGGAGCAAGCCGGCACGAGTTGCAGTCGCAGCTTGTCGCCTGTTCGATGCTGCGCAGCCGGCGCCGGAAGGCGAGGTAGGCGGCCTCGAGGGCGTCGACGAGCAGAGAGCCGTCGGCCCGCTCATCCTCGACGTACAGGAAGGCTGCATCGCCCTCGAACTTCGCCAGGCGGAACGGCGGCTCGAGCCGGCCGACGATGGTCTCGAGCAGGTCGCCGGCGATCGTAGGCGCGTGCTCGAGCTCGCTGCTCGAAAGGTAGGCCGTGTAGCCGGTCAGATCGGCGATCATGAGATAGCCGGACTCGGGGAGGCTCATGTGGCGACGCTACGCCTTGGAGCCGCTCCAAGGTCAACACCCAAAATCGGCGCCAGCTGGTCGCAATGAGGGCCCCCGACCGCGCATGCTGCCGCGGCAATGGACCTGGTTCGACGGCGGCTTCGCCGGGACGAGCTGCCCCCAGCTGGTCTCACGACCGGACCCCTTCGACATCCGCGGCTGGCCGCCCGGCGACCCGGAGAAGCTGGCCCCGATCTTCGAGGCAACGTTGGACCGCGGCGGTGCCTTCCTGGGCGTGTTCGACGGCGACCACCTGGTCGCACTGGCCGTCGTCGACACGCTGCCGCTCGGCCGCAGCCACGACCTGCGACAGTTGACCTTCCTGCACGTTGGTCGCGACTACCGCCGGCTCGGCCTGGGTTCCGAGCTCTTTGAAGCGGCGCAGGCCTTCGTCGCGGGGCTGGGCGGCGCCGGCCTCTACGTGTCAGCGACGCCTTCCGAGAACACAGTCGGCTTCTACCTGCACCGCGGGTGCCGGGTCATCGACGAGCCCGACCCCGTGTTGTTCGCCCTCGAGCCGGCAGATATTCATTTCGAGTGTCGCGGGTAGCCGCGAGCCCCATTCAGTGCGTACCGACCAACCTCCAATGGCCGTTTCGACCCGGGACGATCCCCCGCTTCGGCTCGTGTGCCGCCGACTTGCTCGACGCGCCGGCCGCGGTGGCGGGTTCGGAGGCCAGGAAGCTCGGCGGCACACGAACGTGCGTCGCCTGCTCGAACGCGTAGGCGAGAGCGATGAGCTTCGGCTCGTCCCAGGCCCGGCCGATGAATGTAATGCCAATCGGCAGGGAGCCGACGTACCCGGCCGGGACCGTGATGTCGGCGTACCCGGAGATCGCGGCCGCGCTCGACGAGCCGACGAACAGCGAGAAATCGCCACTCAAGTCGCCGTTGACGGGATCAGTCACCCACGCCGGGCCGTTCGTCAACGCGATGACCGCATCGAGGTCGTTGTCGGCGAATAGCTTGTCGATCAGCGCCTGTGTCGGCGGCGTCGCGGCGGCCCGCTGGGCGGCACAGGCGGCGTCTCGCCCGCCGGTGGCCTGCGAGCCCACCCAGAGCGCGTTGTTCCATGGGCCTTCGAGCTGGGGATGGTCCACGTTGAAGGCGATCAGGCCCGCGAGATCCTTCGAGTAGCCGACGGGATAGCCGGGTGCATATGTGTGCAGATAGGTCGCGATGTCGGTCTTGAACTCACAGGTCAGGGCATTGAACTCGGCGGTATAGATCGCGCCCGTCGCGGCCGTGTTCGGGAGGATGTCGGCCGAGACTGTGGTCGCGCCGGCGCCCTCGATCGCATCGACCGTCGCATTGAGGATCGGCGTGACCTCGGGGACTTTCGCGGGGTCGTACGTACCGTCAACCCAGACGCCGATCCGGGCACCGTCGAGGGCGTGCGTGTCGAGGAATTGCGTGTAGTCGGTGAACGCGTGGCCTGCCTGCGCCAGGGTCGCGGCATCGTTGGCATCGATGCCGGTCATGGCGCCAAGGAGGACTGCCGCGTCGGTGACGTTCCGGGCGATGGGTCCGGACGTGTCCTGGTCGGCCGTGATCGGGACGATCCCGGCCCTGCTCAGAAGCCCGACCGTCGGCTTGATGCCGACGACCCCGTTGGCGCCGGAGGGGCAGACGACCGACCCGTCCGTTTCAGTGCCGACGGCCGCGACGGCCAGGTCGGCGGCGGCGACCACACCCGAGCCGGAGCTCGACCCGCACGGGTTGCGATCGAGGACATACGGCATGTTCGTCTGGCCGCCTATCCCGCTCCAGCCGGAGGACGACGGGTTCGAGCGCCAGTTCGCCCACTCGGACAGGTTGGCCTTGCCGATGACGAGCGCCCCGGCTGCCCGAAGTCGCTGGACGATGAAGGCGTCCGCCGGGGTGGAGCCGGCGAGCGCCCAGGAACCGGCCGTCGTCGGCATGCGGGTCGTGTCGATGTTGTCCTTGACGATGATCGGAATTCCGAGCAGGGGCTTGTGGATGCCGCGTCGCCGGGCCGCGTCGGCGGCGCGCGCCTCAGCCAACGCAGTCGGGCTGACCGTGATGACTGCGTGGAGCTTGCCGTTCAGCTTGGTGATTCGGTGCGTGTAGAACTGGACGAGCTGGACCGACGTGAGGCGGTGCCGGTCCATCAGCGATTGCAGCTGCGGGATGGTCGTCGCGTCGATGTTGATTCCCGCAACGCGGGTGTTGGTCGGCGGCGGCCCGGCGAGGGCTGCCGGCGCCACCGCGCCAGACGCTGCAAACAGAAGGCTGAGAAGGGCAACGAAAACCAGGGATCGCCGAGCCGAGCTGCTCATCACGCGGACCTCCACGGGATCTGTTGGCGTCGGGGGGACTTCGACGCCGCATGCGGCGTCGGGGGGACTTCGACGCCGCATGCGCGGGCGCTTCAGGGATCAGCTCAATGGAACTCCCGCTGTCAAGCGTATCGTTCCAATGTGGAACAGCCTCGGTCCAGCGCGGCGCTTGGCAGCGAGCCGATCCGGACGATCGGCCGCGAGGAGCTGCGCGCGAAGCTGGATCGTGGCGACGACTTCAAGCTGATCATGGCGCTCAATCGGTGGGCATTCGACGCCAAGCACATCCCGGGGTCGGTCCATTTCGACACCCCCGAGGAGCTGTACGCCGCCGTTCGACCGGAGGACGAGATCGTCGTCTACTGTTCCAACATGGACTGCCTCTCGAGCGTCGCGCTGTATCGGGACCTTGTCCGGCGCGGCTACCGGAGCGTGCGCCGTTACTCGGGCGGGCTGCTCGACTGGGAGGATGCGGGCCTTCCGCTCGAAGGCGAGTTCGTGGCCGTCCGATGAGCAGCCAGCACTCTTCGCTCACGAGCGCGGGGCCGGACCACCCGTACGCCGACGCGATCGAGGCCGAGCGGCTCGGCTGGTACGAGCTCATCACCCTCGTGCGCGCTCTGACCCCCGAGGAGTGCATGGAGCCGGGTTACTACCACGATCCGGACTGGGCCGTGCGCGATGTCGTCGCCCACCTCGGCACGTGGCTCGCCGAAGCTGAAGTCCAGTTCGAGCGGATCAACGCGGGGACCTACGAGGGCCACGACGTGGACATCGACGGCCTCAACGCGGCGTTCCTGGCAGCGATGGCCAATCAGCCCTGGCAGCTGGCCTGGGTGCAGGCGAACGCCGGCAGAACCCGGATGATCCAGGACTGGTATGCGCTCCGCGAGCCCACGGACGAGGCCGCCTGGTGGATTCGCAAGTCCGGCTCGGAGCACTACGCAGAGCACGTGGGACGGCTCCGCGAGTGGGTCACGGAGCTCGTCGCGCGGCGCCCCGCCGAGTAGTAAGCCCAGGCCCATGGCGATCGACCACGCCCGCACCCCGGCAACACCGAGGGGCGGCAGGACTGAAACCCATCAGCCCTGGCCGGAACTCCCATGGCGCGACTGGGGAGCGACGCTGGCGACGCTCCATAGGTGGACGCAGATTGCCGGCAAGGTCCGCCTGGCCCTCGCCCCACCTCTCAATCACTTCTGGCACGTGGTTCTGTATGTCAGCCCGCGCGGCCTGACGACGTCCCCGATTCCGTATGGACTTCGCTACTTCCAGATCGACTTCGACTTCCTCGACCATCGACTGCTCGTCGGCGTCAGCGACGGCAAGGTGTTCCAACGAAGCCTCCAGCAGGAGTCGGTTGCACGCTTCTACCGCGAGCTGACGGACGGTCTCAGGCAGCTCGACATCGCAGTCCGGATTTCGCCCCGGCCGATGGAGGTCGCCGACGCGATCCCGTTCCCGTCCGACGAGAAGCACGCCACCTACGATCCGGACCACGCGACCGCGTTCTGGCGGGGCCTCGTCCAGGCGGACCGGGTGATCAAGGCGTTCCAGACCGGGTTCGTCGGCAAGGCCAGCCCCGTCCACTTCTTCTGGGGCGGCTTCGACCTGGCGACCTCGCGCTACTCCGGGCGTCCTGCCCCGCGCCACCCCGGCGGCGTCATGAACTGCCCTGACTGGGTCATGGAGGAGGCGTACTGCTACGAGGAGAGCGCCACGGGCTGGTGGCCGCTGAACGAGCGGTTCGGACCGGCGTTCTACGCCTACACGTATCCCGAGCCTGCAGGTTACCGGACGGCTGGGGTCCGGCCGGACGAGGCGTTCTTCGACAGCGAGCTCGGCGAGTTCATCCTGCCTTACGACGCGGTGCGTCAGGCGCCGGATCCGGACGCAGCCGTGCTCGCGTTCTTCCAATCGACCTACACGGCCGGCGCCGACCTCGGCGGATGGGATCGCCGTGCCCTCGAACCGGCGGCTTTGCCGGGCCGCCCGCCTCGCGGATCGTGGAGCAGGTAAGACTGAAAACGAGCGGCGTCTCGCGCCGACGATCGCAGCACCGCTGAGGAAGCACCGGACCTCGATCGAGCGATGACCCCGGGGCTGGGTGCGCGCCGGGGTCCGGTTCGCGTGTCCGCCCGGTGGATGGCCGCCCGTCCACAGACGACGCTGGCCGCGTGCCGGGGTCGCCCCCCGTCCAGCTCCCCGCGAGAGGAGGGGCCGGCCCCGGTCGCCTCGAGACCGAACAGCCGGGAGGCCGACATGAGCGCAGTGCAGGTGGCACAGGGACGGCGCGCCACGCCGGCCGACCCGATGCCGGGCATCACAAAAGACGCGAGCGTTCCGAGCACCGAGGGAAGAAACCTGCCGCCAGAGCTCGGGACCGACGCGATCGCGGTCCTCGAGGGCCGCTCGTTCATGTACTCGGATTCGGTGGGCGACGTGCCCGGTGGCACGATCGGCGGGCTCGTCCACGCCGACACGCGGTTCCTCAGCCGCTGGCTGCTGACCGTCAATGGCGCCAGGTTCCTGGCGCTCCGATCGGGTCTGGTCGACTACTACTCCGCCGCGTTCTTCCTGACCAATGGCCAGCTGCCGGGGATGATGCCGAACACCATCGCCGTCCGCCGCCTGCGCTTCGTCGGCCAGGGTCTGCACGAGCGCATCGAGCTCCGGAGCTTCGCCTCCACGCCCATTCGTATCGAGCTTCGCCTCGCCACCGGAAACGACTTCGCGGACATCTTCGAGATCAAGGACCGGGTGCGTGACCGCGGCCAGGAGATCACGAGAGATCACGCGGCGGACGGATCGCGCTTGACGTTCCGCTACCGGCACGACGCTTTCCAGGCCGAGACGACGGTCAACGTTTCGGCCCCGGCCGACGTGGTCGATGGTGACGACCTGGTCTGGAATCTCGAGCTGCCACCGCGTGGCGAGTGGACCTGCGAGTTCAACGTCCCGCTGAAGCTGGGGCCCGCAGAGCTACAGCCCATCCACCACGACTTCGGGGACGTCAGCGGCCCGCCGAAGCAGGACCCGATCAGCCAGTGGCGCGAGCAGCGACCTCAGTTCGAGACGGACTCGTACCTGCTGCGGCAAGTCATCGTGCAGTCGGCACGCGACCTCCTGGCGCTCAAGCTCGAGGCCGCGCAGGACGACGTTCAAGTCGTGGTTCCGGCCGCGGGACTGCCGTGGTTCCTCACACTGTTCGGCCGGGACACGCTCATCACCGCGTACCAGACGGTCTCCTTCGGGCCGCTGCTGGCCCGCGGCGCGCTGATCGCGCTGGCCCGCTTCCAGGGCACCGAACGCGACGACTTCCGCGACGAGGAGCCGGGCAAGATGCTGCACGAGCTCCGCGCCGGTGAGCTGACCCAGCTCGGCATCAAGCCGCACAACCCGTACTACGGGACGGCCGACGCCACGATCCTCTGGCTGATCCTGCTCTCCGAGTACTGGCGCTGGTCGGCTGACGACGATCTCGTCCGATCGCTTCGCGACAACGTCCGGGCAGCGCTCGACTGGATCGACAACTACGGCGATCGCGATGGCGACGGTTACGTCGAATACCAGACTCGGTCACCTCAGGGCCTCGGCAACCAGTGCTGGCGGGACTCGTGGGATGGGGTCCAGTTCGCGGACGGGACGCTCCCCGTACTGCCGATCGCCACCTGCGAGATCCAGGGCTACGTGTACGACGCGAAGCGACGCGTCGCCGAACTGGCGGATGGTCCGCTTCAGGACCCCGAGCTCGCGGGCCGGCTGCGCACCGAGGCGGAGCAGCTCCGCGAGCGCTTCAACCGGGACTTCTGGATCGACGAGCGGGGTGGCTACTTCGCGATCGGGCTCGACGGGGACAAGCGCCAGATCGACTCACTGACCTCCAACATCGGCCACCTGCTGTGGAGCGAGATCGTGAGCCCGGAGCGGGCTGCGATCGTCGCCCGCCAGCTGATGTCCGACGAACTGTTCTCGGGCTGGGGTGTTCGGACGCTGTCGACGGCTGACAAGGGCTTCAATCCGATCGGTTATCACCTGGGGACCGTGTGGCCGCACGACACGTCGATCATCGCGCTGGGCCTGTCGCGCTACGGCTTCCGGGCCGAGGCGAACAGGATCACCCTCGCGTTGCTCGACGCGGCCGCGACCTCCGGATACCGGCTGCCGGAGGCCTTCTCCGGTTATCCGCGGGCCTTCGGCAGCTTCCCGATCCCCTACCCGACCGCTTGCAGTCCGCAGGCATGGGCGACGGGAGCGCCGCTGCTCCTGGTTCGCAGCATGCTCGGGCTCGATGCCCACGATGGCGAGTTGACCGTCTGGCCGGACATTCCCGAGGAGATCGGCCGGATCCGGATCTCGCGTCTGCGTGCCTTCGGCACGAGGTGGGACATCGAGGCGATCGGTCGGCAGGGCTATGTCCGCCTATCGCGCTGAGCTCACGAAATCAGAGCGGGCAGAGGAAAGGAGCGGCGACATGAGCACGAACATGAGCCAGGACCCCGAGAAGAACATCGAGGCCCTCGGACGCGGCGAGGCACCCGTTCTCGAGCAGCTCGCGCAGATGACGATCGACACGCGTGCCCGCTCCGGGCTCGACGATGAAACCTTCACGCTGGTCCGGATCGCGGCCTTGGTGGCGTCGGACGCGGCACCGGCTTCCTACCTCCTGAACCTCGGCGCCGCGGCCAAGATCGGTGTGCCGATGGAGGAGATACAGGGAACGCTCGTGGCGGTCGCCCCGATCGTCGGCAGCGCGCGGGTCGTGTCGGCGGCTGGGAACATGCTCCGTGCGATGGGCATGGCCGAGTCCTCCGACGACGAAGACGACGACTAGGCCGTGGGCTGCCTGCTTGCTCGGTCTGTCGTTCCCGCGGCTGGCGATCTTTTTCGTCTGGCTGGCCAGGCCCGCGGTATTCACGGCGGCCATCAGCTCGGGATTCGTCGCGCTGTTGGGCATCATCTTCGTGCCCTTCACCACGCTGATGTACGTCCTCCTGTGGTCGCCCGCGGGGCTAACCGGCTTCGACTGGCTGTGGATCACGCTCGCGTTTCTCGTCGATATCGGCAGCCTTGGCGCTTCGGCCTGGGGCTACCGCGGCCGGGCGGCGGCCTATACGGCCTGACGAGGTCGGGCCTCTCTCGTCCACAGCGATGGCGTCGCACCAGGTAACTCGGTCGCCAAGGGTGCTCGGGATCGTCTCGATCCTTGGCCTGATCGCGCTCGAGAGTGCTCTCGGGGCATGCTCGGGCGAGATCGCCTCGGCGCTCCCGCAGGCCAGCGGGAGTAGGCAACCGGCGCCGACGCTGAGTCCGGTGCGATCGCCGGCGGCGCCGTCCGCGGGCACGTCCGCCACGCCAGAGGCGTCCACAACAGCGTCGGCCCTCGTGTCGCCGCGACCTTCACCGACCGCCACACCGAAGCCCACGGCAGCTCCAACGAAGGCGCCCACTCCGGCGCCGACGAAGACGCTCGCCCCAACCAAGGCCCCGACCTCAACGCCCACGACGGCCTCCACGGGGACCGCGACTCCGGCCCCGACCGCCGCCTCCGCCTCCGCGACCGCGACGGCGACCGCGACGACGGCCGTCGCGATTGCCCCGACTAGCACGACATCCGGGGGTATCCCCGCCTGGGCATGGATCCTGGCGCTCCTCGCACTCCTCGCCGCGGGCGCGGCCCTGCTGGCGCAACGTCGCGCTGCCATGGCGCGCGAGCGCTCGTGGAACGGGAGAGCGACATCCGCGCTGAGCGGGGTGAGCGGACTACAGACGACGTTCGCTCGGCCTGCTTCCCTCGACCCTGGCGAGCAGCAGGCCTTCAGGAGCGCGATCGCGTCTGCCCGCGACTACACCATGACGTTCCAGCAGCTGGCGGCGAGCGGGCCGAGCCAGGAGGCAGCGCAGGAAGCGGGCGCGGTTGGCGATCAGCTGCGCGTGCTCGCCACGACGACCGAGGTCGAGCTCGAGGGCCTCTCGACCGGCGCGTTGGCAACGGTCGACGCCCGTGAAAACGCGGAAGCGACGCGACAGACCGACGTAACCGCCCTGAACCACTCGATCGACCGCCTCGCGACGACCGTGGGCGTGCCATCGCCCGGTCAATCGCCAGAATCGCCGGGAGCGGCCGGACCAGCAGCCTGATCCCTACGAGCTCCGGGCCGGAGCCGGGCTGGTGCTCTCGACAGCCGGGGGTTGGATCTCGCCTGCGGGCTGGACGCCGAACGGCGTCCCGCGCTCTTCGCCGGGATCGAAGAGGTAGATGATCGATCGCCAGGTCGCGGCGATGACCCCGAAGACGGGCACGACGAGGATCATCCCCACGATTCCACCGACGGCCGCCCCGATGGGCGCAGCCAGCAAAACCACCGCCGGGTGGAGGCTGACCGCCTTGCCGTACACGAGCGGCGCGACGAAGTTGCCCTGGACGATGTTGAAAACGACGGTGAAGATCGCCATCACGACGATGTCGAACGTGTCGCCGACCGCGACGGCAATGAGGAACCCCAGACCCGTCGTGATGAACGTCCCGACGTAGGGGCTAAACCCGCCGACGAATGTCAGGACCGCGATCGGGAACGCCAGCGGCAGGCCGAGGATCGCCATCGTGGCCCCCTGCGTTACCGCGCCGAAGAACGACACGATCCCGGTACCGACCGTCGACCCGTTGACGATGCGCGCTGCGCGTGCGCCGGCGTCCCCCAGGACCGCGCGCCTGTTGGCGGGGATGCGCTGGAGCAACCGGGCCCACCAGTCCGGCCCGTCGCGCAGGAAGAAGAAGGTGAGCAGCGCCGCGGTCACCAGCACGACAGCGATCCCGGCGACATTGCTCACCAGCGCGGCGGCGGTCGGGATCAGGGTTGGTCCGAGGGAGCGGACCAGGTCGCTCGGGACGGGGCCGAGATTCATGTGGCTCGCGCCGGTCGACGCCTGCGCCACGATTTCCGGCAGCTGTCCGGCGAGCGATACGATCGTGGCCACGAGCACGACGGATACGACGAGCACCGTGCCGAGAGTGACCACCAGTGCGGCCGACGTTGGAGTCAGCCCTCGCTCGCGGAGGCGGTCGGAGCTCGGCTTCATCGCGCAGGCGACGATGATCGCGATGACCACGGGTGCGCTGAAGATCGGAACGACGATCAGCTGCACCGCGACGGCCGCCAGCGCCAGCACGACGAGGGCACGCCAGGACCACTGACCGAGACGGTCCAGCCAGATCGGCACGAGCGCGCGATCGGATCCGGCGCCCACCTCGTCCTGAACCGTGCGGGCGGCCTTCGCGTCGCTGTCCGCCCCGAGCGCCTGGATCACGGCGGGAGCGAAGGCGGCGATCGCGGCGCCGACGGGCACGGCCGCAAACACTCCGCCGATGCCGAACAAGGCGGCGCCGGCCGAGACCACGATGAGCACGATCGCCGCCGGCACCCTGACCGTGCTGCGGTAAACGAAGCGAGTAAGCAACCGGTTCTGGGCGAACCCGGCAGCGACGATCAACAGGAGCAGGGCGACGACGGCGACCGGCCCGCGCGTGGCCAGCGTCACCAGGGACAGGACGGCTGTCGCGAAGAGCGGGCCGAGGTACGGAACAAACCCGCTCAGGAAGACGATCACGCCCAGCGGCCCGACGAAGGGCACGCCCAGGACGAGCAGGAACGCGACCCTCGAAAGCGCCGCGGTCACCGCCAGGATCGCCGTGCCTCGAAGGTAGTCGCCAACCTGGGAGAAGGCGACGACCCCCCTTGCCGTCAACGCGTCCTTGCGCCACTCGTCGAGGTTCTCCGTGATCGTCGCCCACGCGCGGTCGCCGTCCTCGAGCAGGTAGAAGGTCAGGAATCCGCCGAGGACGAGGATCGTGACGACCGTGCCGATCGGTCCCGCGAGCTGCGCGACGGCTGCTGTCAGCCATCCCTCGACGCCGCGGATGAGGCCCGTTACCAGGTCGATGAGGCCGGGCGGGGCTCCGACGTTGGTCAGCCAACCGAGGAGCCCATCGACAGCGGCCTGGATGGTCCTGAGGAGGTCGATCGTGTATGGGACGAACGCGACCACGACGAGGAACACCGTCAGGATGACCGCCCCCAGCGCGATCACGCTGGTGATGGCCGCGGCCGGACCGCGTGGCCAGCCGCGCCGGGTGCGCAGGTATTGATCGATCGGGCCGAATGTGGCGACGACGATCACCCCTACGAGGATGGCCGCGGTGACCGTCGACAGGTAGATCCCGACCGCCGCGAAGACGGCACCGACCAGGAGCGTGGCGAGCACACGCCAGCCGATCGCTGCAAGGCGCTGCAGCCATGCGGGCACGAGCTGGTCGCCCGCAACGTCGATCGTCGTCGTCGCGTCCGGCCGGGCCTCGGGGGGCGGTCCAGGGCGTGCCATTCGATCCCGGCGGTCGGATTGGCTCGACGTTCAGTCCACCTCCCCGACCGTCTCCGGAATCACGCCCGGTAGGTCGCCCGTTCGACCGCGACCGTCGACTCGGTCACCTCCCGCATCTGGTAGTAGATCCCCGCGGCCGCGACGACGATCACGGTGACGACCGCGATCGCGGGATCGCGCAGGAGGCCCTGTCCGAGGCCGCCTTCGATGTCCTTGAGGTCGATCCGGCCGAGAAGGATCAGCAGGCCGTTGGCGACCGCCGTCGCGCCGCCAATCGCCGACAGCCAGACCACGAGGAAGGCCGGCATCGCGAGCAGGAGGACCGCCGCCCCGAGAGCTGCCCCGGCCACGAGCCCGACGATGATCGCGAGGAAGTTGGGCAGCCCGATGCCCACCGCGAACCCCGCGGCAAGCGTGTAGCCGAGGGCGCCGCCGAGGAGAACGACGGCCGCGTAATACAGGAAGTAGCTGAGCAGGGCCAGCACGAGTCCAATGAAGAAGCCGCCGACCCACGACGTCGTGGTTGCCAGGAAGCCGCCCCCGAAGAGCTCCTGGATCCAGCTTGCGCCGGCGCCGAAGCCGACGATGAAAGCCCAGATGGGCAGGAGGATCGTGAACGCGCGCAAGCCGTAGAACGC
This sequence comes from Chloroflexota bacterium, assembly GCA_005880805.1. Classification (GTDB taxonomy): domain Bacteria; phylum Chloroflexota; class Limnocylindria; order Limnocylindrales; family CSP1-4; genus CF-16. Next base: position 12,707 of record VBFZ01000128.1, on the reverse strand, counting down.
CCACGCGAGCCCGACGATGATGACGACGAGCCCGACCAGGATCCCCTCGAGCGTCATGGCTGCAGCCCTCCCATGTTCGCGCGACCCCCGGCGGTCCGGACGGATCCGGAGCGAAGCAAGTCAGCCTAGGTTTCGGGCGAGCGCAGCCACAAGGGCGCCGGCTAGAACGGCCTCGAGGTGCACACGCCTCCCGGCAACGTTGAGGTCAGGCAGCGTGTTCGAGCGGGATGCCGACCGATTTGAGCCAGCGCCGAAGATTGCGGTAGATCGCGGGCGCGCCGAGCGGGACCGGCTCGTCGAGCTTCCACTCCGCCGGGTGAAGGATGAATGGCTCCGTCTGGGCGCCCCCGAGCCCGCCGTGTGAGCCGATGAGCTCCTCGAACGCGGCAACCTCGCCCAGCTCGGGGTCGTACTGGCTAATGAGCAGCAGGTCGGGCGCGTGCTCCATCGCGTCCTCGCGGCAGAGGCTGGCGACGGCGTTGGGCCCGAACGTCTCGAGCGGGTCCTTGCCCTCGACCCGTCCGTCCACGAGGTAGCGAGCGCCCTGCGATCCGACCACCAGCCCCCCGCGCGCTCTCGATCGAACGCAGACGAAGCTGACCCCCGGGTGATCGGCGAGGCTCGCGATCAGGCCTGGATGCCGCTCCTCGAGCTCTTCGACGGTCAGTCGATGGTCGAACCCCGTGAAGTAGACGAGGCCCAGGTTGCCCGACCCCACCACGACGATCTGGGCGACTTCGCTCGACGTGCCGAGCTGTGGCTCCGGATCGATATCGACCACGCCATCGGTCGTCCGGTCCGCGAGCGCCAGCCGCGCGACCGACGCGCTCGCTCCGCTGGTGCGAACCACCTCGGACAGGAACGTATTCGTGAACGCCGCGCCTTCTCCGCGCGACCGCTGCTCGGCGACGGTCGCGCGGCCGCCCATCAGCCGGCGCACCAGGCCGCCAAGACTCTCGCCGTAGCGCTGCTTGAATGTGGAGCCGAGGCTCTGGCCGTGATCGGACAGGACGACGAAGCGGTAGGGACGCGGAACGTCTTCAGCCGCCTTGACGATCGTGGCGAACGCTGCGTCGATGCCATCCAGCGCCTGAAGCGCCTCGACACGCTCCGGTCCGGAGTGATGGGCAATCTCGTCGTAATCGGTGAAGTCCGCATAGATGACGTTCGCGCCGCGGTACATCTCCTCGATGATGAGGGAGACGTTCATGTCGCGGAGGAACACGTTGCTCGCGGCGCGCATCCCCGCGTACTTGAAGTCCCGGTCCAGGCGTGGAACGACGCCCGCGCGCCTCGTTCGGCGGTCCTGGATGCGCTCGGTGATGAGCTCACCGAGGAACAGCGTGAGCGAGCGCAGGTAGCCCGTCGGGCTGAAGAAGAAGGGCAGGAACGCGCGGCTGTCCCCGAGGCCGCGAGAGCCGTCGGCGAGGGCGGCCGTCGTGACGTATGAGCGTGTAGCGTCGCCGGTGACGAGGTTGCAGATACTGACGCCGTCGTTGGACAGCAGCCCCTCGCCGTTCGAAGCCCGATGGACCATCTCGGCGGCGTCGGCGGGGTTGCTCGAAACCATCAATTTCTGGCGGTCGCGCTCGAACCATCGGAATGCCGGGATCCCGTCGTTGTTGCCGTGCAGGATCCCGAGCTGGCTGGCTGACGTCATCGACGGGAGCTGCGCCTCCCATCGAGACAGTCGGTGGGTGCCGTTCCGTATCCAGCTCGCCATCGTGTTTACGGAGCCCGCGCGCACGCGGGCCGCGAGGATCGGATAGGCAAGACCATCGATCTGGAAGATGACCACGCCAGGCCGGTCCGTGGCCGGCGCCGCGCCCTTCGCCCGCAACGCCTGGACCAGGTACCCGAAATACGATCCCCCGCGATCGACGCCCAGGATCGCCGTGAGCGTCGTGTTGATGATCGCGTAGACAAACGACGCGACGATTGCCGTAATGGTGCTCGACACGCTGACGCCTGGCGACCAGCGCTCGACGACGAGGAATGCCGCGACCTGGAGGACGAGTACGGCGATCCCCGTCAGGATCAGCGACCGCGGCGCGATGAAGGCCAGCGCCAGCGGCCGGACGAGTGCGTTGAAGAGCGCAATCAGGATGACGGCCAGGGCAGCTGCGGATAGTGAGGCGACCGAGAGCCCTGGCAGCAGGGCTGCGGTCAGCGCGAACGACAAGGTGGCGACGGCGAGGGTGATGACCAGTCGCTTCAAGAGCGCGAGCCTGCCGCCACGCCATTCCCAGAGCAGCCTCACCTGGGTGGCGTAGAAGTCGACGAGACCCTTCAATGCATGCCTCCTCTGGGCGCACCGTGGCTGCCGGCATCTCGATCGCTTCCGGCATCTGGATCATGGCCCGCGGAGCCGCGCCGACAAGGGTGAGCACCCACCGTGGTGCGGCGGGTGGACAAGGCGGTGTCGGCCGTACCCGAATGACTGGGGCGAGCGCCATCGCCAATCGGCGCCGTCCGATCCAAGGTGGACCTCGTGCCTCCACTGGAGCAATCGTCGGCTCAGGCCAGGGCGGCCCGCGAGTGGGGCGAGCTCCGAGCGCGCCTCCAGACGGTGACGCCTCGCGCGCTCGCGCGAGCAGGCCTGTTCACGGCGGTCGTCGGCGGCCTTGGCTGGCTCGCCGCCGCGAGCTGGCCGGCACTGCTCCCCTTCGTCGTCGGCGGCATCGTCGCCTACATGCTGCTGCCCATCGTCAACGCGTTGGACAACGTCATGCCACGACCACTCGCAGCCTTCCTGTCAGTCGCGGCCGTCGGCGTCACGGTGGCCGGAATCGCACTGCTGGTCGTTCCGCCCATCGTCTTCCAGCTCATCCGGACGGGCGTCGACCTTCCAACCGGAACTCAGGTTGACGCGGCCATCAATCGCTTCGCGGCGTCCCTTGGAACGCCGGCGGAGTCAAGCCGGCCGGTGGCGACGCTCCTGTCCGGGATCGCGACGGGCGTCCGGGACCTGCTCGCCAGCGCTCAGGGTCGCCTCGACGATTTGCTCGGGGCCGTGGTTTCCGGCCTGCTCGGTGCAATTGGCGCGCTCGTCGGCCTGATCGTGCTGCCGACGTGGATGCTGACCGTGATGACCGACGTCCGGCGCGCACGAGCCGCCGTCGATCGGCGCATGGCGCCATGGCTCAGGCGCGATGCCTGGGCGGCGGTCGGAATCCTCGATCGGGCGACCGGCTCCTACCTGCGCGGGTATGTAACTGTGGCGGCGCTGGTCGGGCTGGCCACCTGGGTCGGCCTCCGGGCCTCACCGCGGCTCGGCGGCCCGGAGTTCCGTGAGCCGGTAGCCCTTGCGCTGATTGCGGGCGCGACGCAGCTCGTGCCAGCGATCGGCGGGCTCCTGGGACTGCTGCCGGCGCTCCTCATCCTGCCCGTCCAACCCGATCGCGGCCTCGCATACGTGGCGGCATACCTCGTCGCGCGATTCGTGGGGTCCGCGCTCCTCGGCTCCCGCCTGAAGGAGCGCCGGCTGAGGGTGCATCCCGCGATCATGGTGCCCGGCATCGTGGCAATCGGGCAGTTCGGGATCCTGCCGCTCCTTCTGTCCGCCCCGATCGTGGCAATCGTGCACGACCTCGTTCGATATGCCCATGCTCGTCTGTCGGAGCCGCCATCTCCTGCCGGAGTGCTGCCCGGCTCGGATACCGCTCCGGCGGCCGCGCTGACGAGCGCCCGGACGCCCGCCCAACGTTCCGTTACGGCGCCCCGGCCGCTCCCGCGGCGACTGCCCGCCGAGAGCCCGTCGCCGTCGGCGACCGGGGGCTGATCGGCCATGGCCGAGATGACCGCCACCGCCGCAGCGGACGCCGGGGCTGACGCGACACCTGGCGCAGCAGTCGCCGCCGAAACGCAGCTCACCCAGGTCCGCGTTCCACTCCGCGACGCCGCCCAGGCGCTCGCCACGCCCGACGCGAGCGGCCGACCGCCGATCGTCGTCCTCCCGCAGCAGGCGTTTCGCGTCCGAAACGAGCTCGTCACCGCCGGCATCGTCGTTTTAGTGGCCGGACTGATCTTCGACGTGTCGATTGCGCTCCGTGCCGGTGGCGTTGGCGTCGGCGTCGCGCTCGTGATCCTGGGGGTGTTCCAGGCGTTCATCGTGCCGATCCCCGAGGGTTCCCAGGCGATTCTCCTCCGACGGGGCCGGTTCTACGCGACCCTCCAGCCGGGCAACCATGTCGTTCCGCCGTGGATCATCGTCAGCCACCTGGTGACGACCCGCGAGACCCCGTTCGCTGCGACGGCCAGCGAGTTCCCGACGCGCGATGACGTGCGCACGAACATCGTCATCCTGCTCACCTTCCGTGTGGCCGCACCCGAGCGTTTCGTCTTCACGATCACCGTTCCTGACTTCGACCACGTGTGCCAGGCGTCCTGCCAGGACGCGGTTCGGCTGCTCGTTCGGAGCAAGACCTCCGAGGAGGTGCTCGACCTCGGCGACCCGGACGGCGAGCGCCTCCGGAAGGACATCGGGGCAGACCTGGAGCCTTACGGCGTCGAGGTTGCGCGGGTCGTCGTGACGGACGTGCGACCTCCGACCGAGTTCGTGGCATCCCGCGAAACCCGCCGTCTCGCCGGCGTGCAGCGCGCCGAGGAGCAGGAGCTCCATGAGCTCGAGCTCCTGCGCCTGGCCGACCGCGACGAGCAGGAGCGCCAGCGGATCCGGCTGCATCGTGCGGCGATCGAGCTCGAGGCCGAGAACGAGGTCGTCCGGCTCGAACGACTCGACTCGCGAATCCGCGAGTACCCGACCGCGATGCAGTGGGATGTCGAGAGCAGGCGACTGGACGTCGCCGCGGCGCTGGCATCCAACACCCGGGCAATGGTCCAGGTCGGGCCGGGAATCGACGTCGCGAGCTCGTTGCTGATGCAGACGCCGGCCGGCGACGCGCAGCCGGATGGAGCCAACGGGCAACCCGTCCAGTCGGGCCAGGCATCCTCGCGCCAGCGCGGCCGCGAGTGACCTGATCCGCGACCCGGCGGCGGCAGTGGCCGAGGCCTCGCGTGCGTGCCGGGCCGGACGGACCGGTGACCCCTCGTGAACGTCTGGGCTGCCATCCTGTGGGGTGGCTTTGCAGCCGGGTCACTGTGCATCGGCCAGGCGTTCGCGCGGCGCATGGAAGGCGCCCATCGCGCGCTCGGGCTGGTGATGGGGTTCGGTGCCGGCGCGCTGCTCAGCGCGGTGGCCTACGAGCTGATCCCGGAGTCGAACCTTGAAGTCGGACGAGGGATCGGCCTTGCGTTCCTGTTCGGCGCGATCGTCTATTTCGTGGCCGACCGGATCGTCGACGGAAGCGGCGGCGAGACTCGTAGCGATATCGACGGGGCCGCACGAGAGTCGTCAGGAGGGTCGGGAGCGGCCATGTTCCTTGGGGCGCTCCTCGACGGCATCCCCGAATCAACCATCCTGGGAATCACGCTCGCGCTCGGGGGGACGATCAACGTTGCCTTCCTGACAGCGGTGTTCGTTTCGAATGTCCCGGAGGGCATCGCCGGGACGATCAACCTGCGGGCTGCCGGCTACACGGACCGACGCATCCTGGGCATGTGGGTCGGGCTGACGATCGTGAGCGCGGTCGCGGCCGGCATCGGATTCCTGGCGGCGCAGTCCGGGCACGTCACGGGCCTCTTCTCTGAGGCCTTCGCTGGTGGCGCCGTCCTGACGATGCTCTCCAATTCGATGCTGCCCGAGGGCTTCGAGCACGGCGGCCGGTTGGTCGGGCTGGTCGTGGTGCTCGGGTATCTCGTCGCCGCGGTACTGTCGGTAGCCCAATAACGCCGGCAGCGGCAACCCGGCAGCGGCAAACGCCACCCGCAAGAAAGGAACGCGTCCCGGGAGCTGGTCGGTCACCAGCCTCACCGGGACGCGACGGAAGTCGTCCGCCGTTTGGCGCGCCCTGCGACGCGCCCCCTACCCCTACTCCACGGCGAACGCGCGCTTGGTCCCCGGCAGCAGCGTGTAGGCGAAGATCAGCCCGTTGACGATGAAGCTGGCGCTCAAGTCCGTGTAGGTCGTCGAGGCTCCGATCATCGCAAAGAAGTCGAACAGCAGGTTGAAGCCGCTGACGACCATGAGGAACACCCAGGCCGCAGGATCGATGTTCCAGATCGCCTGGATCGCCCACGCCCAGACCCAGACCATCAGGCCCCACAGCAGCACGTACCAGATGTTGAAGTTGCGAATCTCGATCCGGCCGATGAAGTACGGCAGGATGCCCAGTGCCTGCAGGAGGTGCCCGATGGACAGCAGCAGGGCGATACCGGCCAGGGCGGCGAGGACGATCACGCCGATCGGTCGGCTGCGTGTTGTCGTTCGGGTCTCCGTCATCGCTTCGGTCATGTCCGCCTCCTTCGCGTACCTGCCTGCGGCGTCGCTGGCCGCAGGTCCCGCACGCGAGCAGAGGGTGCTCGCCCGGGCGCCGCAGTCCCATGGCGCCTACACGCTTGCGCGGGGGTGTGCGCCCGCGAACTAGTCGACGGCGAAGGCGTGCTTGGTGCTCGGGAGGATCGCGAAACCGAAGATCGCCAGGCTGACGATGAAGCTGGCGCTGAGGTCGGTCGTCCCGTTCGGCGACAGGGCCATCGTGCTGAAGTCGAACAGCACGTTGAAGCCGGCCACGATGAGCACGAACCATGGCGCCGAGGTATCGAGCGTCCAGACCGCCCTGATCGCCGCCGACCACAGCCAGATCATCGAGATCCACATCAGTGAGTACCACCAGTTGAAGTCATGGATCGCGATGGGGCCGATGAAGTAGGGGACGATCGCCAGGGCCTGGAGCAGGTGGACGACGGCCAGCACCAGGGCCACGCCGCACAGGATCGCGAGGACGATCACGCTGAGCGGTCGGCTCTCAGCCTCCTCATCCGGCTGCGCGGTCGCTTCGGACACGTCGACCTCCTGCTGGAGAACAGTCCCGCCGAACACTGTTGCCGCGCCGTCGCCTCTGCGACATGGCGTACACCCGCCACTCCGGGGGTGGTCCGCCTCCCGGCGGCGGCAGGTCCGGTGGTCCGCCTCCCGGCGGCGGCAGGTCCGGCGGTCCTTCCCGATGCGGCGAGCGACCGCTCATCCCATCTGGGTGATGCCTCGGCGGGAGGGCCCGGTGTGCAATGCCCGGGCGGGGCCGAGGCTCCGCGGCAGCCTGTTACGGAACGATGGGAGACCGCGATGACCACCGCCATCCATCCATCGATGGCCGAAACGGCGCGTGCGTTCGGCGTCCACTCCGAGGTCGGGAGGCTTCGGAAGGTCATGTTGCATCGGCCGGACCTCGAGCTGAAGCGGCTCACTCCTGGCAACCACGACGAGCTCCTGTTCGATGACGTCCTGTGGGTCCGCCGGGCACGCCAACAGCACGATGCGTTCGCCGACCTCCTGCGCGAACGCGGAATCGAGGTCATCTACCTCGAGGAGCTTCTCGCCGGGGCGCTGGCCTCTCCGGAGGCGCGGAAGTGGGTCCTCGATCGAGCCGTCACCCCGTTCACCGTCGGGGCCGGCGTCGCCGACGACGCCCGGGCATATCTCGACACGGTGGATGCCCGGACGCTCGCCGACCATTTGGTGGGTGGGCTGACGGTCCAGGAGGCGGAGCAGCTCCTGCGAGGTCGAGGGGTCCAGGAAGTGGGCGGCGGGCAGGTCGCCCGGCGATCCCTCGTGGTGTCGGCCATGGAGCCAGACGACTTCGTCCTGCGCCCGCTCCCGAACAGCTACTTCACGCGCGACTCGTCGGCCTGGATCTACGGCGGCGTCGTGGTCAACCCGATGTACTGGCCGGCACGCCGCCTGGAGGCGCTGAACGTCGAGGCCATCTACCGCTTCCACCCGGACTTCGCTGGCGCCGGATTCCCGTTCTGGTATTCGCGCGAGCAGGAGGGCGAGTCGTTCGGCCGGGTCAGCAGCGAAGGCGGCGACATCATGCCGATCGGCAACCGGACCGTCGCCATCGGGATGAGCGAGCGGACAACCGGCCAGATGATCGAGAAGATCGCCCGCTCGTTGTTCGAGGCGGGTGCCGCGGACCGGGTCATTGCGGCCGGGATGTCGCGGGATCGGGCCCACATGCATCTCGACACGGTCTTCACGTTCCTCGATCGGGACGCCGTGACCGTGTTTCCCAAGGTGGTCGCGTCGATCACTGCCTATTCCGTGCGGCCCGGCGATGGAGCAGGCACGTTCGATGTCCGACGCGAGCCGTCGTTCCTGGGGGCGGTCAAGGATGCCCTCGGGCTCAGGACCCTGCGCGTGATCGAGACCGGCGGAGACCGCTGGGAGTCCGAGCGGGAGCAGTGGGACGACGGCAACAACGTCGTCGCCCTCGAGCCGGGCGTCGTCCTCGCGTATGAGCGGAACGAGTACACGAACTCGCTGATGCGCCACGCCGGGATCGAGGTCCTGACGATCGACGGATCGGAGCTCGGGCGCGGGCGCGGCGGCGGCCACTGCATGACGTGCCCGATCGTCCGGGATCCCGTGTGACCGCCCGGCCAGCCAACAACGCGAGCCGTAGCACCACCTGACACCTTCGAACGGGAGGCTTCGACATGACCACGATGGCCCCACCGGCCCCCTCGCTCCGGGGACGCAACTTCCTCAAGGAGCTTGACTACTCGCCGGACGAGATCCGCTACCTGATCGACCTTGCTGCGAACCTCAAGGCCGAGAAGCGCGCCGGGACCGAGGTGGAGCACCTTCGCCAGAAAGAGATCTGCCTGATCTTCGAGAAGACTTCGACCCGGACGCGGTGCTCCTTCGAGGTCGCCGCCTACGGCCAGGGTGCGCACGTGACCTACCTCGACCCGCAGTCGTCACAGATGGGCCACAAGGAGACGATCAAGGACACGGCGCGCGTTCTCGGCCGGCTCTACGACGGCATCGAGTACCGCGGGTTCGACCAGTCGATCGTCGAGACCCTGGCCAGCACGGCCGGCGTGCCGGTCTGGAACGGCTTGACCGACGAGTTCCACCCGACCCAGATCCTGGCCGACTTCCTGACGATGCGCGAGCACTCCGGCAAGCCGCTCAACCAGGTCGCTTTCGCGTTCCTGGGCGACGCCGCGAACAACATGGGCAACTCGTTGATGATCGGCGGGGCGAAGCTGGGCATGGACGTGCGCCTTGTCGGTCCGCGGGCGCGGTGGCCCCACCAGGAGCTCGTCGACGAGGCCCGTCGGATCGCCGGCCAGACCGGCGCGCATATCACCCTGACCGACTCTGTCGACGAGGGCGTGAAGGGCGCGGACTTCCTGTACACAGACGTGTGGGTCTCGATGGGCGAGCCCAAGGAAGTCTGGGCACAGCGCATCCCGGAGCTCCGGCCCTATCAGGTCAACGTCTCGACGCTGGCGAAGAGCGGCAATCCGAACGTGAAGTTCATGCACTGCCTGCCGGCCTTCCACAACTCCGACACGAAGGTCGGCGCCGACATCGCCGCGCACTTCGGGATCTCCCAGATGGAGGTCACCGATGAGGTGTTCGAGTCGCCGGCGTCGATCGTGTTCGACCAGGCCGAGAACCGCATGCACACGATCAAGGCGGTTCTCGTGGCCACCATCGGCGACTGACGGGCGCGGGAGGGGGCTCGCCAGGCATGCGCATCGTCATCGCCCTCGGCGGGAACGCATTGCTGCGCCGGGGGCAGCCGATGACCGCCGACAATCAGCGAGCCAACGTCCGGGTCGCAGCCGAAGCGATGGCCCCATTGGCCGCTGATCACGAGCTCGTGATCTCCCACGGCAACGGCCCGCAGGTCGGCCTGCTCGCGCTCCAGGGCGCTGCGTACCCGGCCGTCGAGACCTATCCCCTCGACGTGCTCGGTGCGCAGACGGAGGGGATGATCGGCTACCTGATCGAGCAGGAGCTCGGCAACCTGCTGCCGTCGGACAAGCCGTTCGCGACCGTCCTGACGATGGTCGAAGTCGATCCGGACGACCCGGCCTTCGCGAACCCGGAGAAGTTCATCGGACCGGTCTACGAGCAGGAAGAGGCGGACCGGCTCGCCGCGGAGAAGGGCTGGGTCTTCAAACAGGACGGCGCGAAGTGGCGGCGAGTGGTCGCGTCGCCACTGCCGCGCCGTGTGTTCGAAATCCGGCCGATCCGATGGCTGCTGGAATACGGCGCCGTGGTCATCTGCACCGGCGGCGGCGGCATCCCCACCATGTACCGCCCCGGGACCCACATGCTCGAGGGCGCTGAGGTCGTCGTCGACAAGGACCGCGCCTCGTCACTCCTGGCGCGCGACCTCGACGCTGACCTGTTCGTCATGGCCACCGACGTCGACGGCGTCTACCGGGACTGGGGGAAGCCCTCGCAGCAACGGATCGACCGGGCGACCTCAACCGAGCTGAGTGGCTCGGAATTCGCGGCCGGCTCCATGGGGCCGAAGGTCGGAGCTGCCGTCGAATACGCCGAGCGGACGGGGCACCGGGCGGCAATCGGGACGCTCGCGGACGTCGAGGGGCTCGTCGCGGGCACGCACGGAACGAGCGTCGTCCGTGGCTGAGCCCTCGCCTGCTGCGGCATTGCGTGATGTCGCGGCCGGCGGTAGGCCGGTGATATCGCTTGTCTACGGGCTGACCGGGTTCGACATCGAACGGATCGAGGGGTCGGGCACGGCGGGCACGTCCGCGGTCGTCGTGCCCGTCGCGGCCCAAGCCGTCGCGGCCAGGGCCGTGGCGGATTCGGAGTCAGGGGGGGTGCACGCATGAGCGCCGTCGCGACCGCAGAAGCGGGCAACCAGGCAGCAAGGGGGAGGTTCAGCCTGCCGTCCGCTTACACGATCCTGTTCATCCTCATCGTGATCGTCGCGATCGCGACCTGGCTGATCCCGGCGGGGCGCTACGACTACAACGAAGACGGTTCGCCGATCCCGGGCACGTACCACGCGGTCGAGGCGACGCCCGCGCGGATCGTCTACGACTCGCTGACAGCTCCGATCAACGGGATGTACGGGATCAAGTCCGCCGAGGACGGATCGATCTCCTACTACAACTCGGGGGAGCTCTTCGGCGCCATCGACGTCGCCCTGTTCATCCTCGTCATCGGCGGGTTCCTGGGCGTCACGATGCAGACCGGCGCAATCCAGACCGGGATCGCGCGAGTCGTTGCTCGCCTCCGTGGGCGCGAGCAGCGATTGATTCCCGTGCTCATGATCCTGTTCGCGCTGGGCGGGACGACGTACGGCATGGCCGAGGAAAGCCTCGCCTTTTACCTCCTGATCGTGACGGTCATGATCGCGGCCGGCTACGACGCGCTGACCGGAGCTGCGCTGATCCTGCTGGGCGCTGGAATCGGCGTGCTGGGCTCGACGATCAATCCATTCGCGACCGGTATCGCATCAGGCTTCGCCGGCGTCAGCATCAGCGAGGGCCTGGTCTCGCGCGTGGTTCTCCTCGTCATCGGCACGGCGATCGGGATCTGGTGGGTCATGCGCTATGCCGCACGCGTTAGCAGGGATCCGAACCAATCCCTCGTTGCCGCGGAGCGCGAGGCCAACGTGGCCCACTTCCACGCCGAAGCTACCGGGGCCGCCACGGCCGCGGAGATGACGACCCGCCAGAAGCTGGTTCTCGTCCTGTTCTTCCTCGCGTTCGTGGCCATGATCGTCGGCGTCGTGCCCTGGTCGGACCTGGGAGTCACACGGATCGCAACCCGGTTCTGGTGGTTCCCGGAGATGACCGCGTCGTTCCTGCTGTTCGCGATCGCGATCGGCTTCTTCGCCGGCATGTCCGAGACGCGCTTCACTGGAGCATTCGTCGATGGAGCACGCGACCTCCTCGGCGTGGCCCTGATCATCGGAATCGCGCGCGGGGTGACCGTCATCATGAACAACGGCCAGATCACGGACACGGTCCTGAACTGGGCGGAGCAGGCCTTGTCCGGCCTTGGCGGCGTGGCGTTCGCGACCCTCACCTACGCAGCGTTCATCCCGCTCTCGTTCCTGATCCCTTCGTCATCCGGACTGGCCACCGTCGCGATGCCGATCATGGCCCCGCTCGCGAGCTTCGCGAACGTGCCGCCATCGGTAGTCGTGACCGCCTACCAGGCTGGTAACGGGCTGGTGAATCTCGTGACGCCGACGTCGGCGGTCGTGATGGGCGGCCTGGCTATCGCGCGGGTCCCGTACGGCACCTGGATCCGCTTCGTCCTCCCGGTCCTCGTGATCCTGGCGGTGCTGACCGTCGCGGTGCTGGCACTCGACGTCCTGTTGTAGCGCTGCGCTGACGAAACTCGCGCGACGCGTCCAGGGCGTCACCCCATCCGGATGATGAAGGCGGCGCCCTCGCAGCCGACAGTGATCTCCAACCGCCGAGTGGAGGACTGAACATGGCGACGACGGCGATTCCCGCGCCAGCACCGTCCGGGACGACGGCCTGGCATGCGCTGACCGTCAAGGATGCGCTCGACGCCCAGCACGTCAACGAGGCCGTCGGCCTGTCGGCGGCCGAGGTCGAGTCCCGTCAGGCCGCGTTCGGACTCAACAAGTTCGCCGACGCCCCGAAGGAGCCACGCCGGCAGGTCTTCCTGCGCCAGTACGCCGACCCGATGCAGGTCGTGCTGCTCGGCGCGGGCATCCTCAGCTTTTTCATCCCGGGCCAGGTGCCCACCGGGGTGCTGCTGATCCTCCTCACGCTGTTGAACGCCTATCTCGGCATGAGCCAGGAAGGGAAGGCCGAGGCCAGTGTCGCGGCGCTGC
>VBFZ01000056.1:3554-14197 GCA_005880805.1 Chloroflexota bacterium | reverse complement strand
CAGCTCGTCAGCCCGATGCCCGACATGCCAGCCGCCTAGACGTCTGAACGCCATGCGTTCAAACGGACGGTTGAAGCACGCTGGGTGATCGTTGCTGAACGCGTGCCGTTCGAAACAACCGACAACGCGCGTTCGATCTGCTTTATCGAACGGCCAGTGAGCGGGACGATCACTGGCGCGGGCGTCCTGGGTGAGCCGTCGGTCGGTTTGAACGCCTGGCGAGCAAGGACCCGGTACGACCGAGGCAAGACGATGGCCGACGGCCGACCGTGGCCGCCATTGCCCGCGGGATCCTGGACGCACTCGCCGGCGCAGGGGACGAGTAGCGGGCCCTCGAGTCCGCTACGCCGCACACTGGTCGATCTCTCTAGACTGTCGAGACCGGTCCGGCGCGAGCCACACTGAGGAGGGACGACGGAGTGGGCAACCTCTCGGGCATCGGCGCCGCCGTGATCGGGACGGGGTTCATCGGTACAGTCCACGTTGAGGCGCTCCGCCGGATCGGCGTGTCGGTTCGCGGCGTCCTCGGCAGCTCCCCGGAACGAGGCGCCGACCGCGCCGCGGCGCTCGGAGTCGCCCGGGCCTATCGCTCGCTCGACGAACTGCTGGCCGACCCTGGGGTGGACGTCGTCCATGTCACCTCTCCGAACCACCTCCACGTTCCCCAGACCAAGGCCATCCTGGCCTCGGGCAGGCACGTCATCTGCGAGAAGCCGCTGGCGATGACCGCCAGCGAGTCCGCGGAGCTCGTGGACCTCGCTGCGGCGAGCGGCCGGGTGAACGCGGTCAACTTCAACGTCCGCTTCTACCCGCTGCACCAGCACGTGAGGGAGGCGATCCGCGCCGGCGATCTCGGCGATGTCCGCTTCGCGACGGGTCACTACTTCCAGGACTGGCTGCTGCTCGACACCGACTGGAACTGGCGGCTGGAACCCGACAAGGGCGGCTCGCTGCGGGCGGTCGGCGACATCGGCTCGCACTGGCTCGACCTGATCGCGTTCCTGACCGGTCAGCAGATCGTGTCCGTGATGGCCGACATGGCGACCTTCATCCCGACCCGACGCCAGCCGACCGGGCCTGTGGAGACGTTCTCCACTGCCAGACCCGCGGAGACGGTCGAGCGACCGATGGCAACCGAGGACGTCGCCACGATTCTCCTGCGCTTCGGAAATGGAGCCCGCGGAGCGGTCAGCGTGTCGCAGATCAGCCCCGGCCGGAAGAATTCGCTCCAATGGGAGATCGACGGTTCGCTGGCCGCGGCAGCGTGGGATTCGGAGACCCCGGATCACCTCTGGCTGGGCCACCGCGAGCGTCCGAATGAGATCCTCCTCCGCAATCCGGCACTGATGAGTCCCGCGGGACGAGCCGCCGCCGCGCTGCCGGGCGGTCATGTCGAGGGCTTCGGCGACACCTTTGGTGCGCTGTTCCGGGCCGTCTACACCGACGTCCTGGCGGGTGCACCCGCCTCCGACCCGCCGTACGCGACGTTCGCCGACGGCCATGACGAGATGCTCGTTGGTGATGCGGTAGCGGACAGCGCGCGGGCGGCTCGCTGGGTCGACGTCGAGCGGCAATCCTCGCGCTCAGGAGTTGCGGCAGCCACGCCGCAAGGAGTGACTGCGAAATGAAGCTCGGGCTGATGACGGCCGCCCTGGAAAGCCTCGACCTGGAGGAGCTGGCGCGGTGGGCTGCGGGCGAGCGATTCCAGACCCTCGAGATCGCGTGCTGGCCGGTGGTGACCGGCGATCGCCGTCGCTACGCGGGCGTGAGTCACATCGACGTCGACAAGCTCGACCAGGCGGGTGCGCAAAAGATCCGGAAGTTGCTCGAGGGGCACGGCCTCGAGATCAGCTCGCTGGCCTACTACCCGAACAACCTCGATCCCGACCCCGAGGTGCGCTCCGACGCGCACGACCACCTGCGCAAGGTCATCCTGGCCGCCGAGACCCTCGGCGTCGGGCTCGTCGGGACGTTCATCGGTCGCGACCAGAACCGGTCGGTCGCCGACAACCTCGAGGAAGTCCGCAAGGTCTGGCCCGATCTCGCTCGCTTTGCGGGCCAGCATGGCGTGACGATCGTCATCGAGAACTGCCCAATGATCTTTTCTGCCGACGAATGGCCTGGCGGCAAGAACCTCGCCTACTCGCCGGCCATCTGGCGACGGCTGTTCGAGATCGTCGACGCCAAGAACTTCGGGCTGAACCTCGATCCGTCGCATCTGGTCTGGCAGTTCATCGACTATGAGCGCGCGGTCCGCGAGTTCGGCCCGCGCATCCATCACGTCCACGCGAAGGACATGGAGATCGACCGCGACGGCTTGTTCGAGCAAGGCGTGATGTCGGCCGGGGTGGGCTGGCAGATCCCGCGGCTGCCGGGGCTCGGTGAGATCGACTGGGGACGGTTCATCGCGGCGCTCTACCGGGTCGGCTATCAGGGCGCGATCTCGATCGAGCATGAAGATCGTTCCTTTGAGGGCGACCCCGACCTCGTGAAGCGCGGTTTCCTGCTCGCCCGCGACGTGCTTTGGCCTCTCGTCGTCTGAGCGCGCGCATGCGTGCTGATTCCGGCCATCTGGAGGTCCGCGGCCATCTGGTTCTGGACGACGCGGTCGCCCCCGGCCGACTGACGATCGAGGACGGCCGGATCGCCGCGGTGGACATCGACGACGAGGCTGGCAAAGGGGCTGAAGCGCTGCCGTACGTCGCGCCGGGCTTCGTGGACGTCCACGTCCACGGCTGGGGCGGTCACGACGCGATGGGCTCGACCGACGACCTTGACGGCATGGCGCGAGTCCTCCTGCAGCATGGCGTCACCTCGTTCCTGCCAACCGGCGTCACGAACCCGCTGCCGGTCATTCGGGCGTTCGCAGACCGCGTGCGTGCCTGGATTCCGTGCGCGCCGGCCGACGGCGCGGAGCCGCTGGGCTTCAACATCGAGGGCCCGTTCATTTCCCCCGCCCGTCGTGGGGCGCACAACCCGGCGTACCTGATGACGCCTGCGGAGGTCCGATGGGCCGAGATCGAGCCGCTGGTCGAGGGCCTCCGGTTGACGACGATCGCCCCGGAGATCCCTGGCGGTCTCGAGCTGATCACGCGCATGCAGGCGCTCGGCGTCCGCGTCTCGATCGGTCATTCGGCCGCCGACCTGGACACCGCGATCGCCGGCTACGACGCCGGCGGGACGTCGACGACCCACCTGTTCAACGCCATGACGGGCATCGATCATCGGGCACCGGGCGTGGCTGTCGCCGCACTGACCCGCGACGACGCGTTCGTCGAGCTCATCGCAGACGAGCAGCACGTTCATCCGGCGCTCTGGCCGATCATCTGGCGCACGAAGCCGGCCGGACGCCTGCTGCTCGTCAGCGATGCCCTTTCGCTTGCGGGCGCGGGCGATGGGCGCCTGTCGATCGGCGGCCTCGAGGTCGACGTCAAGGGCGACCGCTGCACGCTGGCCGACGGTTCCGGCACGCTCGCGGGGTCCGTGATCGCGCTCGACACGGCCGTTCGCAACATGACCCACCACGGAGCCGCCCTGCCCGTTGCCGTGGCGGCCGCGAGCCGCAATCCACTGGCGCTGCTCGGCGTGACCGACCGCGGGCGCATCGCAGTGGGACAGCGCGCCGACCTCGTGGAGCTCGACGACGACGTGCGCGTGCGACGGGTGATGCGTGGTGGAGACTGGCTGACGGCGGGCAGCTGAGCCGGCTGACGCCGGACGGCTGACGCAGGACGGCTGGGCAGGACGGCTGACGAGGATGCGATGGCGAACGCTCCCTGCGGCGGCGGTTGGCACCGGGCTCGGCGCGGTCGGAGTGCGCGCCGCCGGGCGTGCTGCATCGGCGCTGATCGAGCGCAGGGTCAACCGGACGTTCGGTCCAGTCGACGCTCCGGTCTCTGGTGAGGCCCGGGACGTTCATAGCCGCCTGGCGGTCGTCGACCTCCATGCCGATTCGCTGCTATGGGGCAGGGATCTCCTGCGGCGCGGGCCGCGCGGCCATGTCGATGTCCCGCGACTGATCGAAGGGCGTGTCGCGCTCCAGGTCCTGGCCGCGTCGACGAAAATCTCGCGCCACATCCGGCTGGAGGACAACCAGGATTGGGGCGACGACGTCCGCTGGCTGGCCGTCGCGCAGGGTTGGCCGCCCTCGACCTGGTTCCGTCTGCTGCCACGCGCCCTTCACCTGGCGCGCCGCGCGCACCAGCTCGAGGCTCGATCGTTCCGACGGTTCGCGGTCATCACGACCCGCGCTCAGCTGGAGGCGCGGGTGGGCGATGGGTTCACGGGGGGCTCAACCGCCGGGTTGCTCGCGATCGAGGGTGCGCACGCGCTCGACGGCGAGCTGGCCAACGTCGATGTGCTCTTCGACGCCGGCTACCGGATGCTCGGCCTCGCCCACTTCTTCGACAATGCCTACGCAGGATCCGTCCACGGCAGAAAGACAGGCCTGAGTCCCGCCGGCCGGGAGCTCGTCGGACGTGCCGAGGCTCTTGGCACGGTCATCGATGTTTCACACGCATCGCCGACGGCCGTCGCCGATGTCCTGGCGATGGCCACGCGCCCGATTGTCGCGTCTCACACCGGTCTGCGGGGTGTCGCCGACAACGTCCGCAACCTGTCCGACGAGCACGCGCGCGGAATCGCCGCCACGGGCGGCGTGTGGACGCGGCGTGGACTGGATCGTCCGATCGATCCGCTACGCGGTCGACGTGGCCGGACTCGACCACGTCGCCCTTGGCTCCGACTGGGACGGCGCCGTCGCCGTTCCCTTCGACACGGCCGGGGTGGTCCGGCTGACCGATGGGCTCCTCGGAGCGGGTTTCGACGAGCCGGGCATTGCCGCGATCATGGGCGGCAACGCCCTTCGCGTTTTTCGCGAGGTGCTGCCCTAACCTCGCGGAGACTCCATCTGCTCGACGATGTACAGCGTGTTGCCATCCGGGTCGTGCAGAGAGAACATGGGCGGGACGCCGCCTCCCCAACGCATGACCTCGGGGGCCACGTCCACACCGGCCGCCTGCAGTGCAGTGTGATCGGCGTCCGCGCTCGTCGTCGACAGGCGAATTCCCGTGTCGGTGCCCGTGTTGAATGCCTCGCCCGGAGGGACGAGCGCGATCGTCGTCGAGCCGTCGGCGGGTGCGACCTCGATCCAGCGGTCGGTGCCGCTGAGCGGAACATCCATTCGCTTCTGGAACCCGAGTTTGCCCACGTAGAACTCGACCGCTCGGTCCTGGTTGCTCACCGGCACGGCGACCGTCGTGAGACCCGTGATGTTCGGCTTCGATTGCACTGCTGCCATCGTCGATCCTCCTGGCGTTCCTCTTCGCTTCGCACAGCGGATGTTCGTCGACAGGTAGACCGATCTCGCCCACGATTCTGAGCGGACAGGTTTCATTGGTCTGCAGACGTGAGATCGTGAGCACGCAACGCGCAACTCGGCCATCCTTACCCCTCGCGGGTGGGCAATGGTCGAGAAAGGGGGAGGCACGATGAGAGGCAAGATTCGGCTGGTTGGGGCCGCATTCGGGCTGGCGGTGTTGTTGGCCCTCCTGACGATTGGAGTCGTGCTCGCCCAGGGCGAGCAGCTCGGAGGCAAGCTCCGGACGGGATCGCAGGTCACCATCGCGTCGGGCGAGACCGTGGACCACGACGTGTACGTGTTCGGCGGACAGGTCGCGTCCAACGGAACGATCAACGGTGACCTCGTGATCGCGGGCGGGACCGTCGACGTGAACGGGCCCGTGAATGGCGATGTGCTCGCGGCCGGTGGCCGAGTTACCGTCAACGGACCGGTCAGCGGCGACGTGCGCGTCGCCGGCGGCGACGTCACGATCACCGGGGAGATCAAGGAAGATCTCGCCGCCGCCGGCGGCCAGGTCACGTTGGCCGGCAAGGTCGGCCAGGACCTGCTCGTGTCGGGGGGCCAGTTCACGCTCAGCGGCCAGGTTGCCGGTGGCACGACCGGAAGCGTCGGCCAGTACAACAAGACCGGAACGATCGCCGGCAACGACGGCATCACCGTCACGGCCCAACAGGCGCCCGTTAACGTTCCGACGGCGGCATCCAACCCCGTGCTGGACGCCCTTCGCCACTTCCTGGCTGTCCTGCTCATCGCGATCCTTGCGCTCTGGCTGGCTCCACGGACGTTCCGAAAGGCGGAGGCCGAATCGCGCACCCACCCGCTGCCGGCGGCCGGTTGGGGGATCGGGACCATCATCGGCTACGTCGTGGTCGTGATCCTCATCAGCATCGGGGTCATCCTGCTGGCAATCGTGTTCGGGATCTTCGGGTTCGGTGGGCTCCTGGGGCTCGACCTGTTCGGCGGGTTCGTCCTGATCTCGGCCATCACGGTCGCATTGGTCGTAGCGGGCGTGTACCTCGCGGATGCCATCGTCGGACTGGCCGTCGGGCGCCTCCTCCTCGGACGAGCTCGTGGAACGGCGGTACCCGCGACGGAGGCCAACGCGCCGGCCGGTCGCGACAGGTGGGCGGACCTGGGACCGCTCGTGGTCGGCGTGGCGATCGTCGCTGTGCTGACATCGCTTCCCGCGCTCGGGGCACTGGTCAAGCTGGTGGTCGTCCTGGTCGGACTGGGAGCCCTGTGGCTCGCGCTTCGTTCGACCCGGGTGGCAGTCGTCCCGGCCGCGCCACCGCCAGACGTTTTTCGTCCACCTTCCGCCTGATCGTCTCGCAGGAGAGCCAGGCCAGAAAGAGTGCTTGCGCGAGCAATCAATCTGGCTGAGAATTCGCGGCGACATGAACGTGGATCTCGGGCTCCTGGTCCTCCGCCTGGCGGTCGGTGGCGTGGTCCTCGCTCACGGGCTGCTCAAGATCGGCTGGCCCGTCGCGATGATGGGTCGGGGCATGGCCGCCGTCCGTGCGACGTCCGGGTTCTTCGCGAGCCTCGGCTTCTGGCCGCCGTTGTTCTGGACGGCGGTGACGCTGGTCGCCGAGATCGGCGGGACGATCCTGATGATCCTCGGCCTCGGCGGTCCCATCGGCCCGGGTCTCGTGTTCGGGGACATGGTCATCGTCACGCTCGTGGCGCACTGGCCCGCGGGCTTCTGGGCGGGCGGCGGCAAGCAGACGGCCGGCGTCGAATTCACCATCCCGCTCGTGGCGGGCGCGCTTGCAGTGGCACTCATCGGCAATGGCGGCTGGTCGCTGGATTCCGCTCTGCGCCTGACCTACCCCGACTGGCTGACGCCCGCGTGGCTCGTCCTCATGATCGCCGGCGACGCGGCATTGCTCGCCATCCGGGCGACACGACCCGCACCGGCTGCCACCCCGTCCGACGCCGGGTAGCAGTGGCACGCATCGAGCTGGACATCGACACCGACGTACCGCCAGACGCGATCCTCGCCTCGCTCATCGACTTTTCCGAACGGCGTCCGGATCTCTGGCCCGGCCTGAACCGGAACGAGTACCGGGTGATCGCTGTGGGCGACACGTGGGCGGACGTGCGCGAGGGCAACGGCGGCCCGGTCTGGGCGCGAGAGCACTACGACTGGTCGAAGCCGGGCCAGGTGACGTGGACGATGCAGGAGAGCGGGTTCGCCAGGCCCGGCTCCTTCGTGACCGCGATCGTGACGCCAAACAGGGGTGGAAGCCGGGTCCACGTGATCTGGGAGCGGCGGGGCAAGAACCTGTTCGGCAAGCTGTTGATCGCACTGAACGTCGCCCTGCGAGGCGCGCCAGTCCGTCGCTCGATCGAGGCGGGCCTCAAGGTCCTCGATGCGGAAGGCAAGGGAGCCGCCAGCACGACCGACTGAGTGCCAGCAAGGCCTAGCTGAGCGCGGCTCTCGCCTCCCGCAGTCGGCCTTCCAGGTAGCGGCGTTCGGCGGCGTTCCCCACGAGCTCGACCGCCCGGCGGTAGGCAAGTGCGGCCTCGTCCATCCGGCCGAGCCGCCGCAGCAGGTCGGCCCGCGCCGCGTGCATCAAGTGGTACGACTCGAGCTGGCCGTCGCCCCGAATGGCCTCGATCATCGACAGCCCAGCCGTCGGACCGTCCGCCATCGCAACAGCGACGGCCCGGTTGAGTTCCACGACCGGTGATGGCGCGAGGCGAGACAGCTCGTTGTAGAGCAGCGCGATCTGCCGCCAGTCCGTGGCCTCGAAGCTCCCTGCGTCGGCGTGAACCGCCGCGATCGCGGCCTGGACCTGGTAGGTCCCCCCGTGCCCCATCCGCAGGGCCCGCTCCAGAGTCGCACGGCCCTCCTCGATCGCTGCCTGGTTCCAGCGCGAACGATCCTGGTCTTCGAGCAGGATCAGGCTGCCCTCGCCCGAGACGCGCGCCGGCCGCCTCGCGTCCGTGAGCAGCATGAGCGCGAGCAGCCCGAGGACCTCGGCCTCGTCAGGCATCAGGCTCAGGAGAACGCGACCGAGGCGGATGGCCTCGGCGCACAGCTCCTGGCGGATGAGCGCCTCCCCCGCGGACGCCTCGTAGCCCTCGTTGAAGATCAGGTAGAGCACCCGCAGGACCGCATCAAGCCGCTCCGGGAGGAGGTGGTCGGGCGGGACACGGTACGGGATGCCGGCCTCGCGGATCTTGCGTTTCGCGCGAACCAGCCGTTGTGCGAGCGTGGGCTCCGGAACGAGGAATGCGCGGGCGATCTCCGGCGTCGACAGGCCCCCGAGCGTCCGCAAGGTCAACGCGACCTGGGATTCCATCGCCAGGGCCGGGTGACAGCAGGTGAAGATCAGGCGCAGGCGATCGTCCGCGACGGGGCTCATCTCATCCGAACCTCCTTCCGCACTCGCTGGTTCGGCCCGAAGCTCGGTCAGCTGCGCAAGCAGCCCCTGCTTCTGCTCGAAGCGTTTCGCGCGCCGCAGCCGGTCGATCGCCTTGTTGCGGGCGGTCGTGGTGATCCACGCGCCCGGGTTGTCGGGAACACCCGCCTTCGGCCAGCGCTCCAGGGCGACGACGAACGCCTCCTGGACGGCCTCCTCCGCGAGGTCGAAATCGCCGAGCACCCGGATGAGCGTCGCGACCGCCCGTCCCGCCTCCTCGCGAAACACGCGGTCGACGACTGCGTGGGCTTCAGCCAAACGCCAGTCTCAGCTCCTGAACTTCAGGGGCTGGGGCGCCGGGCCTGGTCGACCCGACCGGACGACCGTCAACCAGCCGAGCGCGCGCCGGCTGACGCAACGGCCGCGTCGTAGTCCGACGGCAGCTCCCATATAGGCCTGACCTCGACCGAACCTCGGGACGCGGACGGAATCCTGGCGGCCAACTCGATTGCCTCGTCAAGATCGCGACAGTTGAGCAGGTAGAAGCCGCCCAGCGCTTCCTTCGTCTCTGCGAACGGACCGTCCGTCGTGAGCGTCTTGCCGTCGCGAACGCGCACGGTTGTCGCGGTGGCGACCGGCTCGAGGGCTTCGCCGGCCTGGAACAGCCCGCGGTTCCTCACCTCGGCTGTGAACGCCGCGTAGGCGGCCATCTCCTTCTCGATTAGCTCACGCGGGATCTCCGCATCGGGCGGGCGCTCGGGCTCGTAGAGCATCAGCAGATAGCGCATCGAATGCCTCCTTCTCGAGGGCCGCGGCCTCCCTTGGCCGCCTCGCTGTAGCGACGAACGCCCCGCGTGGAATCGACACTGCCTGGAATCGGTATCTCCGCGATTTTCGACGGTGGGGTACGCGCCGTCTACCCGCGCTATCGTTGCCGAAATGCCGAAACGCGAGGAGATCGTCGAGGCGGCCGGCCGCGAGGTGACGATCACCAATCCGGACAAGGTCTTCTTCCCGGACGCCGGCCACACGAAGCTCGACCTGGTCCGTTACTACGTGGCGGTCGCGGACGGAGCGTTGCGGGGGGCGGGTGGCCGGCCGATGGCGCTGAAGCGCTTCGTCAACGGGGCAGAAGGCGAGTTCTTCTTCCAGAAGCGGGCCCCCGAGAACCGGCCGGAATGGCTGCGGACCGTCGAGCTCTCATTCCCATCGGGTCGGACGGCGGACGAGATCGTCCTCGACGACGCGGCGGGGCTGGCGTGGATCGTCAACCTCGGGTGCATCGACCTCAATCCCCACCCTGTCCGTGCCGACGACCTCGATCATCCCGACGAGCTGCGGGTGGACCTGGATCCGGTGCCGGGCATCCCGTGGTCGCAGATCCGCGACGTCGCGATGGTCGCCCGCGAGGCGCTGGAGGCGGTGGGCCTCGTCGGCTGGCCGAAGACGTCGGGCTCGCGGGGCATACACATCAACGTGCGCATCGAGCGTCGGTGGACCTATCCGGAAGTCCGACGCGCCGCACTCGCGCTGGCGCGGGACGTGGAGGCGAGAGCGCCTGAGATCGCGAGCTCGAAGTGGTGGAAGGAAGAGCGGCACGGGGTCTTCCTCGACTACAACCAGAACGCGAAGGATCGGACGGTCGCCAGCGTCTACTCCGTCCGGCCGACGAAAGACGCGCGGGTGTCGATGCCCCTGCGGTGGGAGGACATCCCAGACGTCGAGCCCGAGGACTTCACGCTCGTCACCGTGCCGGACCTGTACTCCGAGCGCGGAGATCCAGGGGCCGGTATCGACGACGCGCCGGGTTCGCTCGACGCGCTGCTTGACCTGTCAGCGCGGCACGAGCGCGAAGGCCAGGGTGACGCGCCTTGGCCACCCACCTACGCGAAGCAGCCCGGCGAGCCGCCGCG
>VBFZ01000056.1:0-3505 GCA_005880805.1 Chloroflexota bacterium | reverse complement strand
GGCTCGCGCGGCGATGGAGCGTCGCTTCGAGGGCGTGGCCGAGGAGCGGCGACCGTTCACCGGGACCCGGCCGACCCCGACCGGGCGCCGGCGGAGCTCTATCCCCCTCATCGAAATCTCGCGGGCGGCGAAGAAGGACGACGCGCTCGCCGGCCTCGAGCGTTGGAAGGCTCGCCACCCGGAGGCGGCCGGGTTTCTCGAGCCGGCCGACGTGCTGGTCGACGGAATGCGCGGCCGCTCGACGATGTGGTACCGCGTCCGGGTGAACCTCACGCATGTTCCCGATGGCGACCGGCCACCACAGGAAGCATTGGACCCCGACTACGACCCCTGGGCCGAGTACGAGTGGCCGGATCGTTCTGGACAACTTCAGCGGGCGCCCCGGAAGAAGGGGCCGACTGGCTAACTCTCGTGAGACGGCAGCCGTCGCGGCTCGTCCGCCGTTAGTCGGGAAGGCGGACCGCCGCGATCAGGGCATCGAAGTCGGCGCGGTCCAACGGCTCGACCTCGCGCTCATTGGCGGGATCCTGCAGCCAAAAGTAGTACGCGACTCCCTTGTGGATCGCGATCGCTCGCAGGACGAGCAGTCCACCGTCCATCGGGCAATGTTTGGCGGACAGCGATGCTGCCTCGCCGCCGATCTTCGTCGGGTCCTGACTTTCAGGTGTCGGCGGGCATGGATGGTCTCTCGCTTCCGATGCGTCCGTGTCGGCGTTGAGCGCAGCGAGCGACTTGGCGGTAGGCGCCGCGAGTGCCCATGCGATCGGTCCGCAGGCAAAGACCGTCCTGCAGCGATTCGCAACCTCTGGAGCGATGAGTTGGTCGACGATCGGATCGTCGTGACCGACAGGCGCCGCCCCGTCCCAGGTCGCCTGGGCTGGGATCACCAGCCATCCGGCTGGAAGGGTTACCGAATACCTGTAGAGCGGCGAGGCGAAGGTCGTTGGGGCCGAATATCGGGCACTCGACGCCGCCGGCGAGCCCTGGATCGTGGGCGGCGGCTTCGACCCGGGAGGCGACGCGGAGGCGGCGCAGCCGGCGCTGAGGACGAGAGCCGCAATGGCGACTCCCCAAGGGGCCGATCGGCGCTGCCGACGACGGGTAGCGCGGTTCACATTGCGACTCAATCGAAACCGGTCCTGATCCTGCTGTACGCACGGCATGGTACGGGTTGGTCCGGGCCAAGAACGCTCAGACGAGGCCTGGACCTGTTTGCGCAAGGGACTCGGGGTGCTCGTTATCCGACCAGGGTGACGCCGAAGATCTTCTCGAGCTCGTAGGCCGCGGTCTCCTCCAACTGGTCGTAGCGGCAGGCCTCGGGCGGCTTGTCGGGGCGCCAGCGAACGAACGTGGTGGCGTGCCGAAACCGATCGCCCTGCAGGTGGTCGTACGCGACCTCGCACACGCGTTCGGCTCGGAGGGGTTCCCAGGACAGGTCCTTGCCGCGATTCCAGCGGCTCGTCGCGCCCGGCATCCGCTGGCCGGACGCATCGGCGCTGCCGAACGACGACCACTCGGCCCATTCCCGCCACGGATGGTTGTTCAGCGCACCTTCACGCAGCAACGCGATCTCTGCGACGAGCGCGGCGCGGCGATCCCACGAGAACGACGAAGTCACGCCGACGTGGTGGAGCTTGCCGGCGTCGTCGAACAGTCCCAGGAGCAGCGATCCCACGTGCGTGCCCGGACCGTTCTTGTGCCACCGGAAACCGGCCACGACGCAGTCCGCAGTGCGCTGGTGCTTGATCTTGAGCATCGCACGCTTGCCCGGCTGATAGCCCGCCTCCAGCCGCTTGGCGACGACACCATCGAGGCCCGCCCCCTCGAAGCGGTCGAACCAGTCGGCCGCCGTCGAGACGTCGCGCGTCGCCGGGGTGACGTGGATGGGTGCCCTGGCATGGCCCAGCACGCGCTCGAGCTCCGCTCGCCGCTCGGACTGTGGCGTCGAGCGCAGATCGCGGTCGTCCAGCGCCAGCAGGTCCCAGGCAATGAAGCTCGCCGGCGTCTCCGCCGCGAGCATGCGCACGCGCGACTCCGCTGGGTGGATGCGCAACAGCAGTGCCGCGATCACGATCTCGCCGTCGAGGACGCAGCGGTCAGGCAGGTTCGCGCGGAGCGGCTCGGCGAGCTCCGGGAAGTAGCGGTCCAGCGGCCGCAGGTCGCGTGACTGCGTGAAGACCTCGTCGCCGTCCTTGAACACGATCGCCCGGAAGCCGTCCCACTTCGGCTCGAACAGCCAGCCGTCGTCGCCCGGCAGGTTGTCGACCGCCTTGGCCAGCATCGGCTCGATCGGGGGCTGGAAGGGCAGTCGGGAAAGCGCCATCGCCTGACTATATCGGTCGGGCGCCGGGTAGTCGGTCGGGGCACCAACGATCGGTCGCGGGCACCGAACGCTAGTCGACCCCCTTCACATTCGAGCGCCGAGGTTTCACGATATCGGCCGCTCGGGCTCGCCGGGCAGAGGAGGAGGCAGATGAACGGATCGATCGTGCTTGCGCGCCGAGTGCACCTGGCGGCGACCTGGGTGTTCCTCGCGGCAATCCTGTTGCAGGTCTTCCTGGTCGGGCTGGTCCTGTTCGCGGGCGGGAACATCGACAACCACCGCCAGTTCGGCTACTCGATCATCTTCGTCGCGCTCGCGGTTCTGCTCACGGCCCTGTGGGCCCGTGTCCCCCGGCGCGATGGCTGGATGGCCGCTGCCGTGCTCGGGCTGTACATCGTCCAGACCAGCTTTCCGCAGTTCAAGGCGTCGGCGCCGGTGGTGGCCGCTCTCCATCCCGTGTTCGCGATCCTGCTGTTCTGGCTCGGGCTGGTCGTGGCCAGGCGCGCCCGCGAGCTGTACCAGTCGGCCCTCGCGCAGCGATCCGGGTCGACGGTCGTGGAGCCGGCGACGACGGAAACCCGCTGATGAACCTGCAGCCGTTCCATCAGTGGTTCGTGCTCCTGCACATCCTGGGTGTCTTGGGCCTCCTCCTCGCTCACGGCGCGTCGGTGGCGGTCGCCTTCCGGCTCAGATCCGAACGCGACCCGATTCGCATCAAGGCATTGCTCGAGCTGTCGAACGCCTACCTGAACGCCATGTATGGCGGTCTGCTGGTCCTGCTCCTGTTCGGAATCCTGGCCGGGATATCGGGCGCCTTCTGGACCAGCGGAAAGCTCTGGATCTGGGCCGCGCTGGTGGTCCTCGTCGGCATCGTGGTCGGCATGTACCTCGTCGCGCTGCCGTTCTTCAACAACGTCAGGCATGCCGTGGGCCTGGCGACCTTTGACGACGTCCGCAAGGGTCTCCAGCCGCCGGAGCCGGTGTCGGCGAGTGATCTCGAGACGCTGCTGGCATCGTCGGCACCGATGACGACCGCGCTGACGGGCGTGGGCGGCCTCGCGATCATCGCCTGGCTGATGGTCCTGAAGCCCTTCTGAACCACATCGGCGGCGTTAGCGGCCGCCCGTGGCAGGATTCGCGGGATGTCCGCGATCAGCGATCGATACGACCGGGCTGCCGAGC
>VBFZ01000055.1 GCA_005880805.1 Chloroflexota bacterium | reverse complement strand
CGCCGGGATCAGGCGCATCGGGGCCGAGGTCCAGACCCGCGGCGGCGATTCGAAGCGACCAACCCTGCGAGTTCGACCACCGGGCGTTTGCTCCCCACCCGGCGAGGAGCTGGGCGCCGCCGTTCAGTCGGTCGAGCGTCACCTTCGTCCCATCATTGGTGCTGATGGTCGCCTTCCCGGCAACGTAGGTCGCACGAGCCGAGGGAGGGCCGAGTTCACCGCTGGCGTTCGGATCGCCATGGAAGATGGGACTGCCCTCGAACCCGGGGAAGAGCAGGCTGCAGCCGCTCACCACGATGGCGGTCGCGAACGCAACGAGCGCGCCCGCGCCTCGCCGGCCGGACTGGCGCCCGGCGGTCATGTCACAACCCGCTGTACGCGTGCAGGCCGTTGAACCAGAGGCTGCCGGAGTAGGTCACCAGGACCATGCCGAAGCCGACCACCAGCAGCAGGGCCGCCGGCCGGCCCGCCCATGCTTTCTGGTTTCGGGCGTGGAGGTAGACCGCGTAGGTCAGCCACGTCACGAGCGCGGCCGTCTCCTTCGGATCCCAGCCCCAGTAGCGTGACCAGGCGATCGAGGCCCACCACGAGCCCAGGATGATCATCGTCGCGAAGATCGGGAAGCCGATCACAACCGCACGGTAAGCGACCTCGTCGAGCACCTTGTGGGACGGCAGCCACGCGAACCGGTCGTTCCTGCCCTGGATGAGGTACCCGACCCCTGCCGCGAAGCTCGTCGCGAAGATGCCGTAGGCGATCGTGGCCATGCCCACGTGGATCGTCAGCAGCGGCCGGTTCTCGAGGGCGGGCACGAGGGGCTTGATATCGGACGGCAGCGAGGCTGCGTACAACAGCAGGCCCAGCGCGACGCCAACCGGCAGGAAGCCGATCGCCTGGATCGGGTAGCGCCGCTGCAGCAGGGTGTAGCCGGCGACGATCGTGAACGAGAACGCGACCGTGAACTCGAACATGTTGCCCCACGGACCGCGTCCGACCAGGTAGGCGCGCAGCGCCATCGAGCTGCCGATCAGGGCGAGCGCGATGAGGGTCAGCGCGAGGGCTGCCGGCGCGATCCGGCTCGTCTGATCGCCCGCCAGGCCGCCGGACGCCATCGACGATCGTTCCTCGATCCGCTCGACGAAGCTGCCCGTCACGGCGCCGGCGAAGGCAGGCTGCGGTTGCCGAGGCGCGATCGAGGCCAGAACACGTCGGCCGTTGGCGAGGAGGACGGTGTTGGCGACGTGCGCGGCGAAGGCGAGCGCCATCGCGATCACGCCGATGCTGAACAGCAGGCCGGAGAGTGGTTCCACGTTCGCCTCCTGGGCGATCTCGAGCTCGGGATCAGGCGGCAGCGGCGCCGCCGGGCGGCGGACCGGGCACTCTGCGAAGGTCCATCCCGCGCGGCAGCTTCTCGGCCTTCAGGACCAGGCCGCAGTTGCCGCACGTGTCGATCTCTGCCGGGCGCCCAAGCCCGCAGCGCGGACAGCGGACGACCAGCACCCTGCTGCAGACGTCGCAACGGGTCGTGCCAACGGGATAGATGAGTGCGTCCTGGAAACAGTACGGCTCGCCCGCGGGGAACTGTGGATAGCCGTCCCGGCCGATCGGAGCGCCGCGCGGTCCCGGGTCGACGAACCGCGGCGCGGCACCACGCGGCTTCACGATGAAGTACCAGACCCAGAAGAGCGCCAGGATCGTGAGCAGCGGCCCGACGACGCCCAGGACGATCAGGATCGGGAGCATGAGGATCACCGATCCCCAGTCGGGGATGATCACCTTGCTGAGCAGGTCGAGCAGCTGGGTCCAGCCCGCGTTGAGCGTGTCGACGATGCTCACGGCGGCATTCTAGCCGGGCCTCCCGCGGTCGGCCCCCGAGCGGCGCCGTGCCGTCCGGCGGGGGTTGCCGCGCTTGGTCGTTGCGCCGCGTCCCGGCTGCCACGGACGCCTGGTCTCCGGCACCTCGTCCTTCGAGGAGCCCGCTTCACCAAGGCCGAGGGTGGCGTCCTCGGGCGGGGGCTTTGCTCGACCCGACGATGGACTCGAAAGCCGGGCCCTCCCAAGCCGACCAACCAGCCAGGCGGTGCCGATGACCTTGGCGTCCCAGCGCCTGATGCGTGCGCCCAGGTCGCGGTCATCGGTCACGACGAGCACGCTGGCGGCGGAGCCGGCGGCGTGGCTGTCCCTGGCGATCTGCACGATGACATCGTCCGCAGACCTCCGGCCCGCGTAGCGCACGCCGAGCCCGGACGCGATTCGCGCCGTCGAGAGGCCACGGTCCGGGGGACCGTCGAAGACAAGCTGGATCGACGTCTCGCCCGGAATGACACCACGAAGACGCCCGACGATCGCCGCCGCGGGGCCGACCTCGGACGCACGCCCGCGCAGGGCGTGGAGGAGATTGGAGCCGTCGACCACGAGCAGTTCGACTCGAGCCAGCGGATCGCCGCGGGTCGTCATCCGAGGATGGTGGCAGATGCCCTGCCGTGCGCGCCCGGCCGGCCCATGCCGGGGGCTCGGCGAGAGCCTGGGCTAGGATCGGGCGATGCTCCTGCTCGTCGATCTCGACGGCGTCGTCTACCGCGGCCCGGAGCCTGTTCCCGGAGTTGCCGAGGTCCTCGTCAGGCGCGCCGGCCTGGGCGACGGGATCGTCTATGTCACGAACAACTCCATGCACTACCGGGCCGACTACGTCGCGCGCCTCAGGTCAATGGGCCTGCCTGTCACCCCGGATCGGGTCGTCAGCGCACCCCGGGCGACCGCGCTCTACCTCGTTGAGCACAACCCGCCGGCCAGGCGCGTGCTGGCCGTGGGAGCCCTCGGCCTGCGCCGGGAGCTGGCCGACGTCGGGCTCGAGGTCGTCGCGGCGGACGAGGCGGTACGACGGGCGGTCCACGAGCGAATTGACGGCTTCGTGGCCGCGCGCAGGCCGGACACCGTGGTCGTCGGCCTCGATCCGGACCTGACCTATGATCGGATCGCGGTGGCGGCCGACGCCGTGCGAGCGGGCGCACGTTTCGTCGCAACGAACCGCGACCCGACCTACCCGACCGAACGCGGGCTGGCACCGGGCGCGGGCTCGATGGTGGCGGCAATCCAGGTCGCGAGCGGCGTCGAGCCGGTTGTGATCGGCAAGCCCGAGCCGCTCCTGCTCGAGGAGGCGGCGCGCGTCGGGGGCGCCTCGCCTTCGGACGTCATCATGGTCGGCGACGGCGTGCTGACCGACCTGCCCGCCGCCCGCGCCCTGGGCGCCAGGACGGTCCTGATGCTCACCGGCGTCTCGACGCGCAAGGAGGTGGACGCGCTGCCGGCCGACGAGCGCCCGGCCGCGATCGCGGAGGACGCGAAAGAGCTCGAGGCGGCCCTGGAGGTGCTGGCTAAAGGCTGAGGCCGGTGCCGGCGGCCCACGCGTCGAACTCGGCCGCGAGGTTGTTCCGGGCGTCCACGTCGGCGAAGGCGACCTCCAGCGCCCGTCGATCGATCGCCCACAGCTCGGCGAGGCTGAGGCCGCCGGGCTCCGTCGCCCGTTCGTATTCGGCGGTGAGCGGGAGGTCGGAGACCGTCAGGGAGTCGGTCGACAGCGTGACCGACACGCCCCTTCGGTGGAGGCGCGTCAGCGGATGGTCGGCGAGCGATGGGACGATGCCCGCCTGGACGTTGCTGGTCGGGGCGAGGTCGAGCGTAACGTTCCGTGCGATCAGCTCACGGCAGAGGTCGTCGTCGCTGGCGGCCACGGCTCCGTGGGCGATGCGCTCGGGAGCCAGCTCGAGCGAGCGGCGGACCTGCGCCGGCCCGCCCCATTCACCGGCGTGAATCGTGAGGTGCAGGCCGGCCTCCCGCGCGACTGCGAACGCCCGGGCGTGCGGAAGCGGATCCGGAAAGGCTGCCTCCGGTCCGGCCAGGTCGAAGCCGGTCAGGCCGCGGTCCTGGAAGCCCGCGGCGACTTCGGCCAGCCGGGCGTTCTGGGCGGGCTCGTGGGAGCGGATCGCGGTGCAGATCAGGCGAACGGCCGTGCCCGTGTGCCGGGCCGCTCGTGCCGCCCCGGCGCAGACCGCCTCGATTCCTTCGGCGAGCGGCAGCCCCTGGCGGGTGTGGAGCAGGGGTCCCCAGCGGATCTCCAGGTAGCGGACGTTCTCGGCCGCCTTGACCTCGACGAGCTCCTCGGTGACGCGCGTGAGGGCGTCGGCGTCCTGGAGCAGCGCGATCGGCAGGTCGAACGCGCGCAGGAGCGCCGCCTGTGACGCGCCGACCGGGGGTGCGACGAGCGCGGCGCGCATCGACTCCGCGTCCCGTGGCGCGTCCACGTCCCGCGTCCGCGCCAGCTCCAGGGCGGTCCCCACTAGCAGCGAGCCGTCAAGGTGCAGGTGCAGTTCGGCTTTCGGCATGGCCTGGAGGAGCTCCCGGGAGGGCCGTGAGGCGACCTCCGGGGCGCCGATCGGCTCGACCTTCGAACGCTGCTGGCCCATCCCCCGATGCTACGCTTGCGGCCCTGATGGAGAGTCCTCCGCCGCCCGGATCGCGTGCCCGCGGCGGCCCATCCCGGGCCTTCCTGCGGCGCTTGGGCCTCCGGATCGGCTGGGTGATCTGCGCGGTGCTGCTGGCGCTCGGCTCCGCGGGCATCCTCGCGGGGATCGATCACCAGCCGGGAACCGCGGCTCGCGCCGAGCTCACCTGGGCTGCGGACCGCGCGATCGAGCCGGGCCTCGTGGCCGCCGCATCTGATCTCGACCACCTGTCGAGCGAGGTCGACGGGCTGTCCAGTCTTGGCCGCGTTGCCCTGGCGGCGCTGGTGACCGGTGACCTGACATCCCTCGACACGGCCATCGCCAACGGCAAGACGCTGATCGGCACGATCGAGAAGGGGACGCCGAGACGCGGCTGTCGGGGCAGGCCCTCAAGCGCTACGCCGGGTTGAGCATCGCGCTCGACGCGACCGCCGGTTTGCGCGATTCCTGGAACCAGCTGACGGCCGGGACAGTCGCGGCCATCAAGCTCTCCACGTTGCTCTCGACCCACGATCGCCAGACGGCGACCGCGGCGCGGACGGGGACCCGCGGCGACTACATGACGGCGCTCGCGCAGCTCGACGAGGCCGACGCGACGATCGCGCAGTCGGAGGAGCTCCGCGACCAGCTCGCGAACACAGTCGACGTCAGCGTCCTCACGACATGGCTCGACCGGAACGCGGCGTATGACAAGGCCCTCCGGAACCTCTACTCAGCGCTCCAGAAGTCGAAGGGCAAGGCGACCGCCGCGGTGAAGGCAGCCTCGAAGGCGGAGCAACAGGCTCGCGAGCAGCTGCCGCCCGACAGTGATCATGGGCGAGGTCGCGAGGGGCGGGCTCAACCAGGCCGTGATCACGATCGAGGAGGCCCGCAAGCGGTTGTCCGACGCGAGCGACGCGCTCTCCGCCCCGCCCTCGCCTATGCCGTCCTCACCGTGACCGCCGTACACTTCGTCCAACTTTTCGGCTTTCTTGCCCTGATCCACTGACTTCGGGAGGCCTTGCCGGCATGCAGCTGCGCGTCGTCACCGACCAGCCGTGGGACGTCCCCGCGGACGTCCTCGCCGTTCCCATCCTGGGTAAGGACCCGGGGTTCCAGGGCCCGCTGGGTGAGCTGGACCGGCGGAGCGGCGGGGAGCTCCGGTCGCTGGCGGCGTTCGGAGAGCTGCGCGGGAAGCGCTTCAGCTCCGCGATCGCACCGGGCGGCGACGCGCGGGCCGGCAGGCTGCTGACGATCGCCGCGGGCGAAGCAGGCGACCTGGATCGAGAGACCGTGCGGCACCTCGGAGCTGCCATCGAGCGCCGCCTGGGCGGCCGAAACGTGCGCAAGCTCGCCGTCTGGCTGGGCGACCTCCCTGAGCACCTCGAAGGAGCCGGCGGTGCCGTCGCGGAGCTGCTCGCCCACGGAGTGGAGGAGGGCGGCTACGAGCCCCAGACGATCTACCGCGAGTCCGTGGACGCCGCGCCGCCGGCACTCGAGGAGCTCATTCTCGTCGCACCGGGCGCGGACGCGGCGCCTCTGAAGGCAGCCGCCGAACGCGGCGCCATCATTGGGCAGGGCGAGAACGAGGCAAGAACCCTCTCCAACCGTGCATCGAACGATCTGAACCCGGAGGGCATGGCTGAGGAGGCGCGCGCCATCGCCGAGCGGCACGGCCTGTGGATCGACGTGATCAGCCCCGAGCGAGCGACCGACCTGGGCATGGGCATGTTCATGGCGGTCGGGCGCGGCAGCGACAACCCGCCGCGGATGATCGTCATGCGGTCCGGCAAGGAGGGCCAGAAGGACGCGCTGGGCCGGCATCTCGCGATCGTCGGCAAGGGCGTCTGCTTCGACTCCGGCGGCATCAGCATCAAGCCGTCCGACCGGATGGAAGAGATGAAGATGGACAAGACGGGGGCGGCCACGGTCATCTGCGCCCTCGGGACGGTTGCGCGGCTGTCGCCGGAGACCCCGCTGCTCGCGGTCGCACCGGCAGTCGAAAACATGCCCGGCCCGCATTCCACGCGGCCGGGCGACGTCGTCCGCGCGCTGAACGGCAAGGTCGTCGAGATCAACAACACGGACGCCGAGGGCCGGCTGATCCTGGGCGACGCGATGACCTACGCCGAGCAGCTGGGCGCCACGCACCTGGTCGACGTCGCCACGCTGACCGGCGCGGTCAGCCGGGCGTTCGGCCACCTGGTGACCGGCGGGTTCGGCACCCCGCAGACCTGGTTCGACGAGATCCAGGCCGCGGCGGGGAGGGCGGGGGAGCGGATCTGGCAGATCCCCCTGGTCGACGAGTACATGGCGGAGATGGAGAGCTGGTACGCCGACTTCGTGAACTCGTCGCCCAGCGCCGAGGGCGGCCTGGTAAAGAGCGGGCTCTTCCTGCGCGAGTTCCGGACGGTCCCATGGGTCCACCTCGACATCGGTGGCACGGGCTACTTCCGGAAGGCGACGCCGTTCGCCTCGAAGGGCGCGACGGGCGTCACGTTCGCCACGCTCGTCGAGCTGGCGCTGGCCGGAGCTCCGAAGGGGACCGGCGCGGGTGCTGCCGGCCGGAACGGGACGTCGCGCTCGCGCGCCAGTGAGGCGAGGGAGACGCGTGCAGCGTCCGCCCCGCGCGTGCCCGCCGGTGCGGGCGCTCGCGGCGGTGCACGCCCCCGTCCCAAGACCTGATCCACCTCTCGCCCGCGTTCCACGCCGCTGACCGTCACCGCGCGTGGCGATCACCCCGCTGACGATCGTCCTGGGGCTGGCCGGCCTCGTGTTCGGCCTCGTCGCCGACCGGATCGCCGCTCGATGGCCCGCCCACGAGGAGGACGTCGTTCGGCCGGTCGACTGGAGGACGCCCGTCGTCGCAGGGCTCGGCGCCATCGCGATGGGTGCGCTCCCATCGCGGTTCAGCGACCCAGCGACCCTGTCGATCTTCGTGGCCTATTTCCTTGTCCTGATCCTGTTGCTCGCCACGGACCTCGACCAGCGCCTCCTGCCGGACGTCATCACCCTGCCGCTCATCGTCGCGGCGGGGGCGGTTCGGCTGCTGGGCCTGCTGCCCCCCGAGTTCGGTCCCCTGTGGAGCGCGGTGCTCGTGGCGATCGCCCTGCCGGCCGGCCTCTACCTGCTGTCGATCCCGTTCGGCGCAGGCGCGATCGGCATCGGCGACCTCAAACTGCTCGTCAGTGTCGGGCTCATCAGCGGCCTGATGCGCTCGATCATCGGGATCGTGAGCGGCGCGCTCCTCGCCGGAGCCGTGGTGCTGGTCCTCCTGGTCACGCGGCGCGTCACGCTGCGGACCTACATCCCCTTCGGGCCGTTCCTGATCATCGGCGCGTTCTGGGCGGTGCTGAATGGGGGAGTCGGGTGAGCTGCGCAGCGGTCTGCGCTACTGCTGGGACCTTCGTACGGGGCCATGACCGCGACTTGTCAGGGATTTGCAAGGGCGTGGGCACCGCGTTTAACATGCGCTCCGAGCCGGAGTCGTCCTGAGGCCTTGTCCAGCGTTGGGATGGCGGTAACCCCGGCGGGCGTAGCCGTCACACGCGCCGTCACCGACGCGCCCCAACGGAGTTTGCCTGCAGGATGACCGACGTCGACCAACTCGAGCACAAGCGCGCGCGCCGTCCCGGATGGCGGACTCGCGGTCTCTTCATCGTCCTCCTTGCCAGCCTCCTCGTGCCGCTCCTCGCCGGAGCGCAAGGCGGCACCGTGGTCGGCGGGGACGATCTCTCCAACGCCCTCGCCCAGCAGCGTGCCCTGCAGCAGAAGATCAATGCGCAGAAGGCCGCGATCTCCGGCCTGAATGACCTGCAGGCGGGCCTGCGCGACGACATCTCATCGACGACCACGGCGCTGAACGGGATCAACGCCGATCTCTCAGTAGTCAAGGCGCGTGTCGCGAAGATGGCCGCCGACATCGCCAAGGTGAAGGCAGCCTACAGCGCGCTGGTGGCCCAGCTGGCCCAGCTCGACCAGCAGTTGCTCGACATCGAGGCCCAGGAAGTCGCCAAGCAGGCACAGCTCGAGGAGCGCAAGGCGATGCTCGCCCAGCGGCTCCGCGTCGCCTACTCGACCGGCGAGCAGTCACTGATTGAGACCGTCCTGTCGTCTGACTCCTTCGCCGACGCGATTGCGGACATCGGCTACTTCCTCGACATCGGCGACCAGGACAAGGCGCTCGCGAAGCAGGTCGAGGCCGACCAGGAAGCGCTGCGCGCGATCCACGAGAACGTCCTCTCCACCCGCACCCAGACCGAGGTCCTGCGGGTCGAGACCGCGAAGCAGAAGAAGCAGCTCGACGCCCGGATGGTGGATCTGCGCAAGGCCCAGGCCAGGCTGAGGCAGCTCCAGGCCGAGACGGCTCACCAGCTCGCCCTGCAGCAATCCGCGTACAAGAAGCTCGCGGCCAACAAGGCGGCACTCCGGGCGAAGATCGCGGCCGAGGCGCATGCGCAGGCCACCCTCAAGGCCAAGATCGACAAGCTCATCGCGGCTCAGTTCCGCTACGGCAACATCCCGTCCCAGTACAACGGCACCCTGAACTGGCCCTTGCACGGAATCCTCACCCAGCCGTTCGGCTGCACGGGCTTCGCGTGGGAGCCGCCGCTGGGCGACTGCGCCCATTTCCACAACGGGATCGACCTCGCCGCGCCCCTCGGGACGCGCATCCACGCCTCCGGGTCAGGGCGCGTTGTCTATGCCGGCCCGCTGAACGACCCCATCTCGCAGGGAGCGTACGTGGTGATCATCGCCCACTCCGCGAACCTCCAGACCTGGTACGCGCACCTCAAGACGAGCATCCCGGTGCACGTCGGCCAGTTCGTCGGCCAGGGCCAGACGATCGGCTACGTCGGCATGACCGGCAACACGACGGGCCCGCACCTGCACTGGATGGTCGAGCTCAACGGGACCTTCGTAAACCCGCAACTGTTCGTCTGACCGGCGTTCGCCGGATCGCGCCGGAACGTTACCCGCCGATCACGGGCGAGCCGGAATGCCGTGCTAGCATCGGCCCGAACGAGGGGTCGCCGCAGCGTGCCACAGCTCGGGAAGAGGAGCATCCCGTGAAGCGAACGATGGCAGTCATCCTCGCCGGCGGCGAGGGTGAGCGACTATCGATCCTCTCGTCCGTGCGTGCCAAGCCGGCCGTGCCCTTCGCCGGCAAGTACCGGATCATCGATTTCACGCTCTCGAACTGCGTCAACTCGGACATCGACAACGTCGTCGTCCTCACGCAGTACAACCCGAGGTCGCTCAACGATCACATCGGGCTGGGCCGCCCGTGGGATCTCGACCGCAACACCGGCGGCGTGAAGATGCTCCAGCCGTACATCGCCCGGGGCAGGGTCGCCGAGTGGTATCGCGGGACGGCTGACGCGGTGCTCCAGAACATCAACGTGCTGGAGCGCGACTCGTCGGACTCGATCCTCGTCCTCGCCGGGGACCACATCTACAAGATGGATTACCAGCCCTTCGTGGCCGCCCACCGGGCGAAACGAGCGGACGTCACGATTGCCGTGCGGCGGGTCCCGCTCTCCGATGCCACCCGGATGGGGATCCTTGCCATGGACGAGACTGGCCGCGTCGTCGAGTGGCAGGAGAAGCCCAGGCAGCCCAAGAGCGATCTCGCCTCGATGGGCGTCTACGTCTTCACCAAGCGGGCCCTCCGCCGCTGGCTGTCCGAGGACCTGAGCGACTTCGGCGGCGACGTGATCCCGGCGATGATCCACGGCGGCGGACGGGTCTTCGGCTACCGGTTCGACGGCTACTGGCAGGA
>VBFZ01000136.1 GCA_005880805.1 Chloroflexota bacterium | reverse complement strand
GGGCCGGGAAGGTCCGCGACCTGTACCGTCTCGATGACAATCGGCTGCTGCTCGTCGCCTCCGATCGCATCTCGGCCTTCGACGTGGTCCTGCCGACGCCGATCCCGGACAAGGGCAGGGTGCTGACCGGTCTCTCCCGCTTCTGGTTCCGTGAGACCGCCGCGATCGTCGCGAACCATCTTCTGGGCACGGACCCTGGCTCGATCGGCACGACAGGCGGGCTCGGGCTCGACGCTGGCGAGCTTCGAGGCCGCGTCATGATCTGCAGGCGCGCAAACGTCCTCCCGTTCGAGTGCATCGTGCGCGGCTACCTCGCCGGTTCGGGCTGGAAGGACTACCTGGCCAGCGGCCGGGTGTGCGGGATCGAGCTGCCGGCCGGGCTCCGCGAGAGCGACCGGCTGCCGGAGCCGCTCTTTACGCCGTCGACCAAGGCCGAGCAGGGCGTCCACGACCAAAACGTCTCCTTCGACGTGGTCGTCGCCGAGACCGGCGACGAGCTGGCTGAGCGCGTGCGGACCGCCGCGCGCGAGCTCTACCGCTACGGATCGACCGTCGCGGAGCGCGCAGGGATCCTGCTGGCCGACACCAAGTTCGAGTTCGGCCTCGACCGAGACAGCGGCGACCTGCTCCTGATCGATGAGGTCCTGACGCCCGATTCGTCCCGCTTCTGGGACGCGGCGTCGTATGCGCCGGGCGGTCCCCAGGCGAGCTATGACAAGCAATACGTGCGCGACTGGCTCGAGAGGCGCGCTTGGGACAGGACCGCGCCGGGACCTGAGCTGCCGTCCGAGGTCGTCGCCGGAACACGAGAGCGGTACGTAACGGCCTTCGAGCGGATCACAGGTTCAAGCTTCCAGCGCTACCTGAGGGAGGACGTGATCGCTCCATGACCAGCTACCGGTTCGCGGTCAACGTCACGCCAAAGCCCGGCATCCTCGATCCGCAGGGACGGGCGGTCGAGGGCAGCCTTGGCCACCTCAGCCTGACGGGCATCCACGAGGTCCGGGTCGGACGGCGGATCGAGATGACGGTCGACGCCGGGACCGAGACCGAAGCGCGCGCGAGGGTGGACCGCCTGGCGTCCGAGCTCCTCTCGAACCCCCTGATCGAGGTCTTCGCGGTCGAGCTCGTGGGGTCCGCGTCGTCGACCACGGGCGAGGCGGTCGGGGTGGCGCGGTGAGCGCGGCGTTGGATCGGTGAGCGCGGCGTTGGCTCGATGAGCGCCGGAGTGGCACGGTGAGCGCCCGGATCGGGATCGTCGTCTTCCCCGGCTCCAACCGTGATGCCGACGCGATGCACGCCGTGACCGTGGCAGGCGGGCAGCCGGTGGCGCTCTGGCACGAAACAGCCGACCTGCAGGGGGTCGCGGGAGTGATTCTTCCCGGTGGCTTCGCCTACGGGGACTACTTGCGGGCCGGCGTGATCGCGCGGTTCAGCCCGGTCATGCGATCCGTCGCCGAGTTCGCCCGGGAGGGCGGCCTGGTCCTCGGCATTTGCAACGGATTCCAGGTCCTCGCCGAGGCCGGGCTGGTCCCAGGCGCGCTTCTTCGCAACCGCTCGCTGCGGTTCGTCTGTCGCCAGGTCGAGATCACCGCGGAGCGCCTCGACACGCCCTTCACGCGTGCCGTCCCGGACCATCACCCGCTGCGGATGCCCGTGGCCCATGGCGAGGGCTGCTACTACGCCGACGACGCGACCCTGCAGGACCTCGAGGCTGACGGCCAGGTGCTCTTCCGTTACGCGCGCGCAGACGGGTCGCCGGCCTGGTCCGAAGCCGATCCAGCGAACCCGAACGGATCCGTGCGCGGGATCGCCGGCGTGCTCAACGCGGCCGGCAACGTTGCAGGCCTCATGCCCCATCCGGAGACCGCCGTCGAGGCGCTGCTCGGGTCGGATGATGGCCTGCTGATCATCCGCTCGCTCGTCGAGAGCGCCGCCGAACGATCGGCAACGCCGCGGATACTCGTGGGAAGCGCGTGACGGCGATCGGAGAACCCCCGGTGCTGGGTGATCCGGAGAGGGCCGCCGATGCAGGGTCGAACGCCGCTGCCTCAGGTGGCGTCGAGCTGCCGCTCCACCGCCAGCTGGGGTTGACCGACGACGAGCTCGACGGGATCCGCCAACGGCTCTGCCGCGACCCGAACGATCTCGAGCTCGCGATGTTCAGCGTCATGTGGAGCGAACACTGTTCGTACAAGAGCTCCCGTCCGCTGCTGCGGACGCTTCCGACGGCGGGCGAGGGTGTGGTCGCCGGCCCGGGCGAGAACGCAGGCGTGATCTCGATCGGGGACGGGCTCGCGGTCGCCTTCAAGATCGAGTCGCATAACCATCCATCGGCAGTCGAGCCGTATCAGGGTGCGGCAACTGGTGTAGGCGGAATCCTGCGCGACATCTTCGCGATGGGCGCCCGACCGATCGCGGTCCTCGATGCCCTCCGTTTCGGGGACCCCGCCGACCCTCGAACACGGCACCTCGTCGGTGGGGTCGTGCGGGGCGTAGGCGGATATGGCAACTGCGTCGGCGTTCCGACGATCGGCGGCGAGCTGGTCTTCGACCCGACCTACCAGGGCAACCCGCTCGTCAACGTGATGGCGATCGGCCTGCTCGAGGAGCGGCTCCTCACGCGTGCGGCGGCGCCTGGTCCCGGAAATCTGGCCGTGCTGTTCGGCTCGACGACCGGCCGCGACGGGATCGGCGGTGCGTCCGTCCTAGCCTCGGCGACGTTCGCCACGCAGGACCCGTCAAAACGCCCTTCCGTGCAGATCGGCGATCCATTTGCCGAGAAGCTCCTCATCGAGGCGTCGCTCGAGCTGATCGCGCGCGGTCTCGTCGAGGGCCTCCAGGACCTGGGCGCGGGCGGCGTCACCTGCGCGACCTCCGAGACCGCCGACCGTGCCGGCACCGGGATGCGCGTCGACCTGGATGCGATCCCGCGTCGCGAGCCCGGAATGGAGCCGTTCGAGGTCATGATTTCCGAGTCGCAGGAGCGGATGCTCGCGATTGTCCGGCCCGAGCGATTCGAGGCGGTGCGCGAGATCTGCGAGCGATGGGGCCTGCCGGTCGCGGTGATCGGCCGCGTCACCGATGACGGGCACCTGACGGTCGTCTCCGGCGACCGGGAGCTGGCTCGCGTCCCGGCCGCGGCGCTGACCTCCGACGCGATCGTGCACGAGCGGCTCGCGGCGCCCCCGGCGCGCCGCCGTCCGGCACCGGCACCCGGGCTCCCGGCGACCACGGCCGACACCCTCCCGGAGCGAGGCATGGATCCCGGCGCCGTGCTGCTCGCGCTGGTCGGCTCGGCCAACCTCTCGTCGAGGGCCTGGGTCTGCGAGCAGTACGACAGCAACGTCGGCGCGAACACGGTGGTGGCACCTGGATCCGGTGCGCCGGTGCTGCGCATCAAGGGCACGAGCAAGGCGCTGGTCGCGTCGGTGGACGCGAACCAGGGCGTCGCGGCGCTTGACCCGGGCCTTGGAGCGGCGATGAGCGTGGCCGAGGCGGCCCGCAACGTCTCGATCACCGGGGCGCGCCCGCTCGGGGTGACGAACTGCTTGAACTTCGGCGATCCGACGCGGCCGGAGGCCTTCTGGCAGCTCTCCGAGGCGGTCCGTGGCCTGGGCGACGCGTGCCGCGCGCTTGGCCTGCCGGTCACGGGCGGCAACGTCTCGCTCTACAACGAGTCGCCAGGCGGGGCCATCGCGCCGACCCCGGAGATCGGCGTGGTCGGCCTGCTCGACGACGTCGCCCGTCTCGTCGGGCCGGCCTTCCGGGCCGCCGGCGACGTCGTGGTCCTCGTCGGTCAGGTGGGTCCGGGCCTCGCGGGCAGCGCGTACGCATCCCTGGCCGGTGTCGCGCTCGAGGACGGGCC
>VBFZ01000135.1 GCA_005880805.1 Chloroflexota bacterium | reverse complement strand
CAGCAAACGGAAGGATAACCGCCACCGGCAGAGCGAGGGCCCCGAACTTCAGCGTTACGGCGAACGACTCCCACGTCTGCTGGTCGCCCAGAAGCCGCTGCCAGTTGTCGAGGCCGACGAAGCGTAGGGGTTCTTCCTGGTTGAGGTTGACGTTCGTGAGGGTGAACACGAACGTCGCGACCATCGGAATCAACGTGAAGGCCAGGAATCCAATCACCCACGGCGCCAGGAAGATGTAGCCCCAACGCGCCTCTCGCCATGCCAGGCGAGACATGCCGAAGCGCCGCTTGGGCAAGGCAGCGACGGTTTGTGCCGTCATGTCACCTCCGAGAGGCGCCGGTCCCCGTACTGGGGGTCACGGGGACCGGCGCGGTGACTATTTCGGTGCGTCCCAGACGGCCTGGAGCTCTTTCTGGAGGTTTGCGATCTCCGCGTCCATGTTGAGACCGCCGGTGCCGTACCAGCGGGTGAGGTACTTGGTCAGGACGTCCAGGGACTTGTTGTACTTGGGCATCGCCGACTCGCTGTTTGGATCGATGTCCGCGTACTGGATGCCATCGGTCACGATCTTGAAGTTC
Organism: Chloroflexota bacterium; assembly: GCA_005880805.1. GTDB lineage: Bacteria > Chloroflexota > Limnocylindria > Limnocylindrales > CSP1-4 > CF-16. Next base: position 3,708 of record VBFZ01000135.1, on the reverse strand, counting down.
AGGCCCTTCGGATAGACCGCCTTCCCCTTGTCGGTCTTCTGCTGCTCGAGCTGGCTGAAGAAGGGTGGCTGCTCCGCCTTCAGGGCGGGAAAGCCCGAGATCGAATTGAGCAGCTTGGTGTGGGCGGGGCCCAGGATGAGGTACTTGAGGGTGTACCAGGCCTCGTCGGGGTGCTTCGTGCCCTTCGTGATCCGGAAGGTGTCGGCATTCATGGGCACGGTGACCTTGCCGTTATAGGACGGCAGTGCCGCGATCTGCCAGTTGGAGCCGGCGTCCGTGATGCAGCACAGGTTCCACAGGAAGTTCGTGTTCATCGCGACCTTGCCCGAGTTGAACGTCGAGTAACCGCCGTTGAATTCCGGGCTCTGGTAGACGGTGTTGGTCTCGATGAAATGGTCGGTCCAGGTGCCGGCGTAGACCCATTTCCATGCGGCCGCCCACGCGTCCGGAATCTGGACGGTCTTGCCGTCGTCGCCAAGCAGCTTGCCGGCGCCGAAGAACTGGGCGCCGTTCGTCCGCAGGTCGTCGCGCTGCGGCTCGAAGCCGTACTGGACGATGTGCTTCGAATCGAACGCGGGGTCGGTCGCATCCTTGTTGTTCCTGTCGACCGTGAGCTTCATCGCGATCTGGCGCACGGTGTCGTAGTTCCAGTCCACCATCGAGCCGTCGGGCATCTTGTACTGCTGCCCGTACTCGGATGGCGGATATTCGAGACCAGCCTCATCGAACATGTCGGGCTGGTAGTAGAGCTCCGACGGGTAGATCGCGAACGGGATGCCGAACTGTTCGCCTCCGCCGGCCTTGTACAGGTTGAGGACGCCCTGGTCGAACCCGCTCAGATCGATGTGTTCTTTCTGAATGTATGGGTTGAGGTCCAGCCACTGGCCCTCGAAGGCGTTGGCGCCGCCCACCCCGAGCGGGCCGACGATGTCCGGGGGGTTGCCCGACGCCAGCTCGGTGGAGAACTGGGCCCGAGCGCCCGCGTAGGCGGTGTGGTCGTAGACCAGCTTGATGTGCGTCTGCGACGCGTTGAAGTCCTTGATGACCTGCTTGAATACCTTGTCCGTGCTGGGATCGTCGCCTCCGCGGAGGCAGCAAAACCACTTGAGGGTGACAGGCGGACCCGTGAAGTTGGGAGATGGGACGGGCGTTTGAGACGGCAGCGGCGAAGCCGCCGCGGACGGAGAGGCCTGACCCGAGGGAGCCGCCGGCGACGGCGAAGCTGCACCTCCGCAGGCCGCAAAGACCATTGCGAAGACGGCGACGACGGCCATCCATTTGAGTGACTGCCTCATCTGGTTCTCCTCCTTGCCAACTGGTCTCCCAATCGAGCTGACCTTCGAGTTCGACCGGTCATCGCAGACCGGCTGCGGTGCGCGTGAGCTGCAGATGGTTGAACCGTGATCCGTCGCGAACCGGGGTCGTGTCGATCGTGAATTTCGTCCGGTCGCCTCGAACGAACGTCTCGCTGTACTCGACGCGTTCGCCCGCGGCCGTGAAGGCGATCCCGACGAGCAGGAGGGCCAGTCGCGACGCGCTCTGGCCTAGCAGGCGCGCTTCGCGGGGACGCAGGAGCACCGGCTCGATCGTCTCGCGGGTATGGACGACGGCGGCCCCGTAGCTGTTCGCCATCAGCTCGTACAGGGAATTCGCCTCCAGGTCCGCCTCGAGCAGCCTGGGGAAGCGCCGCGCGGGGAGGTAGACCTGCTCGAGCAGCAGCGGCTCGCTGTCGGCCAGGCGCAGCCGCTCGAGGAAGATGGTCGGCGCTCCGAGAGGCAGGCCGAGCGCGTTCGCAACGTTCTCGGAGGCGACATCCTGCCTGGCGGTCACGCGCCGCGTTTCGGGCCGCAGCCCGCGCGCCGCCATCTCGTCGGAGAAACTGCCCGCGGAGAACAGGTCGCGCTCGATTGCCGGGCGGGCTGCGAAGGTCCCGCGGCCCTGGGTCCGGATCACCCGGTTCTCGCGGCGCAGCTCGTCGAGGGCGCGGCGGACGGTGATAAGGCTGCAGCCGTAGCGGCTTGCAAGCTCGCGCTCTGCAGGAAGGCGCTCACCCGGCTCCCACTCACCCGCCTCGAGGGCGGCACGGAGGTCCTGGTAAACCTGGTGGTGCAGCGGAACCGGGCCGGGAGCGATCTGGAAACGTGCCAATCGACTGGCGACCTGGCTGCGGGTTTGGACCCCTCCCTGACGGCCATAATTTGAGGGGTTGGCGGCCGCGAAATTGCTGATAACGTTATGAGCACTTTCGCGTGGCGCATCGTCGCCGAGCCGGGTTGGCTTGTCAAGATGGAATCGGGCCGCGGTGGCCCGGCCAGGCCTGCGGCGAGGGATGAGGGACGGGTCAATGGGCCTCAAGATCGCCGTGGTCGGCGGTGGCAGCACGTACACCCCGGAGCTGGTCGAAGGGTTCATCACCCGGCAGGACCGCCTGCCGGTGGAGGAACTCGTCCTCCTGGATGTCGATGCGGAACGGCTGCGGATCGTCGGCGGCCTTGCCGGACGGATCCTCGAGCGGCGCGGCTGGGGCGGTCTCCTGTCGACCACGCTCGACCGCGATGCGGCCCTGGACGGCGCCGACTTCATCGTCGTCCAGCTGCGGGTCGGCGGCCAGGCTGCACGTTTGCTCGACGAGACGATTCCGCCGCGCTTCGGCTACGTCGGGCAGGAAACCACCGGTGCGGGCGGCTTCGCGAAGGCCCTGCGCACCGTTCCCGTCGTCCTCGAGCTGGCGGATCTCGCGCGGGCGCGCTCCGCGCCGGACGCCTGGATCGTGAACTTCACCAACCCGGTCGGCATCGTCACGCAGGCGTTGCTCGACAGGGAGCACCGTGCGGTCGGGTTGTGCAACGTGGCGATCGGCTTCCAACGCCAGTTCGCCGAGCATTTCGGGGTTGAGCCGGAGCGGGTCGAGCTCGAGCACGTCGGGCTCAACCACCTGACCTGGCTGCGCGCGATCCGGGTCGATGGCGACGACCGGCTGCCCGCGCTGCTCGACGAGCACGCCGATCTCCTTGCCGACATGGTGTCGATGCCGGTTGGGCTGATCCGGGCCCTGCGGGCAGTTCCGTCCTACTACCTTCACTACTACTACCAGACCCGCGAGGTGCTGAACGACTCCCATGGTCCATCCCGCGCCGAGGACGTCATGAAGATCGAGCAGGAGCTCCTGCGGATGTACGAGGACCCCAACCTCACCGAGAAGCCGAAGTTGCTCGAGCGGCGTGGAGGGGCGTACTACAGCGAGGCGGCGGCACAACTGATGGCGTCGCTCCATGCCGGAACGGGCGACGTCCAGGTGGCCAACGTCCGCAACGATGGCGCGCTGCCCGAGCTGCCGGACACGGCCGTGGTCGAAGTCCCGGCCCGAATTGACCGGACCGGCGCACACCCGCTCCGGCTGGCCCCGCTGGCGCCCGAGCTCCGCGGTCTGGTACAGGAGGCCAAGGCCTACGAAGAGCTCGCAATCGATGCTGCCACGAGCGGTGATCGGACCACCGCGCTGAAGGCGCTGCTGGCCAACCCGCTCGTCGGGCAGTACGCGGACGCCGAGCGGCTGCTGGACGCATTGCTCACCGCCAACCACGCGCATCTCCCGCGTTTCTTTCCTGTCGAGGCGCCGGCCTCGTGAGGCCGTCGCTCGCCCCCCTCATCTGGGGACTCATCCTCGTCGTGCTCGGCGCGCTGTTCCTTGCCCAGGAACTCACGAAC
>VBFZ01000134.1 GCA_005880805.1 Chloroflexota bacterium | reverse complement strand
TCCCGCTTTCGGGAGCTTCCCGAGCCAGGTGGCCCACGCTCCCGCGGTGGCGCGCGCCATCCGTTGCGTCGGGAAGCGTCGGTCGATGAGCGCGACCGGGGGCTCGACGGCCGACGCCTCGACCACCCGTCGAGCTCGCGTCTGGGCTTCGATCCCGGCGTGGTTCGCGCTCCTCGCCGTGGCCCTGGTCCTGCTCGTCACCGACGTCGTCGTGGTGCCCACGATCCTGCGTGAGGAAACCCGCGACTGGCACGCGTACGAGCAGGCCGCAGAGCGTCTGGATTCCGGCAAGCCGCTCTACGTCTGGGAGCTCGCCGACGAGTCGCAGGAGTACTACCTCTACCCGCCGCCGACCGCCGCCGTGTGGTCCCTCGGGCTCAACGAACAGTCGCTGATCGTCCTCAAGCTGATCGCCCTGCTGGGCGTCGGGGCGCTTGCGGCGTTCGCGGGCGCGCGCACGCCGATCGCCGTCGTCGGTGGCGGCCTGGCGCTCGTCGGTCTCGCCCTCCTCTCGCCCCCCGTCATCCACGATCTCGTGCTCGCCAACGTGATGGTCTTCTACCTCGGCGCGGTCGCCCTCTCGATTGCGCGGCCCGGATGGCTGGGTGCCGTGCCGCTGGGGGTGTTGTGCGCGATCGCTCTCAAGCCAACGATCGGGCCCTACCTGCTCTGGCTGTTCCTCCGCCGACGTGGGGACTTCGCGAAGACGTTCTTCGCGGGCGTGGTCACGACGTTGCTGTTCGCCGTCGTGCTGGGTCCGGGCCGGTACGTCGAATACGTTCAGGCCCTGCCTCGAATGCTCACGCTGGCGATGCCGTTCACGGGAAACGTGGGCCTGGTCACCATCTCCCGCGAGGTGGCGCTCGTCGGCGTGTTCCTTGCGTACGCGGGGACGCTTGTTGCGGCTCGGTGGCTGAGCCCGGCGACAAGCCTGGCCGTGGCGCTTGCCGCCACGCTTCTCGCCCAGCCGACGATCGGCTTCAACTACCTGGGCATGCTGATCCCGGCGCTGGTCGCGATCTGGACCGTCGACCGGCGCGTGGCCCTGGCCGGCGCAGTGGTCGTGCCACTCGTCGCGATCGGCAGCGCAATCGGGGCTGCCCTCCTGGTCGCAAGCCTTGCGATCGTCGCGGACTGGGTTGCCCGGCGGGCGGCATCGGCGGTTCACCGGCCGGAGCGGCCGCCTGAAGTCGCGCCGGCTACCCGGTAGTCGCTGGCTCCCGTTCGCGGCAAGGCTGGGATGAGACTCGAGAGCGTGCGCGCGCAGGACCGCCCGGCAGGACTGGCGATGCCACGCCTCCGGCTTACGTTCGGCCAGCTGTGGAGCTGGCTGGCAGTCGCACTGCCCGTGCTCGGCGCGGTCATCGCGCCCATGTCGACCGTCGACCTCGCCTACAACGTTCGGGCCGGACAACTCATGCTCGAGACCCGGCGGCTGCTCGAGACCGATCCGTTCACCTTCTCGGCCGCAGGGCAGCCGTGGCTCGACCAGCAGTGGGGCGCGCAGATCCTCCTTGCGCTCGGATTCGGCGTGGTGGGCTGGGCGGGGCTGGCCGTGATCCGGGCGCTGCTCGTCGGCCTGATCTTCTGGATGGTCCAGCGTTCGTGCCGGGCGCTCGGCGCAGACCGCCGGACGGCCGCCTGGTTGACGCTCGCCTCGTTCGCCGTCTCGCTGGTGGCGCTCGGCCTTCGGCCGCAGCTGCTCGGCATGGTCCTGTTTGCCGCCGTTTCCTTGCTGATCATCGAGCGAGATCGGTCGCCCCGCCGGCTTTGGCTGGTGCCAGTCCTGGTGGCGATCTGGGCGAATCTCCACGGCAGCTTCGTGTTCGGACCTGCCCTCGTGGGAGTCGCCTGGTTCCAGGACGTGGTCGCCCGCCGACCGTCGTCGCGCCGGACCGGGGTCGTCCTCATCGCCTCGCTGGTCGCGTCGTGGCTGACGCCGTTCGGGCCCGGGGTCTGGTTGTACGTGGCAACCCTGTCGACCAACCCATCGGTGCGTGGGCTCATCACCGAATGGCAGGCCACCTCCCCGTTGACGTTCCCGGGTGCGCTGTTCTACGTGTCCGGTATTGCGGTCGCCGTAACCATGGGTATCTCGCTCCGGAGAGCCCGACGTGCAAGCCCCGCGATGCTCCTGGGAATCGCATGGGCAGTCGTTCTCTTCGTGCTCGCCGCATGGACGCAGCGCGCGGTCGCCTGGTGGGCCCTGGGCGCACCCCTGGTCCTCGCGCCGCTGCTCCCGGTTCGGGATGGGCGGGAGCGGCAGCCCTCGGTGGCGAACGGCGTGATCGCCGCCGGCCTCGCGGCCCTGATCGTGATCCTGCTTCCAATATGGCGGCCCGCCGACCCAATGATTGGCCCGACCGGACTCCTGACCGATGCGCCTGCAGGAATCACGCGAGCCGTCCAGCCCATCGCAGGCCCAGATGCACGCTTGTTCAACGCACAGCGCTGGGGTTCATGGCTGGAGTTCGCGGTGCCTGAGGCAAATTTCTTCGTCGACTCGCGCGTGGAGGCGATCCCGGCTGCTGTCTGGGCTGACGAGGCCGCGATTTCTGGCGGAAGCCGTGACTGGGGCGAAATCCTCGACCGCTGGCGCGTGACCGCGGTTGTCGCCAGCAACGCCGACCAGGCTGCGCTGATGCCCCTGATCCGCGCGGACGTCCGCTGGCGCGAGGCGTATCGCGACGGCGACGGCGCCATCTTCGTCCGACGATGAAGCCCATCGCCAGGGCCGACCGTATGATGCCCGCCCTCCGCAGGGCGCTGCCGTGGAACGTTGTCGTTCCCGTCGTTTTCGTTCTCGTCAGCGGCTGGAACCTCCTGGACGGCCTCCTGGATCCGCGTTACTTCGGCGCCCACGCCGTCATCTACACGGATGCTGCGCGGGCCTGGCTGACCGGAGGCGACCCGTGGCGTGTGGGCCCGCCCAACGTGATCTTTGCCGGTCCACCGCCGATGCTCATCCCGTTCGTGCCGTTCATCGGCCTCCCGGTCGACGTGACGCGGGTCGTCTGGATCGGGGGGACAGCAATGCTCGCGATCTGGATGCTCAGGCGGCTCCGGCTGCCCGCTTACTGGCTCGCGTTTCCACCGCTCTTCCTGGCGATCGAGCTGGGCCACATCGAGGTCGTCATCCTCTGGCTGGTCGTGTTCGGCGGGCTGGCAAGGGGCCTCGCGGCGCTGATCAAGCCCTACGCAAGCCTCGCGCTTCTGGCAGAGCGGCGATGGCATGCGCTCGCCCTCGGCCTCGTTGTATTCCTCGCGACGTTGCCGATCCTGCCCTGGCGGCTCTTCATCGACGACATCCCGCTGATCTCGGAGACCATCGTCCGGCAAAACTACGGGGATTCGGCGCTGGGGAATCCACTCCTCGCCGGTGCCGCGTTCATCGCGCTCGCATCGCTCGGGTTGCGTCGCGGCCTGTGGCTCGCCGCGCCGCTGCTCTGGCCGTACCCGCAGCCCATCTACAAAGTCCTTTCAGTGCCGATGCTGTCTCCGCTCATCGCCGTGTTCTGGGCGGTCCCGGTGCCAGGCGCCACCCTGGCAGGCGTGATCTGCGAGGCCGTACTCCTGCAGGTTGCACGGCGGCGGCCGATCCCCGCGTGGCTCCGCCTCGGGCTCGGCCCGGCAGCCCAATGGCCGTCCGACCGCCAGTTGGACCCAGATCGAATACCGGAACCCGCGCCCGTCCAGGGCTTCTCGAGCGCGAGCGCCGCCAACGCCAGGCGATAGCCCAGACCCGATAGCTCGAAGGTACCCTCGGACGCGAGCGTTCGCCCCAGCCAAATGCCCCGTGTCCCTCTGCTAGAGTCGGCGTCGATCGGCGCTACGAACCGGGGAAGTCCGCCTTGACATCGACCCAGGCCGTGCCAGGCCGTACCGACGACAAGCGCACCGACCTCGACGTCGTCGTTCTCGGCGGCGGAGGACATGTCGGCCTGCCCCTGAGCCTCGCGCTTGCGCGCGCCGGGATGACCGTCGGGATCTTCGACATCAACGACGCGACGCTGGCGCGCATCGCCAAGGGCGAGATGCCCTTCCGCGAGGAGGGCGCCGACCGCCTTCTCTGCGATCTCCTGCCGACGGGCCGCCTGGCCTTCGGCTCCGACCCGTCGATGATCGGCCGGACCGAGCAGCTCATCGTGGTGATTGGGACGCCCGTCGACGAGTTCCTGGGCCCCTCGACGACGATCTTCGAGCGCGCCGTAGACCAGATCGCGCCCCACCTCCGCCCGGGCGCACTGGTCGTCCTGCGCAGCACCGTCTATCCGGGCACCAGCGCCTACGTGGCGCAGCAGCTGGTCGCCCGCGGCTGCTCGCCCGATGTTGCGTTCTGCCCCGAGCGAATCGCGGAAGGTCGCGCGCTGGAGGAGCTGCACAGCCTGCCGCAGATCATCGGAGCGGACGATCCGCAAGCCGCCGATCGCGCCGAGGCGCTGTTTCGGCGCCTGACGGCCACCACGATCCGGACGACGACCAAGGAAGCCGAGCTCGCCAAGCTGTTCACGAACACCTGGCGATACATGAAGTTCGCGGTTGCGAACCAGTTCTTCATGGTCGCCCACGAGGCGGGCGTCGACTACGACCGAATTCTCGAGGCCATCCGGTTCGACTACCCGCGCGCCGCCGACCTGCCGGGCCCGGGTTTCGCGGCCGGTCCGTGCCTGTTCAAGGACACCATGCAGCTCGCCGCGTTCACGACCGACCACTTCCCGATGGGCCAGGCCGCGATGCAGGTCAACGAGGGGCTTCCTGGCTACATCGTGGCGGCCCTGGAACGCCGCTACGGGAGCCTGCGGGACCGGACGGTCGGGATCCTGGGGATGGCGTTCAAGGCCGAATCGGACGATCCACGTGCCTCGCTCAGCTTCAAGCTCCGGAAGCTGCTGGGCTGGGCCGGCGCCCGCGTCCTGTGCACCGACCCGTACGTCGTCGACTCGCGGCTGGTCGACCTTGACACGGTCGTTCGCGAGAGCGAGATCCTGGTCCTTGGCGCCCCTCACAAGGCGTATGGCGGCCTTGCGGTCAACG
>VBFZ01000133.1:5060-9821 GCA_005880805.1 Chloroflexota bacterium | reverse complement strand
CGGTGATCGTGTCGACGGCTCCGGCGACGACCTCGACCTCGTCGAAGGTTGCCCCCGAGAAGACCGACAGAAGCTCGAACAGCCGCTGCTCGCTCGGCCCGAGCAGCTGGTAGCTCCACTCGATCGTTGCACGCAGCGTCTGCTGGCGGGCGGGCAGGTCGCGCGCACCGCTGCGCAGCATCTTGAGGCGGCTTCCCAGCCGCTCCAGGAGGGCCTCCGGCGAGAACAGGTTGATGCGCGCGGTCGCCAGCTCGATCGCGAGCGGCAGCCCATCGAGGCGTTGGCAGATCTCGACAACGGCGCGGGCGTTGTCGTCGGTCAGTCGGAAGTCCGGGCGGATCGCCCGGGCACGCTCCACGAACAGCTGGATCGCCTCGAAGCGCCCCAACTCGTCCGCGGAGGCAGCGGCGGACCGGTCGCGTGGCAGCGAGAGCGGCGGCACGGGATACAGGCTCTCGCCGCGAACGTGCAGCGCCTCGCGGCTGGTGACGACCGCGGCGCTGCCGCGAGCACGTGCTCGAAGTTGTCGAGGACCAGCAGGACGCGCTGGCCGCGAAGGTGTCGCCTGAGCTCGTCGAGGAGTGATCTCTCGCGGGCTTCGCTCAGGCCCACGACGCGGGCGATCAACGCGAGGCAGGAATCGATGTCGGTCACGGACGCGAGGTCCACGAAGAAGACGCCGTCCTCGAAGCGGTCCACCTCATCGGCGGCGGCACGCAGGGCGAGCCGCGTCTTGCCCGTGCCGCCCGGCCCCGTGAGCGTGAGGAGGTGGACGTCTACATCCTCGATACGCCGCCGGATCTCGGACAGTTCGGCCTCCCGCCCCACGAACGCCGACGTCTGCGTCGGGAGGTTGTTCGGCCGCCGGTTGAGGGTCGAAAGAGCGGGGAACTCCATGGCCAGGTCGGGATGGACCAGCTGGAAGAGACGTTCGGGTCGCTCAAGGTCCTTGAGCCGGTGCTCGCCCAGGTCGGCAAGGGATACCCCGTGGGGCAGCTGGTCGACGACCAGCGCTGCAGCCGAAGCCGACAGCAGGACCTGTCCGCCGTGCCCCGCGGCCATGATCCGGGCGGTGCGGTTCACGACCGGCCCGAAGTAGTCGCCGCCACGAGTCTCCGCTTCACCGGAGTGAAGGGCCATGCGCACGCGAAGGGGCCCGATGTCGGGCCATGGCTCGTCGCGGAGCCCGTGCTGCGCGTCGAGGCACGCCTGCAGGGCGCCGGCCGCGGACGCGAAGACGGCCATCATCCCGTCGCCGGTCGCCTTGACGACGGTGCCGTTCGCGTTCGTGATCGCCGAACGGAGGATGGCGTCGTGCCGTTCCAGCGCGCGCTTCATCGCGTCGGGGAACTGCTCCCAGAGCTTCGTGCTGCCCTCGACGTCCGTGAAGAGGAACGTCAGGGTCTGCGAACGGGCGTCCGCGGACGCTTCAGAGGCGTCCCCGCGAGCCACGATTTCCTGATGGACCGAACCAGCCACTTCGGCAACGCTCCCGGCTCGACTTGGGTCACAGCGGCTGCCGGCTACGCCCCCCGCTTCCCGGCGGCGTCAATGATGCCGCCTCGTCGACATTCGCGGCTAGCGCAGGGCCTAGTACCGAACGTGCGTCACGTATCGACATGTGGAACTGGGCGAACGACATGGACATCTACCGCGCCTGGGCCGAGGTCGTCGTCCGAGGAACGACCGAGGTGCGACCCAGCCGAGCCAACTACTGCTACTGGGCGGGGCGCAAGCACGGCCGCGCCTACCGTCTCAGCCACGACCAGGTCATGCAGGCCTACGGAAGCCAGCTCGTGCACCACGCGGCGATCGAGGACGTCTTCGCGGCCGCGATCGGGAACTATGGCTACATCCTGCGCGGCCCGGAACTGGCACCCCTCAAGGAAGCGTCACGCGAAATCCTCGCCCTGGCCGACGCCGCGGTCCCTGCCACCGCGACGCAGGGGCCCGACTAGCCCCGGACGTCGACCCGCGACGGCGTCTCGTGGACGCTCGTCTTGAGGCGGGCAGCTTGCCTGGCCAGGTAGCGCCGTTCGGGCAGGCTGGTGGCCCGGTTCGCCGCGGCCCGATACATCGCGAACGCCGCTTCCGTGTCCCCCGCCATCTCGAGGAGGTGCGCCCGGACGGAGTCGAGGCGGTGGTGACCCGCCAAGCGCTCGTCCACCGTGTCGAGCACTGAAAGACCCGCCGCGGGGCCGTGAACCATGGCCGTGGCGACGGCCCGATTGAGCGTCACGACCGGATTGCCGGTCATTCGGTCCAGCAACCCATACAGCGCGAGGATCTGCGGCCAGTCGGTGTCCTCCGCCGTTGCGGCCTGATCATGTAGCGCCGCGATCGCGGCCTGGATCTGGTACTCGCCGACGGCCCCCTTGCTCATCGCCTGATCGAGCACGCCAAGCCCATCCGCAATGAGCGTGCCGTCCCACAGGCTGCGGTCCTGCTCGGTCAGCGGGACCAGATCGCCCGAGGCAGTCGTCCGCGCTGGCCGTCTGGCGTCGATGAGGAGCATCAGCGCGAGCAGACCCATGATCTCGGGGTTATCCGGCAGAACCCGGTGGACCATCCGCGCCAGCCGGATTGCCTCCTCGGAAAGCTCGACGCGGTGGAGTTCCGGCCCGCTGCTGCTCGCATACCCCTCGTTGAAGATCAGGTACAGCACATGGAGGACGCTGCGGACCCTCGTCGCCTGTTCCTCCGGCGTTGGCATCCCGAACGGCACGCCGGACGACTTGATCGTCTGCTTGGCCCTCGAAATTCGTTGGGCCATGGTCGCCTCGCCGACGAGGAAGGCGCTGGCGATCTCGGCCGTGGTGAGCCCGCCCACGGCTCGCAGGGTCAAGGCGATGGCCGAGGCGCGCGTGAGCGTGGGATGGGAGCACATGAACAGCACGATCAGCGTGTCATCCTGCTCGGGAACATCCGGCGATGGCGGCTCCAGCACCGCGGCCCGGCTTTCGCGATCCCGTCGTGATTGCTCGCTCCGGCGGTGATCGATGAGCCGCCGCGCGGCCGTCTGGATAAGCCAACCTCGCGGCTGCTCGGGTATCCCGTCGGCGGGCCAGCGGGTGGCCGCCGCAAGCAGCGCCTCCTGGACCGCGTCCTCGGCTGCGTCGAAGTCGCCAAACCGACGGCCGAGCACGCCAAGGACCTGCGGCGCAAGGTCGCGCAGCAGGTCCTCGACGGTCGGGGGAAGGTCAGCGCCGGCCACCAGCCGTTTGGAGGTACCCCTCCATCTCGGCGACGTCGGACGGCGCCTCGTCCATGACCTGGCGGACCTGGATCGGCTGCTGGGTCGGGCGCCCGCCCGGACCAGGAACGGCTGAGACCCTCGCCGCGATCTCGATCGCGCGCGCCTCCGAGTCCACGTCGACGATCTGGTAGCCCGCTAGCCACTCCTTGAACTCCTGGAACGGCCCGTCGGTCACGACCGGCGCGGTCCCATCCGAGGTCACGATCTTGGCCAGGTCGGGGCCGGCGAGAACCTCTGTTCGGACGAGCTCGCCACTTTCGACCAGCTCCTCATTGAGCGCCTTGTAATAGTCCAGGTGCGCAGTGATCTCCTCGGGCTTCCACTCCTCCATCGGCGTGTCGACGACGCCACTCTCGAAATTGACCGCCAACAGGTACCGGGGCATTTTCATTCCTCGCTTCCGAGTGATGTGCCAAAGCGTGGCACGTTCACCCCCTGAACGAAGCCGAGCGACAGTTCTCGACATTGGCAGCGGTCAGGACGTCGCCCGCGCTGTCCGAGCCGGACGCTCGCACCGCCCACTCCTCAAAGGGCGATGCTGGAGATTGTCATGCGCCGTGGCCGGTGGACCGAGGGCCAAGAGCGGCGGACGGACGCTAAATCCTGGAGGTATCTGCCATGCGACGCCTTGATGGGAAGGCCACGCTCGTGACTGGGGCAGGATCAGGCATCGGCCAGGCAGTCGCCGAGCTCTTCGCGGAGGAAGGAGTCGCAATCAACGACATCGACCGGGCGTCAGCCGAGCGGGTTGTCGCCGGGATTCGTGAGCGTGGAGGGTCGGCAATCTCCGCGTCAGGCGACGTGTCCCGCTGGACTGAGGTCCGGCAAGTGGTGGAAGCGACGCTGGCGGAGTACGGCCGCATCGACATCCTCGTCTCCAATGCCGGTATCCCATCGATCGTCGAATCGATCGAGCTGCTGCCGGAACAGGAATGGGACCGCGTCATCGACGTCAACCTCAAGGGCACGTTCCTGCTGTCCAAGGCGATCGTCCCGCTCATGAAGCGGCAGGGTGGCGGCGTGATCCTTGTCACCGGCTCCGAAATGGGGTTCCTGGCCGATCCGAACGCGCCCGCATATAACGCATCGAAGGGCGGGCTCCACATGCTCATGAAATCGTTGGCCGTCAACCTCATCGGGCACAACATCCGGGTCAATGCGTTCTGCCCTGGCGTCACCGACACCCCGCTGCTGCGGCGAGAGGTCGAAACGGCTCCCGATCCCGCCCGCAGGCAGGCCGAGAACCAGGCCTGGGCGCCGATCGGCCGCATAGGACAGCCTCGCGAAATGGCAAACGTGGCCCTGTTCCTGGCCTCGGACGAGGCCTCTTTCGTGGTGGGTGCCACGTATCTCGCGGACGGCGGCTACACGGCGACGTGAGATGCACACCCGGGCCAGGTCCGTCGGGGCGCGGGGCGCCGCGCACACAACCCTGCGACCGAGGTGAAATCTTCTGCGTTTCTTCATGATCGCGGCCATTGACTCCCGGACCGGGAACGACCACA
>VBFZ01000133.1:0-5037 GCA_005880805.1 Chloroflexota bacterium | reverse complement strand
CGCCAAATCCGGCGGTCTGCGCAGGATGGCCAGCAGACGTCCGCCGGATAGGAGGGCACGGTCATGAGTCAGCAGGCCGCCGAGGCGGTCCCCTCGCGGTATGTCCAGGAACTCCGCCGCGAACTCAGCATCCTGGGCAACATCGTCATCGTTTTGTCCGGCATCACACCGGCGTCGTCCGTGTTCATCATCGTCCCGTTCGCCATCATCACGGCGGGGACCGGCGCATTCCTCGCGATGCTGTTCGCCGGGATCATCGGGGTGTTCATGGCCTTCTGCTGGGCCGAGCTGACGACAGCCTTCCCGATCACCGGTGGCGACTACGCCCTCGTCTGGCATGCGTTCAAGGGACCGTGGGCCAGGGCGGGTGGGCCGCTGAGCATGGCGATGTTTGCGCTGATGGTTGCGACGACCGCCACCATTCCGGCCGTCATCGCGCTGGGCACCTCCCAGTACATCGCGAACATCGTCACCGTGGATACGCGGATCGCGGGGGCCGTCGTCTGCCTGGCAGCCGGGGCGGTCGCCCTGCTGCGGATCCGCACGAACGCCTGGATCACGGGCGTCTTTCTTGCGCTGGAGCTGATTGCGCTCCTGGTTCTGACGCTGCTTGGCATCGTCAATTTCCACGCGGATCGCGTCGGCCAGCTGTTCAGCAGCTGGGTTGTTGGCGACGCCTCGGGGAGCCTCAACCCGGTGACGTTCGGCATCATCCTGACCGCGACAGCGACCGGAATCTTCGCCTACAACGGCTACAACAGCGCGGTCTACTACTCCGAAGAGACACGTGGCCCGAGCCGACACCTGGCAACCGCGATCCTGTGGGCTCTTGTGATCACCGTCCTCGCCGAGATCATCCCCACGACAGCCGTTCTGCTCGGAGCTCCGAATCTCGCGGCGATCACGGCGAGCTCTGCACCCATGATCGATTTCCTGAACGCCACGTCGTCGCAGACCGTCGAGACGCTGGTGTCGCTCGCCGTGGCGCTCGCGATCTTCAACGCCACGATCGCGATCGTGCTCGCTTCGGGTCGCATTCTCTATTCCTCCGCCCGCGACCGGGCGTGGCCCGGCGCCATCAACACGTGGCTTGCAACGGTCCACAGCCAGAGGCACGTCCCGTGGGTAGCCACCGCCGCCGTCGGCATCCTCGGTGCCGTCCTTTGCCTGGCCGTGGACCTGAACACGCTCATCGCGTTGACCGGCGCCGATCTCGTTGCCTGGTACTGGCTGATCACGGTCGCGGCGCTCGTCGGCCGCATCAGCGGCGCGACCGCGAACGCGCCCTACCGCATGCCGCTGTGGCCGCTTCCGCCGATCCTGGGCTTCCTCGGCACCGGTTACGTGGCGCTCCAGCAGACGACCCAGTCGCTCCTCGTTGCCGGTGCGACCGTTGTGATCGGGCTTGTCTACTGGGCGGTGGTGATCCTGCCTCAGGGTGGACGCGCCTGGACCCTCAGGGAGCCACTCCGCGACGAGACGGTTGAAGAGCCGATCCCGGTGAAGTCGGCGGCGATGGTGTCGTAGGTCGCGGCAGATGGAACCGGGCCGCTGATGGACCTCGAGATCCGAGCCTCGCGAAGGCCAGCGACATGACTCGGGAAACGAGCCTGGCCAAGGTAGATGGAAGGCCCCGGGCGCGTGCCCTGGGGATTCCGTTCGGTGGCACGCCCGGCCAGTGGAACGCGATCACCGACGTGCCCGGGGTTGAGCTCGGCTACTGGACCCGGATCGAGGGACCGGATGTGCGGACCGGGGTTACGGCGATCCACCCGAGGGGATCGGCGAAACCCGGCGATCCGATCGCCGCCGGCACGCACAACCAGAACGGCAACGGTGAGATGACCGGCGTCTCGTGGATCTCCGAAGCCGGCCAGCTGAGCGGTCCTATCTGCATTACGAACACGCACGCCGTGGGCGTCGCCCACGCGGGAGTCATTGCGTGGACCGCGCTCCATCACCAAAGCATCGCGGAGGCCTGGCTCCTGCCGGTCGCAGCAGAGACCTGGGATGGCTACCTCAACGACATCAACGGCCACCACGTCACCGAGGACGGCGTCGTGGCCGCGCTGGAGGCGGCATCGACCGGGCCGGTGAGGGAGGGGTCGGTCGGCGGTGGGACCGGTATGAACTGCTACTCGTACAAGGGTGGATCCGGCACCTCTTCGCGGCTCGTCGAATACGCCGGGTCGACCTACACCGTCGGGGTTTTCCTGCAGGCGAATTTCGGCGAGCGCCGGGAGCTCGTCATCGCCGGCGTTCGGGTCGGCTCCGACCTGGCTGACGACGATCCGATCTCGGATTTCTTCGCGACGCCGCCGGGCGCCGGGTCGTGCATCGGCGTCGTGCTGACGGATGCGCCCTTGTTGCCGGACCAGTGCCGCGCCCTCGCGCGTCGCGTGACGCTCGGCCTGGCCCGTACCGGGACAACGGGGTCGCACTTCTCGGGCGACCTCTTCCTAGCCGGCTCTGTCGCGAATGCCGGCGGGATCACGCCCGGCTATCGAACCCTCTACCCCGAGGCGGCCGGCCGCTACGACGAACTTCGTTTCATCCCGTGGGGCTTTCTCAACCCCTTCTTCGAGGCAGTCGTTGAAGCGACCGAGGAGGCCGTCGTGAACTGCCTTGTCGTGAACGACGAGATGGTCGGCTTCCGCGGACATCGGTCACCCGCGCTTCCGGTCGAAAGGGTGACAACGATCCTCCGCGACCGCGGGGTGCTTGGATAACGGTCGACCCAAGCGTGGCCGATCCGACCGCCTGGTGCGCGCGGCCTACCAAGGCCTGAAGCCACGGGAACGGTGCGTCGGGCTCGGCCTTCGCCTCGCTGTATCGGAGCGCTGATCCCCGATGAGTCCTACCCTCCGAGTGAGTCTGTTAACCAGGCAGCACCCGCGAGGAGCAGACCAATGACCGAAGCAACGGTCGAAGCGACGAGTCGGACTCTCGACGTGCCGGGCGCGATCCTGACATACGACGTCCGGCGCAACGAGGCCAGCAACGAACCGGTCCTGATGCTCATCGGCTCGCCGATGGGTGCCGCTGGATTTGGCACCCTGGCCCGTCATTTCACTGACCGAACAGTCGTGACCTACGACCCGCGAGGCGTCGAGCGAAGCCGAAAGACCGATGAGTCGGCCGAGTCCACGCCCGAGGAACACGCCGACGACCTGCACCGGCTGATCTCGGCGACTGGCACTCGGCCCGTGGATCTCTTCGCGACGAGCGGCGGGGCCGTCAATGCCCTCGAGCTCGTCGCCCGTCACCCGGAGCAGATCCGCCTGCTCGTGGCCCACGAGCCACCTGCGGTCCAGGTTTTGCCCGATCGTGAGGCGGTGCTGGCCGCTGCCGCAAACATCCACGACACGTACCTGCGGAGTGGCGTCGGCCCGGCGATGGCGAAGTTCATCGCGCTCGCGAGCCACGAAGGACCTGTCCCGGCGGATTTCGCGAATCAGGCTCCTCCGGATCCCGCGATGTTCGGGCTGCCGACCGAAGACGACGGGTCGCGGAACGACCCCCTGCTCGGGCAGAACTGGAACTCTGGCATGCACTACCAGCCTGATTTCCATGCGCTCCGCGCAGCGCCCACGCGGATCGTGATGGCGGTCGGAGCAACCTCGGGCGGCACTTTGGCCAACCGCGCGGGGGCGGTCGTCGCCGAACGTCTCGGATCGAAGCCGGTGATCTTCCCCGGTGGCCATGGCGGCTTCCTCGGCGGCGAGTACGGCCAGACCGAGGAACCCGATGCATTCGCCGCGAAGCTGCGCGAGGTCCTCTCGAACCGGCCCTGACCCACCTGGCCGCGCCGGAAGTCGGCGGCCAACGGTCCGGACCTATCCCGGGGGCACCAGTCTCAAGGTCGACCGGACGGCCTCAGGCGAGACTACGGTGCCGACCATCCGCGTGCCGTAGCGGTCGTACTTCGCGTGGTAGGCGGCGGTCACGCCATCCGAGACTTCAGGCCTGGGCTCCTCGAACGACACATCGCGCTCGAGGCCACCCACGAGGATGCGCCCTGCGCCCGATCGCAGCGCGCGCTGGAACCATGGATTGTCCCAGCCGTAGGCGGAGCGCACGTAGAGGTCGTCCCCCAGGCGCACGAACCAGATCGTGACGAACGGCCGGAGGCTGCCATCGGATCGGCGCGATGCGATGCGGAGTTCTTCATCGTTGCCGATCCTGGCTAGCTCGTCTGCCTCCCACGCGGTCATCGGGAAACCTCATGTCCGGCGGGGGCTCCAGGCGTCCTGAGGTACTCGGCGTCCCCGACGTGTTCGCCCCACTCGCTCTCGGGCCCCTCGGCTGGCGCCTCCCAGATGGCTAGGTGGGTCATGAACTGGTCCGGCGCCGCACCGTGCCAGTGCCACTCGCCGGCCGGCGTCTGGATTGTGTCGCCCGGCCGAATCTCGACGACCTCGCCGCCTCGCGACTGGACTCGGCCAAGGCCTTCGGTGACGTGCAAGGTCTGGCCCATCGCATGGGCATGCCATGCGTTGCGTGCCCCCGGCGCGAAGCGGACGACGCTCACACGCACGCGCGAGGGCTCCTCGCCGCGCACGATCACGTCGATCCAGGCGTCGCCCGTGAAGATGTCGGGAGAAGCCTTGCTAGTGGGCCGAAGAGTCTGGATTTCCATCTGACCTCCCCGACGACGGGCATCGCATTCGACACAGACGCGTGCGAGGAGCCCCGCCAAACATGAGCTAGCCTCGCCCCAAGCGTCCCTCGTTGTATGTGCTGTTGTACTCGTCGTGGCGTCGGAGCCAGGTCTGAAAGGCCGGACCTTCGTCGCGACCGTTGGGCGCCCGGTCGAGGATCGGGTAGTAGCCCATCAGGAACTCCAGCCCGCGGGCAGTCGTGGAGTACGTGTGATAGACGACGCCACCGTCGCGCACGTAGGAGGTAAAGCCGACCCCCTCGGCCAGGTAGCTGACCGGATCGGTGCCGACCGCTCGAGCGTTGTGCTCGATGATCGGTGGTGCCTCGCCGCTCGCGAGCAGTGGTGCGAGCCAGGCGCGAGTCTCCTCCTCGGTC
>VBFZ01000127.1:14897-30497 GCA_005880805.1 Chloroflexota bacterium | reverse complement strand
GGAAGCCATCAGCGGTTGCATGACGGCCTCGACGCGCATTGGGAGAGCGCCCGGATCGCGGCTCGCGAGGACGAGCGTTCTTGCCTCGGCGGCGGAGGCGATGCTCCCATCTCGGTCGCCGATCCCAGCCAGGATGGTTGCCCGGGTGAGCAGCGCTGAGGCGCGCTGGAGCGGCTGATTGGGGCTGGTCAACTGCACGGCTCGCTCAATGAGAGGCAAGGCCCCCGTTTCATCACCGCTCGCCGCCAGGGCGGCCGCGAGTGCCTCGTGCGCGATAGCCGTGGAAACTCGATCCGTGAGGCCCGACCGTCCAGCGGCCCGGTACGCGCTGCGGGCTGCGACGAGGCCGGCCCGGACGTTGCCGGCAGCCACCTCGAGCAACGCCCTGACACTGACTCCGAAGATGCTGATGAGCGGACGTCGGGCGTCGAACGTCAGGCCAAACGGCGCGAGGACCACCCGCGCGGCGTCCAGCTGCCCCGAGAGGTAATGGGAGTACCCGATGGCGACACGGCCGATGCCGTCCAGGTAGCGATTGTCCGGCCACCCTGTGATCGCGCGCTCGCCAGCGGCACGCGGCCGACTCAGGTCGCCATGGAGAAAGGCCGCGCGAACGAAGAGGGCGCCCGCTTCCGCGGACGGAATGCCGGTCGGCAGGACATCACCGAAACCGACCGCCTCGAATTCGGCGACGTGCCGCTCGACCTCCGTTTCGCTGCTGCCCGCCAGCCCAGCCTCGAGCGCCGCGACGAACCCCACTGCGGCGCGCGTAAGGCCGAGACGTTCCAAGTCGACGGCGTCGAGCAGCGAACGGAGGTCGGATTGGTGGCCGCCCCGGATGAAGACCAGGTAATGCCGCGCGATCAGACGACCGAGAAACTCGTGGTTCCCGGCCTGAAGCGCGTACCGCGATGCCTCGTCGAGTGTCCCGTTTGCCTCGTGCCATCGCGCAGCGCGGTCAAGAAGAACAGGAACCCGGCTGGGTTTCGACCTCCTTAACTCGTTCTGCATCGCCTCCCGCAATAGCGGGTGATACCGGAACCACTCGTGCCGTTGGTCGAGGCTCGACACGAAGGCATAGCCTCGCTCGAGCGCCTGCAGCAGGGCAGTGCTGTCGTCCCTGCCGGTCACCGCGTCGCACAAGGGGCCGCTGAGTCGCTCGAGCACAGCGGTGTCACTCAGGAACTCACTCACGTGTGGCGGTTGCGACGCGAGGAATTCGTCCCGGAGATAGTCGACGAAGAATGGGTGCCAGCCGCGGAAGTGTCGCAGCGCCTCCGGTCCGCCCTTGCCGCGGATGGCCAGGACCGCGAGGTTGAGTGCGGCAGGCCACCCGTCCGTTCGATGCGCCACGGCAGCCACGAGTTCGCGGTCAACTTGAGCACCGAGCGCCCGAGTCAGGAACTCGCCGACCTCTGCTTCCGAAAACCGAAGATCCGCCGCGCCGATTTCCGCGACGCCGCCCTCAGAGCGGAGGCGACCGACGTCGAGCGGCGGGACCAGGCGTGAAGAGATGACGATCGACAGGCGTGCGCCGTCGAGAATCGCCGCGACGAACGCGTGACAGGCGTCGCTCGCGATCGCGTCGTAATCGTCGAGGACGACAGTGAGGTGACCGCTATCCAGGGAGATGTCGTCGAGCAGCGCGGGTACAACGCTCTGGACGACATCGACATTCGGGTCCTGGAGAGCGGCAAGAGCAGCGGCGCCGAGCTTTGGGCGCGCGCGGCGAATCGCAGCAACGACGTACGTGGCGAACCGGACCTGATCGTTCTCGGACGGCTCGACCGACAACCACGCGTGCGGTCGCCCAGTTTCGCGAAGCCAGGCGGTGATCGCAGTCGTCTTTCCGAATCCGGGCGGGGCGGTGACAAGGACGAGGGGATATGCGGCTGCGTTATCCAGCAGAGACGCGAGTCGGGGCCGCGCAACCGTGTATGCGTGCAGGACGGGCGGTTGCAAGCGGGTGCGCACGAGCAGCGGAAGGCCGGGCGCTCGGATCCCACTCGTTCGCGAAGTTCTGGGAGTCATCCGGGCGAGGCAGCGCGACGCGCGATTCGGATCAGGGATGCCAGTCGACGCAATCGGTCGACAGCACTTCCTGGTTGGACATGTCCCCCTCGAGACCAGCATGGGAATACGTCGGGCCTGTGTCGGCGGCAGGTTGCCGGCGACGGGCGTGGAGTGACTATACGGAGGGGCGCACGCGCACGCTTTCCTCACGCTCGCTCATGCCTGGAGGGCGGTCAATAGGGCGACGCCGCTCGCGATGATCGTGACGCCGGCGAGCTGGTGACGAGCCAGACGTTCGTCGAAGAGGGCAACACTGACGAGGGCGGCGATCGCCGCGAACTGCGATGCGATTACGGAGGCGATCGCGATGCTCCCGCGGGCCCCGAGGGCGAATGCAGCGAGGCCGACCACCTCCAGGACGCCTGCGGTGACGACGAACGGAAGCGCCTCTCGCGTGACGGTCAGGCGGCTTGTCGCGAGGAGCGGCAACGCAACCAGGGTGACACCGGCCAAGCGGGCCGGGATGACGGCCCAGGCGATCGGCAGTTCGACGCCAATGCGGCCGGTGACGTAGAGGTTCACGCCGAAGAACAGTGCGGCCGCGGTTGCCAGGAGGGCCGCCCGCAGTGTGATCGCTCGCTGGTCGGGACCTTCCAGGGCTCCGATCGTGGCCTCGACCGCTTCGGTTTCGGCCGCGGTCAGCATCACGCCGGCCGCGATGATGGCCAGGAGGATCGCCGTCCCGGCCGCGAGGGCTTCCCCGGCCAGAATGGCGATGAGCGCCCCAAGGGCGCCCTCTGTCGACAGGATCGGGGCGACAACCGCGACCTTGCCGACGCGCAGCGCTGCGTAGGCGAACAGCAGCCCGACGATGTTGCTGATGCCCGCTGCGACGAGCAATCCGATCTGCCCGGTCGTGGGGTTCGGACCGAGGCCCGTCGCGGCGATCACCGGGAGGCAGACAGCGAAGCCGACCAGCATGACGCCGCCGAGCATCGGCCAGGCACCAATCAGCTTCGCGCCCCTCGACGACGACATGACCGAGGCCGCCCAGCAGAGAGCCGCCAGCGCCCCACCGAGGATCGCCTCCACGGCCGAAAGTCTTGCATGGGCGCTCGGTCTCGCGGGGCCTGACCTCGCCCGTGGTCAGCTCGGTCGCTCGGAGCCGGACCCTTTGCTACCATGCACCGTCGCGCCCGAGGCACACTCCGCTCCGAGGCGCCGCCGCCGACACCTGCCCAACCAGAGGTCTCAACTTGGCAACCAAGCCCCGCGGCTGGACCGGCGCACGCACGCCGTCAGCCCTCAAGCGCGTCCGCACGGCCGACCGCCGCGAAACCATCAACACGCCGCGCAGGAGTGCCGCCAAGACGTTCGTGGCCCGCGCGTTGCGCATCGCTGCCAGCCCCGACGGCGTCGACCCGGCGGCCGCGCTTGCCGAGGCGATGAGCGCGCTCGACAAGGCGGCCAAGACCGGCGCGATCCACCGCAACGCGGCCGCGCGACGCAAGTCGCGCCTGGCGCTGAAGGTCAACGATGCCCTGGGCGGCGCACCCGTTCAGGCCGCGGCCTCCAAAACGACCGGTCGGGCCGCCGCATCGAAAGCCGCCAAGGCACGTGTCGCCGCTGCCAAGGCGACCAAGGCCAAGGGTGCTCAGACGGCAGCCGGCAAGGCGCGCGCGGCGCTGTCGAAGACGGCTCGCACCGAGGCTGCTGGGCGATCCTCCGCCGCCGGTTCGGCCGAAGGCGCCACCACTACCGCCCGCTCCTCGCGGACTGCCGCAACTCGAAGCCCCGCTGCCGCCAAACCTTCACGGCCGGCCGCGAAGGCAACCCAGCCGAAGACCCAAAGCCGACCGCGGAAGAAGCCCGAGGCCTGACCCCTCAGGTTCGGCCGCTGCTCCCTCAGGTTCGGCCGGTCGCCAGCTCCGATTTCGGGCCCGGCGTCGGCTTCGGGCCGGCCAGGCCGTAAAGGACGCCACCGAGCAGGCTGCCGGCGATGGTCACCAACAGCAGACGGCCTGCGGTCCCGAGCTGCTGGTTCCAGTAGAACGCGGCGAACGAGGCCGCATCCGTGATGCCCGCCGCCTCAAGTCGCGCACGGCCGCCTTCCTGTGCGAGGTAGCGCGCGTAGACGCAATCGGCGCCGGGGGTGCAGCTGAGCTGGCCGCCCTGGCTCAGATCACGGAACCCGTTGTCGGCCGTGAAGAAGAGCGCCTTCACGCCGACGAGCAGGATTGCCACGGCCAGCCCGGTCGCCAGCCCGGCGAAGACGGCGTTCGCCACGATCCTCCGCCAGCTCCCTCGTCCCCGTCCGGATCGCTGGTTCGCGTAGTAGCCGATCAGGATGCCCGCCATCGGGGCGATCACCCAGTAGATGGGCTCAATGGGAATGACCAGCAGGAAGCTCACCGCGGTGACCAGAGCCATCCCGACGCCCACCCCGGCGGCCGCCACGGCCCCCTGGTCGATGAACCTGGTCACGCCGGGGCTGGAACTCGCGAGCTCGACGGAGCCGACGCGGGATCCGGACTCCGGGAGGCCGTCGACAACGCGGCCCTCCCCAGGTAGCGCGCCCCTTCGCCGAGCTCCTCCTCGATGCGCAGCAGCCGGTTGTACTTCGCCACGCGCTCAGAGCGCGACGGGGCGCCGGTCTTGATCTGCCCGGTACCGGCGGCGACCACCAGGTCGGCGATCGTCGTGTCCTCCGTCTCACCCGAGCGGTGGGAAACCACGGCCGCCCAGCCCGCGCGGCGGGCCAGCGCGATCGCTTCGAGTGTCTCGCTAAGCGTCCCGATCTGGTTCAGCTTGACCAGGACGGCGTTCCCCGCGCCGAGGTCGATCGCGCGGGCGATTCGCTCCGGATTCGTGACCAGCAGGTCGTCACCGACGAGCTGGACACGCGAGCCGAGACGCTCGGTCAGGCGCTGCCAGCCGTCCCAGTCGTCCTCGCCCAGGCCGTCCTCGAGCGAGACGATCGGGTAGCGCTCGCACCAGTCGGCCCACAGGTCGATCAACCCGTCTGAATCGAGCGTCCGGCCCTCGCGCTCCAGCCGGTAGCGGACGGGCCCATCGTCACCGCCGCCTTCGACGAGCTCGCTTACCGCGGGGTCGAGCGCGAGCGAGACCTGTTCGCCGGGCCGATAGCCGGCCCGCTCGATCGCCTGCAGGATAACCTCGACCGCGGCTTCGTTCGAGGGGAGCGATGGCGCGAAACCGCCCTCGTCCCCCTGTCCCGTTGCCCGTCCCTGGCTGTGCAGGATGGCCTTGAGGGCGTGGAAAATTTCCGCGCCGGCGCGCAACGCGTCCGAGAACCGCTCCACGCCCAACGGCATGACCATGAACTCCTGGAAGTCGGTCGAGTCCTCGGCGTGCTTGCCGCCGTTCAGGATGTTGAACATCGGGACCGGCAGGACACGCGTGCCGGCGCCACCCAGGTAGCGATAGAGCGGCAGCTCGTGGGCGGCGGCGGCAGCATGTGCGCACGCCAGCGACGTCCCGAGAATTGCGTTCGCGCCCAGGGCGCTCTTGTTCGCCGTGCCGTCGAGCTCCAGGAGCACGGCGTCGATACCCGGCTGGTCGGCCGCGTCGTAGCCGAGCAGCGCGGGCGCGATCGTCTCGTTCACGTTTGTCACGGCCGTCAGGACGCCCTTGCCGCCGTAGCGCGCCTTGTCGCCATCGCGCAGCTCGACGGCCTCATGGGCCCCGGTCGAGGCGCCTGACGGGACGGCAGCCCGCCCCACTGACCCGTCGGCCAGGACGACGTCGACCTCGACCGTCGGATTGCCCCGCGAATCGAGGATCTCGCGGGCGTCGACGCTCTCGATGGTGGTGTTCACGCCTTGGCCCCGGACGGCTCACGCTTGCGGCGGGCGGCCTCCACCGCCTCGTCCTCCCCCGCTTCCTCGCGGCCCGACTGCTTCGGTCGGTCCAGCAATACTGCGATCCCCGGCAGCTCGCGGCCCTCGAGGAACTCGAGCGATGCGCCGCCACCTGTCGAGATGTGGGTCATCTTCGACGCCAGGCCCTGCTGTTGGATGGCCGCGACGGAATCCCCGCCGCCGATCACCACCGTCGCCCCAGCGTCGGCTTTGTCGGCGAGGAGCCGCGCAATCGAACGCGTGCCCGCCCCGAAGACCGGGATCTCGAAGACGCCAACGGGGCCGTTCCAGAACATGGTCCGAACGGGCTCCAGCGCGGACGCGACCAGCGCCTGGCTCTGCTTGCCGATGTCGACGATGTGCCACGAGGCGGGGATCTTCTCGGCGAGGAGCGTCTTGTATTCCGTCCCCCGCGTGACCTCCTTGGCGACGATGACGTCGACCGGCAGCACGATCTGCACGCCCTTCTTCTCCGCGTCGGCGAGGATGCGGCGGGCGTCCTCGACGCGGTCGTGCTCGGCCAGGCTCTTGCCGATCGTTTTTCCCTGCGCCAACAGGAAGGTGTTGGCCATGCCGCCGCCGAGCACCAGGAGATCGACCTTCGTGAGCAGGTTGTCGATGACCTTGATCTTGTCCGAGACCTTGGCGCCGCCGAGGATCGCCGCGAACGGCTTCTCGGGGTCCTCCAGCAGCTTCGAGAGCATGGTGATTTCGCGCTCCATGAGGAGCCCGGCGTAGGCCGGCAGCAGCTTCGCCACGCCCACGGTCGAGGCGTGCGCGCGGTGCGCGGTCCCGAACGCGTCGTTGACATAGATGTCCGCATACGACGCGAGCTTCGCCGCGAAGCCGGGGTCGTCCTTCTCCTCCTCGGGGTGGAAGCGCAGGTTCTCGAGCAGCAACGCTTCGCCTGGTCGCAACCGCTTGACCGCGTCCTCCGTGCCAACCCCGAGCGCGTCGCCGGTGACCGGCACGTTCTGACGGATGAGCAGCGTCAGGCGCTCGGCCACCGGTCGAAGCCTGAGGCCGTCCTGGACCTTCCCGTCCGGTCGGCCCAGGTGGCTCGCGAGCACGACGCGGGCGCCGCGGGACAGCAGGTAGCGGATGGTCGGAATCGAGGCGCGAATGCGCGAGTCGTCGGTGACCTTCCCGTCCTCGAGCGGCACGTTGAAGTCGACGCGGAGGAAGATCCGCTGTCCGGAGGGGTCGAAGTCGCGAACCGTGAGCTTGTCCATGAACCGATATCCCCCTGGCGCCGTCTGGCGCCGATGGCGTATTTGCCGAAGGAACGGGTGGGCTGAGGCTAGGCGGTCGCCCCCTCCCCGACGGGAAGTCGCGCGCCCACGAAGGCGATCAGGTCGGCGACGCGGCAGCTGTAGCCCCACTCGTTGTCGTACCAGCTGATGACCTTCACCATCGTCCCGCCGAGCACCATGGTCGATTCGGCATCGATGATCGAGGAGCGGCTGTCACCCCGGAAGTCGCTCGAGACCAGAGGCTCGTCGGACACCCCGAGGATCCCCTTCAGCGGGCCCGTGGCCGCCTCCCGGAACGCGGCGTTGACCTCGTCGACCGTGGTCGCGCGAGCGACGTCGGCG
Organism: Chloroflexota bacterium; assembly: GCA_005880805.1. Taxonomy (GTDB): domain Bacteria; phylum Chloroflexota; class Limnocylindria; order Limnocylindrales; family CSP1-4; genus CF-16. The sequence continues at coordinate 23,008 of VBFZ01000127.1, read as the reverse complement.
GTGAAGTCGACGACGGAGACGGTGGGGGTGGGCACGCGCAGGCTGAAGCCGTCGAACTTGCCCTTGAGGTCGGGGATCACCAGGGCGAGCGCCTTCGCCGCCCCGGTGGTCGTCGGGATGATGTTCTGGCCCGCGGCTCGCGCGCGCCTCGGATCCTTGTGCGCGACGTCGAGGATCCGCTGGTCGTTCGTGTAGCTGTGGATCGTGTTCATCAGGCCGCGCTCGATCGTGAACCGGTCGTGGACGACCTTGGCCGCCGGCGCGAGGCAGTTCGTCGTGCAGCTGGCGTTGCTGATGATGTTGTGAACGGCGGGGTCGTAGCGGTCCTCATTGACCCCGAGGACGATCGTGATGTCCTCGTTCTTCGCCGGCGCGCTGATGATCACCTTGGCGGCCCCGGCATCCATGTGCGCCCGGGCCTTCTCGGCGTCGGTGAAGATACCGGTCGACTCGAGGACGATGTCGACGCCCAGATCGCCCCAGGGCAGCACCGCGGGGTCCTTCTCCTTGAGGACCTTGATCTCCCGGCCGTCGATGATCAGCGCATCGTCGGTGTGATCGACCGTTCCCGGGTACGCCCCGTAGGTCGAGTCATGCTTGAACAGCAGGGCGTTGAGGCTTGTATCGACCAGGTCGTTGACGGCGACGACCTCGACGTCGGGCGCGCGCTCGATCAGCGCCTTGAGCGACTGGCGGCCGATCCTGCCGAAGCCGTTGATGCCTACGCGAACTGCCATTAGTGACCTCCGGGGTTGCGTTCCTGGTTCAGGGTGTGGGACGGGACGTCACCGGCCTGCTCAAGCGCTGACCGCTGCCGTGACATCGGCGCGACCAGCGCGCCATTGGCCCTCGCCGAGCCGCATCGACACGAGCGGCTGAGCGCCCGCGAGCGAAACGTCCGCACCGAGCTCGGCGGGGACGATTTGGACGCGGCGGCGAGGTGTCTTCAACGAGTAGCGAGCCACGTAATCGCGGGCCGGGCCGAGCAGCCGGTCGCCCTGCTTATCGGCGATCGTCCCGCCGACGACGATCAGCCTCGGGTTGAAGATATTCACGTAGCCCGCGCAGGCGACCGAGAAGGCGGTCCGGGCCTGACCCATGAGGGCCATGCATACCGCGTCGCCGGCATCCTCGCCATCCGCGACGTCGTGGGCACCGAGCGCGTCGATCCCGTTTTCCGCGGCGCGATGAGCAAGGAAGTGGCTCGTGCCGGCTTCGACCGCTTCGCGGGCGAACCTGGCGAGGCCCGCACCGGCGGCGAACGCTTCGAGATGGGCAATCCCACCGCAGCCGCAGACGGGGCCATCGAGGTTGACGGGCACGTGTCCGAGCTCGCCGGCCGTGGCGTCCGGCCCGTACAGGAGCTGCCCGCCGGACACGATGGCCCCGCCGATGCCGGTGGAAACGGTCATGTAGAGGAAGTCCGGGCATTCACGCGCGGCGCCGAACGATTGCTCGGCAAGGGCTGCAACGTTCGTGTCCCGTTCGAGGTACGTCGGCAGTCCGAGCGCAGCCTCGAGGGGCGCCGCGATCGGGATGTCGTGGAATTCCGGCCCGAGGTTTGGCGGTTCAATGATCACGCCGCGCCAGGGGTCGATCGGACCGGGGCTGGAGACGCCGACACCCGCGATGGCTCCTGCCAGATTGCGCGGCGCGCGCGCCCGCGACATGCGGAGGGCCTCGACGCAGGCGTCGACGACGGCATCGGGGCCCTTCGCCTTGGGTGTCTCGGTGGCAATACGCGCGACCCGGCTGCCGTCCGGAAGGATCACGGCGGCGCGGACCTGGGTTCCGCCCAGGTCGAGGGCGAGGACGGGTCGTGCGGACAGGGCGAACCTCGAGGTGGGCAGTCTGGGTGGCTGGTCCCGGCCGTCGGCGGCATCTCGGGCAACGCCCGGCGCCACGACGCAGCGGCATTCTAGCAAAGGGCCTTTGCGTGACCCCCGGTCCCGATCGCCGGCAATCGCTCGGTCCCCGGACCCTCGCGCTCAAAAACGAAAGGCCCCCGTCGTGCCCGACGGAGGCCTTCGGAAGTTCCTATGCCCGGTTCAGCCGCCGATCTTGAACACCTTCGTACCACACTTCGGACAGGTGCCCTGAAGCGCGGTCTTGCCGTTCTTCATCGTGATGCGCTGCGGGTTCTGGACTTCGACCTTCATCTTGTCCTTGACACAATAGGCTTCGGCCATCTGGGCGGTGCCTCCTCTCAGCGGGGCGTCACGGGAACCTCTGCCCCGTGTCCGCGACCTCGATCAGTTCCAGAGCGACGGTCGCCAGCGATCCGCCGCCGATGCCAGCACCTGGCGGTCCATCTCGGCGAGGATCCGGAGCCCCTCGAGCCCCGTCTCCACGCACGCCGCCTCGGCGCGATCCCTGGCCTCACCGGTCACGAACTCGCCGGTCGTTCGCTGTGCGTAGACCGCACAGATGACGCCCGCCCGGCAGCGAGCCAGTCCGGCCAGGACCAGGAGTGCTGATGCCTCCATCTCGAAGTTCAGGACGCGCTGGCGCGTCATCTCTTCGGCGAGGTCAGGGTAACGGATGGGAAGCTGGGGGATGGGGCGCCCCTGCGCAGCGAAGAACCCCGGCGCCGTAGCCGTCAACCCGACGTGTGCGGTGTGTCCGAGCTGTGCTGCGGCCTCGATCAGCGCCACGACCGCCTGATGGTCGGCGACCGCGGGGTAGCCGTCGTGGACGAAGAAGCTCGTCGTGGCCTCTAGCCGGACCGCTCCGGTCGAGATCACCAGGTCCCCGAGGCGCATCTCCGGCTGGAGAGCGCCACAGGAGCCGACACGGATGAAGGTCGGATGTTCCGTGATCGCCAGCGCCTCCGCCACCACGATCTCGACGTTGTCGGTACCGATGCCCGTCGAGACAACCGAGACGCGCTGGCCCCGGTAGGTGCCGGTGGCCGACGCGAACTCGCGGTGCCGCCCTTCCAGCTCGATGGAATCGAACCGGGTGGCGATTCTGGAGGTCCGATCTGGGTCACCGGGGAGGAGGATGAACTCGGCCAGTTCTCCGGGGCCAAGTCCGATGTGGTACTGCCGTTCTCCAACCGGGAGGGCGACGCGGATGTCCGCGTTCGGCAAAACCTCGTCCCTCGCTCGATGCTCCGCTGGCGCGAAACTCGGCCGAGGATAGCCCTGCGTTCTTCGGAGCGTCAAGCTCAGCCACGTTCAGCCTGAACGTGGGCCGAGCTCCGACGGCGGGGTCTCGGCACCCACGACGGACCCGTGTGACCTCGCCCGAATCCCGGCTCCCGGGCCCGCTCCGGCACTCCATGGCGTGGACGGCGTGGCCTTGATGGCGGCCAGACGCTCGGCCAGCCGGGCGGCGAGGGCGCGGCGGACCCTGCGTCTCCGGAGGAGCGTGACGGCCACGGACAGGAACGACACGAGGATCAGCGACACCAGGCCGGCACCCGTCGGGGCGGAAACGAGGTCCGGCAGCGCGCCCGCTGCGGTGTGTCCGCCGGGTTGGTGGTCAGCCGGGATGTCGGCCGCCCGGCTCGGCTCGGGAGCGACGGCCGGGAGATCGCCGAGCTCGCCGACCCGGACGAGCCCGGCTCCGTCCGCCACGAGGACGTGGGGATGGGCGCGGTCGCCCTCGACCCTCCCGATGGCATTCACGGCCTCGCCCGGTCGCAGTAGTGGCAGGAACCCGGCAGCATCGCCTTCGAGGACGATCAGGGCGGTGCCCGTCCCATCGTCGAGGGTGACGCCCTCGGCGCTCAGGCTCTCGATCAAGCCGCCGACGCGGACGGTCCCGCCGAAGTGCTCGGCCAGCTGGCCCAGGTCGACATCGACCGGGCTCGTCGGGCCAAGGCCGTAGCCCGCGCCACCGCTCGCGACGCTCGACCCCGCGCCGGACGCGGAGCCTTCGCCCGCGATGCCTGGAGTGGCCGCACCCATGGTCAGATCGGCGGCGCTTCGCGGAACGATGGCGAACCGGCGGTCCTTCGCCGAGGGATAGGGCCGGCGAACGATCCCGACGATCAGCGCTCGACGCCCTTCAAGGATCGCCGTGGACGGAATGCGTGAACCCGGCAGCCCGATCAAGGGAACCCGATCCGAGCCGATCAGTACCTCTGCACGCCATCGTTCGCCCAGCTTGTGAACCTCGGTGACGAGCCCGACCAGCCGCACGAGCCGCCACTCGTGGGCGGTGCCTGGCGCGGAACGCAGCTCGAGCGGCTGGACTCCCGCTCCGGAGGTCAACCTGACGATCTGCTCGGCGGTCAACCGCGGAGCGCCATAGGCTCGCCCCATCGTTCCCGCGATCCGCAGTCGCTGCCCGACGCGCGGCGCGCTCGAATCGGCGGGGAGCCGCACCTCAACGGCCGCCGAGCTGTCCTGAATCACGATCCGTCGGCCACTTGCGTCCAGCAACGCCGGGCCGGCAGTGACCGTGCCCTCGACGGTGATCGGTCCCCTGCCTCCGACGAGCGCGTGGGCGATCGAGACCGTGCTCCCGGACGACGAGCCGCCCGAGCCGCCACCGGCGAGCAGGGAGATGTCCTGACGGTCACGAATCCAGATGCGGTAGCCGTCGAGCGCGCCTCGGCGACTTGCCCGCTGGCCGACGACTCCCGTCAGGCGATAGGACCGGCCTTTGGCCAGATCGGGCTTGGCGATCCCGCTGGTGGCATCGGCCATCACGCGGACCCGCATGCCCGTGGAGTCCTGGAGATATGTCGTCAGGTCGCCACTCGACGCCTTGCTGGGCGTCTCAATGAGCAGCCCCTCGACGACCACGAGTCTGGCCTCGGTGGCCTCACCGAGCTGCGTGGCAAGGATCGCGAGCGCGGACGGCATGACGCTCGGGCCGAGCGTGCTGATCGACGCGGACGTTTCCGGGCGAACCTCCAGCTGACCGTTCGGCTCCGCGAGCTTGCCGGTGACTTCGAGGAACGTCCCTCTCGCGGGACCAGCCATGGCCTCGGGCCGGTGGACGAGCAGTCCGGCGGTCGGGTCCTGGATCGCGAACAGCGGGGGAGTTCCGACTCGACCCGCCTCCGCCGTCACCACGCCTCGGATGGTGACCACGCTTCCAACCGGCATCAGACGGGCCTCGGCGATGGCGAGAACGGGCTCACTCGTCGGACCCGGGGTTGGTGTTGGCGTCGGCGTCGGAGCTGGCGTCGGCGTGGGCGTCGGACCGGTTGACGGCGCGGGCGAGGGCAGGATCGAAGGCTCGGGCGTCGGGCTTGGCGGCAGCGTCGGCTCGGGAGATGGCGATGGCTCGACTGTTGGCACGACGACGAGCTCGCCCGGAAGGCTCGCAAACACGCGGTATCCCGCGAGGCCGGTGCCTGACGAGTCGCGCTGTCCAAGGGGCCCGATCGCAATGACACTGCCCCCACGCACGACGACCTGGCTGCCCAGCGCGGCGGGGGTCACGACGATGCGGAGCGGCCCCGTCCCGTCGTTAATCATCAATCCCAGGCCGTCGCTCAGTGCCGAGGGCGCCTCGACGACGAGGCCTGCCACGGCGACACGCGACCCCTCGACTGACTCTCCTGCCACACCTGTCTGGACGGACCTGGCATCCGGCAAGGCTCCGGATCCAACAGCCTGGACGGCGCTTTCATTCACTCGCAGGGTTCGCTGTCCGTAGCGCTCGTCCACGACTCCGGTCGCCGTCACCGTCGTTCCGGCCACGAGGCCACCGGTCGTCGCTGCCTCGAGGTAGAGCGCAATCCCGGCGGTCGCATCCTGGACGAACCCCGTGCGGCCGGACTCGAGCACGCCGAGCTGCGTGGTCAGCACTCCGGAGACCGTCGCGACCGTGCCGGTAGGCAGCGATCGTGCCTCTGCGATGGAGATCGAGGGGTCCGGCGAAGGCGAAGCGGTGGGCGACGGCGGCGCCGTTGGCGTCGGGGTCGGTGTGGCCGTCGGCTCCACGGTCGGTGTCGGTGTCGGTTCGATGGTCGGCGTCGGCGTCGGTTCGACGGTGGGCCTGGGTTCGACGGTGGGCGTCGGTTCGACCGTGGGAGTAGGAGTCGGCTCACTGGTCGGAGCGGGCGTCGGTTGGGCCGTGGGCGTCGGTGTCGGCAGAGTCGTCGGCGTCGGCGTGGGCTGCGGACCAGGAACTGGCGCGGCTGCCAGGTTCTGCGGCACGGGAGTGGCGTTGGCCATCCAGTCGGAGGCGTTGTCGTTGGTGTCCTGGACGTTGCCGCCGGTGCCACCGGGCCTGCGCTCGATGCTCGAACGCGCCGCAGGTGCCGCCGCGGCGCTGCCCTCGACGAACGCATTCGCCGCGTCACCCCAGCCGACGGCGTCGACGGGTGAGCCACCGACCGCCCGAAGCGCGAGCGCACCACCGGTTGCCGCCAGCCCGCCGCTGTACGTCGCGTCGGCCGTCGCCGCGAAGACGCCGAGTGAGTTTGCGATCAGGAGATGCTGGCCGGGCTTGATCGGTCGGGCGGTCGTCCACACGGCCTTTCGCGTGATCGTGGCGCCCGACGAGGTGACGTACACGAGCTCCATGCCGGCCAGATCCGCAGTTCCACTCCCGGCGTTGGTCACCTCGACGTACTCATCGGAGGCCGACGTGCCCCCGGTCACGACCTCCGCCAACGTCAGGCTGGAGGACGGAGGCCACGCCACGAGGGCTGCCAGCGAGGCCTCGCGTGCGGGCCCACCGGGCGACAGGGCGATCGCCGATGCGACGAACAGAAGCAGCGTTGCCACGGGAACCGAACGCCGGGCGCGATCCATGGATGACCTCCCGGCGAGCACGGGTGGCAGCGGTGGTGAGGTTCTAACAGCCGGCCATCACCGCCCGCTTGGACCGGCCTTCACCGGCCTTCATCCGGACCCAAACGGCGGCTCACCCGCCGGTCACCCGCGGATCACCCGCACTTCACCCGAGGCTAGCCGCGATCTCACTTCGCGCTTATCGGCGACCAAGCAGACGTGTTCGCCGGGGTGCGCCTCGCCGGGACGTCAACTACGATGCTCATACCCGTCACCGAGAGGAGCAAGTGGCGCGCGCCAAACGAACCGATCGAGCCGAGGCACGCCGCCGGCACCGCGCCCGTCTCGCCGAGGTCGAGTCGCGGGCCGACGACGCCGAAGAGACCGAGCCGGCGCCGGCGCAATCGAGCCGGCCGCGGATCAGGGCTCCGGGCTTCCTGTCGCTCTTCACGACCGCGTTAACGCCGGTGGACATCCGCGGCGATCTGGCTTATCTGCCGACCCTCGTGCTCCGAACGAGGGCGGTCTGGGTGCCGGGCCTGCTGACCGCGATCGCCGGCGTCATTGCGCTCATTCCGGGCGGGCTGTCGAGCGGCCTCGGTCCGATCGTCGCATTGTTTGTCCTTCAGACGCCTCTCGCCGGGCCGTTCCTTGCCGGCGTTCTCGCGCCGCGCGCCTCCTGGCTGGCCGGACTGATCGTCGGCCTCGAGGCCGCGGTGTTCACGACCATCTATGTGCTTGTCACGCCACTGCCGGCGGGAGCCGAGCTCACGATGTCGCAGGTGGTCAGCGTCGTTCTATTCAACTTCTTCATCGTCTTCCCGCTGTTCGGGACGTTCGTTGCGTCGTTCGCGGCGTTCTACCGCCGCTTCCTGCGCAACTCCAATCAGGCCGCGGCCGCCCGCCGGTCGCAACGATCCAGGCAGGGAACGCAGAAGCGGCCCACTTCCCGTCCGTCGACAGCTCGGGCGCGACGCTGACCTAACCGAGCCGCCGCATCCCGGCGTGGCCGAGATGCCGCACCCCGGGCGCGGTGTCCGGCCCACCCACCTTTCGTGCCTCTTCGACGAGCGAGCGGACGTCGTGCGCCACGACGTTCACCACGTTGCCTTCGCGTTGCAGCTCCCCGTCGACCAGCAGGAGTGCGTAACGTCGGACCACACCCCGGAACCGCATCCAGGTGTCCGGCCAGAGGGTCACGTTCACCATCCCGGTCTCGTCCTCGAGCGCGAGGAAGACGGTCCCCCGTGCCGTCATCGGGTGCTGTCGGGTGACCACCAGGCCGGCCAACCGCACCTGTCCCGATGATCGTTCAGCAAGCACCGAATTCGGCACCGCCCCGAGCCTGCCGAGCGCCTCCCGGAACAGGCCGACGACCTGACGCCTGGCGTCCAGCCCGACGACCGCGTA